>DATBKS010000271.1:0-11698 GCA_036555755.1 Thermoleophilaceae bacterium
GAAGCAGCACGAGAAGGGCAAGCTCACCGCCCGGGAGCGGGTGGAAAAGCTGCTGGATCCAGGCTCTTTCCAGGAACTCGACACCTTCGTTCGGCACCGAACGTTCGACTTCGACATGTTGAAGAACCGCCCCTGGGGCGACGCGGTGGTCACCGGCCACGGCAAGATCGACGGCCGCGACGTCTGCGTCTTTTCCCAGGACTTCACCGTCTTCGGCGGCTCGCTCGGCGAGGTGATGGCGGAGAAGATGTGCAAGATCATGGACCTGGCCGCCAAGATCGGCTGCCCCGTGATCGGGCTGAACGACTCGGGCGGCGCCCGCATCCAGGAGGGCGTGGTCTCGCTCGGCGCCTACGGCGACGTATTCGTCCGCAACGTGCAGTGCTCGGGCGTGATCCCGCAGATCAGCGTGATCATGGGCCCCTGCGCGGGCGGCGCCGTCTACTCCCCGGCCATGACCGACTTCATCTTCATGGTCAAGGAGACCTCGCACATGTTCATCACGGGCCCCGACGTGATCAAGACGGTCACGGGCGAGGAGGCCACGTTCGAGGATCTGGGCGGAGCGATGTCGCATAACACCAAGTCGGGCGTCGCGCACTTCGCAGCGGACGACGAGGAGAGCTGCCTCGAGGACGTGCGCTACCTCATGTCCTTCCTGCCGCAGAACAACTTGGAGAAGGCGCCTCGGCTCGACACCGGCGACGACCCCGACCGCATGGACGAGGAGCTCGACCACGTCGTTCCGGACAACCCGAACAAGCCGTACGACATGCGCGACGTCGTCCACCACATCGTCGACGACGGCGAGTTCTTCGAGGTCCACGAGCACTACGCGCGCAACATCATCTGCGGCTTCTCGCGGCTGAACGGGCACGCGATCGGCGTCGTGGGCAACCAGCCCGCGCAGCTCGCCGGCGTGCTCGACATCGACGCGTCGGTGAAGGGCGCGCGCTTCGTGCGCTTCTGCGATGCCTTCAACATCCCGATCCTCACGTTCACCGACGTCCCCGGCTTCCTCCCCGGCACGAGCCAGGAGTGGGGCGGCATCATCCGCCACGGCGCCAAGCTGCTCTACGCCTACACCGAGGCCACGGTGCCGAAGCTCACCGTGATCACGCGCAAGGCCTACGGCGGCGCCTACGACGTCATGAACTCCAAGCACATGCTGGCCGACTTCAACTTCGCGTGGCCGACCGCCGAGGTGGCCGTGATGGGTCCGGACGGCGCGGTGAACATCATCCACCGCCGCGACATCGCCGCATCACCCACGCCCGACGAGCGGCGCGAGAAGCTGATCTCCGACTACAAGGCGCGCTTCGCCAACCCGTACTCGGCGGCCGAGCGCGGCTACATCGACGACGTGCTCGTCCCCCACGAGACACGCCCGCGCCTCATCCAGGCTCTCGAGGCGCTGCAGAGCAAGCGCGTCGACCAGCCGAAGCGCAAGCACGGGAACATCCCCCTCTAGTCCGGCCGGCTCAGCCGGTGAGAGTGAACGTGCTCTTGCCCAACAGGTGCCCGTAGCGGTTCTTGCTGCGCGGCCCGATGCCCGGCCACACGTACCAGCGGTACTGCACGCCCGCCACGAGCGTGTAGGGCCGGCCGTTGAACAGCCAGTTGTCCTTGATCCGGTACGAGGTGGTCTTCGGCCACGTGCTGAGCACCTTGGTGTTGCCCGCGAAGAGCTGGAGGTTGTAGTAGTGCGCGTGCCGCACCTTCTTCCAGGTGAGCTTGGGCGGCCCGCTGACGACGGCGCCGGGGAGCGGCCGCAGGCTGAGCGCCGTCGGCGTGACGCTGACGGTGGTCGGCGCCGCGTTGCCCGCGCGATCGAGAGTCGAGACGGTGTAGATGTAGCTCGTCCCGTTCCGAACGTGCTTGTCCACGAACTTCGTGCCGGTGCCGGTGTAGATCGCCTTCCTCGCGCTCGCCTTCGCCGCGCGGGCCCGCATGACCTGAACCTCGACCGCATCGGCCGGCTTGGTCCACGTGAGCAGCGCCGAACCGTTCTGCGGGGTGACGTTGACGGTCGCCGGGGCCGGCGGGGTGGCGTCGTACTTGATTGCGAAGCTCGCGGCTGTTGAGTTCCCCGCGGCGTCGGTGCAGGTACCGCTCACGCGAGCGCCGCCCGAGAATGTGTAGCGGCTGCAGGACGCGATCCCCGACGTCGCGTCGGTTCCCTGGAACGCGAGCCGCACCGGGTGGTTGAACCAGCCGTCGTGGTCGGGGAGCCGGTCGGGCAGCGCGCCCAGCACCTTCGGCGGCGTCTGGTCATATAGCAGCGAGTGGGTGCCGCTGCCGGTGTTCCCCGCCTGGTCCTGGCACGAGCCGGCGACCTTCGCCGCCGCGCTGTCCGGGCCACCGTAGACAGCTGCGGCCGAGCAGCTCGCGATGCCCGAGTTCGCGTCCGCGCCCTGGAAGGTGAACGAGACCGGGTGGTTGTACCAACCGTTGCTGTCGGGCGGGCGGCTCGCGGCGGCGGTCGCGACGGTGGGCGGCGTGGCGTCGTAGTTGAAGGTCGGCGAGTCGAGTGGCGTTGCGTCGGTGTTGCCGGCCTGATCGACGCAGCCGGCCGTGACCTTGACTCCGGTGCCGGGCGGGCCGCTGTAGTTGACGGTGCGGCAGCTGGACCCCCCGCCGGCGAAGCCCGACAGGTTGTCGGTGCCCGTGAAGGTCACAGGCAGCGGGTGGTTGTACCAAGTGCCGCTGTCGGGGGCACGGCCAACCGCCGCGCCATCGGTGGTTGGCGGCGTGCCGTCGAACTTGAACTGCACATTGCGCGGGGTCGACGTGTTGCCCGCCTTGTCGGTGCAGGTTCCGCTGACACTCGCGGTCGCCGAGTCGGGAGTCGTGTAGGCGGGGGTGGTCGTGCAGCTGGCGATGCCCGATGTCGCGTCCGTGCCGGTGATCGTGAACGTGATCGAGCTGTTGAACCAGCCGTTGGCGTTAGCGGGGCGAGCGGGAGTGGCGCCGGTCGTCGTGGGCACGTCCGCGTCGTACTTCAGGGGGAAGCTGCCCGTGGGGCTCGTGTTGCCCGCCACGTCATGGCAGACGCCCGACACGGTGCCGCTCACCGTCGGGGGACCCGAGTACGTGGGCGCGGAGCAGGTGCCCATCCCGGAGCCGCCGGCCGGATCCGTGCTCGAGAAGGTGACCGTCACCGGCGAGTTGAACCAGCCGGCTGCGTTGGCTGCGTGATCGGGCGACCCCGTCGGCGTGAGCGGCGGAACCTTGTCGAAGTTGAACGCCGCCGAGGCGACGTCGTCGCCCACGTTGCCCGCCTTGTCCGAGCAGTGGGCTGACACCGTCAGCGCGGAACCGGACGGCCCGCTGTAGGTCTTCTTCTGGCAGCTCGCCGTGTCGACGCCCGACGTCGCGTCGGTGGCCTGGGCGGTGAAGGTGACGTCGTGGTTGTACCAGCCGGCCACATCGGCAGCTCGATCCGGCGTCGGCGCGGACGACACGGGCTTGGTGGCGTCGAAGTCGAAGTTCGCCGAGTTGAGCGGCGAGGCGTCCGTGTTGCCGGCGTTGTCCGTACACGCGGCGGACACGTGCACTCCAGCGCCGTCGGGCGCCGAGTAGGGAGTGGCCACGCACGGTGTGGGTACGCCCGAGGTCGCGTCGGTCCCGTTGAAGTTGACCGTGACGGCGTGGTTGTACCAAGTGCCCTTGTCCGCGGCGCGGCTGAAGGTGGCGGCGGTGGTGTCGGGCTTGACGTTGTCGAACTTGAAGGACTTGAGAAGTCCCGTGCTCGTGTTGCCGGCGTTGTCGGTGCAGACGCCCGTCACGGACGCGGTCGCGCTGGGTGCGCCCGCGTACGTCACGCTCGGGCACGAGTCGATCCCGGACGTGTCGTCGTGACCCGAGAAGTTGTAGGTCGGCGCCGTCTGGTACCAGCTGTTGGTCCCGTCGGGACTGGCGGTTGCGGTGCCGCTGTCGACCACCGGCTTGGTGGCGTCGTACTTGAGCGCCTTGACGACGTCCGGGCCGACGTTGCCCGCCTTGTCGGTGCAGTGGCCGGACACCGACGCCGACCCGTCGTCAGGACCGTTGTAGGTCTTCTGGTCGCAGCTGGCGATGCCCGAGGTGTCGTCGTCCGCGCTGTAGGTGAACGTGACGGGCGCCTTGTACCAGCCGTTCGCGTTCGGGGCGCGATCCGGCGTGCCCGCCGTGTTGACGGGATCGGTGGCGTCGTAGTTGAACGCGGCCGACGAGAGTGGCGAGGGATCGGTGTTGCCGGCGGCGTCGGTGCACTCGCCCGAGACGTGCAGCGCAGAGCCGTCGGGCCCCGAGTAGGGGGTGCTGTCACACGGGTTGGGAACGCCGGAGGTGGCGTCGGTGCCCGTGAAGTTCACGGTCAGCGGAGCGTTGTACCAACCGTTTGCATTGGCCGCGCGGCTGAAGGACGAGGCAGTGGTGGACGGGTCGGTCGCGTCGTACTTGAAGTTGTGCTGAACGGTGCCGCTGCTGTTGCCGGCGACGTCCAGACAGCTCCCGCTCACATGGGCGGTCGCGCTATCCGGCCCGCTGTAGGGCACGTTCTGTGAGCAGAGCCCGATCCCGGACAGAAGGTCAGAGCCGGAGAAGTCCCACGACAGCGGGCTGTTGAACCACCCCGCGCCGTTCGCCGAGGCGTCCGGGGTTGCGTCGTCCACCGAGGGATTCGTCTCGTCCACCTTGATCGTGACGGGCTGGTCGACCGGGTCATCCGCGCCCCAGGTGGCCGTGCACGTGACCGTGGTCCCCGCGCTCGTGGCGCTCTCGTTGATCGTCTGCGGGTCGCAATCCGCGCTCTTCTCGTCGGGAGGATCGGGATCGAACGTCCACGTCAAAGCCACCGAGCTCGTGTACCAGTCGCTGCTGCACACAGTCCCGTTGCAGACCGGCGTGATCGTGTCGGCCGACGCCGGTGCGGCCGCGATCGCGGTCAAACCGAATGCGGTGACCGCCAGGATGAGAACCCAGAGCTTTCGCATGGTCAGACGGACTGACGGCCCCCGCCCACGCCGAATGCGATGCGCGTGAGTGAGAGGGTGGCGAGGGCCAGCACGAGGAGCACGAGGGAGGCGAGGGCCATCAGCGTGGAGTTGACGCCGTCCGACTGCTTGTGCTGCGCGAGCGGCACGACGTGAACGGGCTTCGGAGCCACTGTGTTCTCAGTCGGAGGAGCCACCTCGCTGGGTTGAGTGGTCGTCGTGGGCTTGGGCTTCGGCTTTGCGTGCTGGACAGCGTGATGTCGCTTCACCTTGCGCTGCGTGTGATGGGTCACGTGGTGGGTCACCACAGGTGCCGGGGTCACCGGCGGCGCGGTCGTCTGCGGGGTCGTCTTCGTCTCCGGCCGCGACGTGTGCGTCGGCGTCTGCGTGACGTGATGAGGCGTCGGCTTGGGCTGAGGCTTGGGCGCGCTCGAGCCCGGTGCCTTGTCCGGGGCCGGGTTGCTGGGCGCCCCGGAGTCGGGGCTCGGCGTGGTTGCCTGAGGTGCTGGATCGGGTCCCGGGCCGCTCCCTGCAAGAGCCGATGCAGGCGCAACCACAAGCGCCGCAGCAATCAGCCACGGAACGAAGAGGGAGGGTCGAACGGTCAGCGTACCCAGCGAGGAGGGCGCATTCATCACTGTTTAAGGGCCAGAGGTCCTATCGGGAACCTACACCCGACGCGGTAGTTGCGCCACCGGCTGGGCGTTAAATCACAGCAACACTTCGGGGCCGAAAGTTCGTACCTTGTTTGTACTAGTGGTCAGCCCGGATTAGGATGGATTTCGTGGCGACATCAACGGTCTCGCGTTCCCGCTACCTGAATCGGCCCTATCGGATCGTGCTCACCCGTGAGGGACGCGGCACGGGTGCCGGTTGGATTGCCTCGGTGGAAGAGCTTCCCGGTTGCGAGGCGCGCGGGATGACCGTCGACGAGGCGGCGCTTGCCGCCCGCGAGGCGATGGAGGTCTGGATCTCCGACGCGCTCGAGAACGGTCGCTCAATTCCGGCGCCACGCTCACCGGCGTCGAAGGACCGCGGACCGCTCGAGCTGGACATTCCGCCATCGCTTCACGTCGCGCTCACGCGCGGCGCGGTGCGCGAGGGAATGGAGCTGCGCGCGTTCGTCACCACCGCGCTGGCAGCCGCCGTTGGCTGGCGTCCCGCCGAGGACGAACCCCACGGCACGTGGCTCGCCGCCCGCGCCGGCCGCTTCGGCTCGAGCGGTAACGGGATGTCGGAGCGCATGACCCGCTTCGTGCAGGTCGGCAGCGTCGCGCTCGTCGCCCTCTGCGTGCTGGCCGCACTCGCGCTGCTCTACGTGGCGATCAGCCACGCCTAACGGCCACTAGATCCGGACAGCCTGCGCCTTCACCGTCCCGGCGCGGTGCGCTTCGAGCACGGCCAGGCAGAGGGCGAGGTCCTGGATGGCGAGGCCGGTCGAGTCGAACAACGTGATCTCGTCCGCGGACTCACGGCCTGATGCCGCGCCGGTGAGCACCGCGCCGAGCTCGGTCACCTGGTCGCGGCTCACCACTCCCGCCTCGACCGCGCCCGTCAGCTCGCCGCCGTGGGAGGCCTGCCGCCACTCGTCGCAGAAGAGCCGGCAGTTCTCCACCGCCTCGATCTCCGCTTCCGCCTTGCCCGGGCCGTCGGCGCCGAGCATGTTGAGATGCATGCGCGCATGCAGGTCCGTGGCTCGCACCACGGGCTCGTCGCCCGGCGTGACACACGTGACCACGTCGCACGCGAGAGCGTCCTCGCGACTGCCCGCCTCCCATCCGAGCTCGCCCGCAAGCGAGCCGGCGGTCTCGGGGTCGACGTCGAAGCACACGCCCGGACCGAACTCGGCCGCCGCCAGGCAGCGCGCCGACCACGCTCCGTTGAACCCGCAGCCCACGATGCCCACGCTGCGCGCATCCTCCGGGCCGAGCTCCTGCGCGGCCACGGCCGCCACCGCCCCGGTGCGGAGCGCGGTGATCGCGCGGGCGTCGATCAAGGCCAGCGGCTCGCCGTCCGTCGCGCTCGAGACGCATATCACGCCCATCACCACGGGCAGGCCGACCGCCGCGTTGCCGGGGAATGATGTGACCCACTTCAAGATCGCGATCCCCGCGCCCTTGGCCGGCATCGCCCGGAAGTCCCCGGCGGGATAGGCGTCGAGGTAGATCTTCGGCGGCATCGTCCACTCGCCGCTCGCGTACTCGACGAAGGCGTGGCGCACGCGCTCGATCGCCTCCTCGGGCGGGACCGCCGACAGCACCGCGTCGTGGTTGAAGACGGGTATCTCCGGCATGGGCGCGCCGACGATACCCTCCCGGCGTGACCCGCAACGGGAAGCACAGCCCCGCGCGCCCGCGCATCGAGGTGCGCCAGTCGAGCGCGAGCCCTGAGGAGGCGGCGGCGATCGCCGCGGCGATCGAGCAGTTCCTGCGCGACACGGCACCGCCGCCAGCGCCCGCCGGCCCGTCCGTCAGCCCCTGGCTACGGGCAGCGCTGTTCGAAGGCGTGGGCAGGAACCCAGCCGGTCCCTCCCCCTGGGGCGACCCCCAGCCCTGGGGCCGCTAGTGGCGCCCGCCGCCGCCGTGGTGGCGGCGGAATAGACCAGGCGGGTTGAACGACTTGCCGCCGCTGCTGCTCTGGCCGTGGCTGTAGCTGTGGTGCGAGGAGCCGTGGTGGCTCCACGATCCCTGGTCTCCCGCCGAGTCGTCGCCGTCGTCGCTGCTGTCGCCGTGGTGGCCGCAGTTGTTGTTCCCGCTCCGGTAGCTGTGCTTGTGCCCGGGCGGGTTGAGGTTGACCGGCGCCGGCGGCGTCTTCTCCGGCTTGCCCGTGGACGGTTCGGGCACCTCGTTCGACTTCGGCGTTGAGACCGGCACGGCGAGCGTGTTGTTCTCGTTGGGTATGGGATCGGGCGTGGGCGTCTGCGCGGAGGGGCTCTGGTCCGGAGCGGGGTTCGGCGAATGCTTGGGCTTCGCCGGCGTGTGGTGGTGGGTTACGTGTCGAGGCTTGGTGACCGGCGCCGGGTTGAACGCAATCGGCGTGGTGTGCTCGATCGGCGCGGGCGTGTCCGCGAGGATCGCGGGAGCGGGCACCTCCGGCCTGTGGTGGCGGTGGGCGCGCCGGTGACGGGCGGCGTGATGGTGGTGGTTCGGAGCGGTGCGGCGGATATTCGCGAGCGCGACTCCGGGCGGGAGCCCGTGACGCGTCTCGGGCGCATCGGCGGTGGCAGCGGCAGGACCCGAGCCGCCGGCAGCGCCGGCACCCGCGCCGCTCGACGAGGAGCTTGGCCCCGGATGATCCGAGGCGGCGACCACCACGGCGGCCATCACCGCGCCCACGGCCACAAGCGGGCTGGCGGCGATGGCCACGCGGCGGAAGGCCTTTGCCCGCCGGGCGAGCGAGACGCTGCCTCCGAACGGCGCCGGCGTCGGCACGCCCCATGCTTCCTCCGGCAGGTCCGGGATCGCTATCAGCAGCGCCGCCAGCTCGCTCGGCCCAGGGACCTCCATCATGTCCGCGAGCTGCGCAATCCCCCGAGCGCGGCGCGGCGGAATCGAGGTCGGGTCCACGCCAAGCACCTTCGCGACCTGGTCGTCCGGGATCGCTCGCCTGAGCGAGAGGTCGAGCAGCGCGCGCGTACCGGCGTCGAGCTTGCCGAACGCTTCCGCGAGTGCTGCCTGATCGATCACGAGACGTCCCTCACGCGCGAGCGCACGCAAAGACGAAGGGCGGCGAGTGCCATCTCGGCGATGTTATGGCCGGCTCCGGCGGAAACTATCCCCCGAGCTGGGTAGCCCCGTCGCGGTAGGCCCGCTATCACCGAAAAAATCGCTTCGGGAGCGCTCCTGCTAGCTTGCGCCGCCATGGCTGAGCAGGCCACCGAGCACGAGCTCGCGCCCGACAAGGTGTCGGAGCTGGCTGACGCCCAGCTCGTCGACGTCCGGACCCCGGCTGAGTACGAGACCAGCCGCATCGAGGGCGCGCGCCACATCACGCTCGACGAGCTCGAGACCAGCACGGATCAGCTCGACAAGGAGCGCCCGCTCGTCTTCTACTGCCGCACCGGAGAGCGCTCCGCGATGGCGGCCGATGCTTTCACCGCCTCCGGTTGGGACGCCTACAGCGTCGGCGGGGGCCTCGTGGCATGGGCGGAACAGGGTCTTCCACTCGAGCCCGAGGGGGCCGAAGTGGCGCAGCACAGCAGCATTCCCGCGCCCTGATCGCCTAATAGCCCAATTCCCAGTCGGGTTTTGTACTATTTCCAGTCGCCGGCCGATTCCGGCGCTTGACGCCACCCGATTCCAGGAGAACCGAGAGCCGATGGAGCCAGTCACGGCAAGCGAGTCAGGCGAACTCACCAAGAGCGGCGGCAGAGGGTCCCTCGAGAGCCCCGAGGTCTACGAGAACGTCCCGGGCCATGTAATTCCGATCCTCGAGCGGGAGTTCGACGACTTCGACGAGGAGTCCGAGCGCTTCCTGGATGGCCAGACCGCCGAGGACGACTTCATCAAGTTCCGTCTGAGGCAGGGCGTGTACGGCCAGCGCCAGGCGAACGTTCAGATGATCCGCGTGAAGCTGCCGATGGGCGGCATCACTCCCGACCAGTTCGACACCTTCGCGGACGTGGTCGAAGAGTACGCGCCGCTTCGCAAGTGCCACATCACGACGCGCCAGAACATCCAGACCCACCACGTCCCGCTGCGGGACGCGGCGCAGTTCATCCGCCGCATCTCGGACGCCGGGCTCTCGTCACGCGAGGGCTGCGGCAACACCGTGCGCAACGTGACCGGCGACCCGTGGGCCGGCGTCTGCGAGGGCGAGCTGTTCGACATCACTCCGTACGCGGGCGCGTATGTGCGCTACTTCGTCCGCCACCCCACAACCCAGCTGATGCCGCGCAAGGTCAAGACCGCGTTCACCGCGACCGACGAGGACCGCGCGATCACCGGCATCCACGACATCGCGTTCATCCCGCGCATCCGCGACGGCGTGCGCGGTGTCGAGGTCCGCGTTGGCGGCGGCACGTCGATCATGCCGCGCGTGGCGCCGACGCTCTACGACTTCGTGGAGCTCGACAACGGCGACTACCTCAAGGTGGCTGAGGCCGTCTTCCGCATCTTCGATCGCCAGGACTTCCTGCGCGTGAACCGCGCCCGCGCCCGCATCAAGGTGCTGATCGACAAGATCGGCATGGACGCCTTCCGCGAGATGGTCGAGGAAGAGCTCCAGGGCGACTGGGTGAGCGAACGCGACTTCGACCCGACGCCGCTCCTGCTCATCCACGACGAGGAGGCGAACGCGCCGGCTCCGGAGACGAACTACGCCGAGCCGAACGGCGACCACTCGGCGTTCGAGCGCTTCCGCCGGTCGAACGTGCAGCCGCAGCGCCAGGAGGGCTTCTCCACGGTGCAGGTGCGTGTGGTACGCGGTGACCTGACGCCCGAGCAGCTGCGCGGACTCGCGCAGATCATGCGCGACTACTCGGGCGGCTACGCCCGCACGACGGTCCACCAGAACCTGGTGCTGCGCTGGGTACGCGACGAGTCGGCCTACGAGGTCTGGCAGAGGCTCGGCGAGCTAGGGCTGAACCAGCCCGGCGCCGACGAGATCGTCGACGTCGTGAGCTGCCCCGGTACGGATAGCTGCAAGCTGGGCATCACCTCGTCCATGGGCCTCAACCGCGCCGTCATGCAGCGGGTGGAGGAGATGGACATCCAGGACCCGCTCACCAAGCGCATTCACATCAAGATGAGCGGCTGCCCCAATGGCTGCTCACAGCACCACATCGCGAACATCGGCTTCTACGGCGCGTCGATCAAGGTCGGCGAGCGCACGATGCCGGCGTACGTCGCCCACATCGGCGGCACCTACGAGGGCGGCGAGGTCCGCTACGGACAGCGCCTCAAGGTCCGCCTGCCCGCCAAGCGCGTGCCGGACGCCGTCGAGCGCTGGCTGCGCATGTACGAGCGCGACCGCGAGGACGGCGAGGAGTTCAACGCGTTCGCCGAGCGCATCGGCTACGAGACCCTCGAGGCCGAGGTGAAGGAGCTGGCACTGCCCGTCGAGTTCAGCCTCGACACGATGAACCAGTTCATCGACTGGAGCCGCCACGAGCCGTACAAGGTTGTCCGAGGGGAGGGCGAGTGCGCGGTCTAGCTACAGCCGACGACCTCGTTCCCGACCTGGAGGGCGCGACCGCTCAGGAGGTGCTCGAGCACCTCGTCGAGCACTTCCACCCGCGCCTCTACGTGGCCTGCTCCTTCCAGAAGGAGGCCTCGGTGATCATGGACATGCTGCTCAAGATCGAGCCCGATGCCCGCTTCTTCACGCTCGACACCGGCCTGCTCTTCCCCGAGACCTACGAGACCTGGCGCCAGCTCGAGGACCGCTACGGCGTGAAGGTCGAGGTCTACCAGGGGATGAGCCTCGCCCGCCAGGCGCAGGAGCACGGTGACGAGCTCTGGAACTCGGAGCCCGACTCCTGCTGCGGCATCCGCAAGGTCGAGCCGCTCAAGGAGGCGCTGTCGCAGGTGGACGCCTGGGTGTCAGGCATGCGCCGCGACCAGTCGCCGAGCCGCCGTCGCACGCCCAAGTTCCACTGGGACGACAAGCACGAGCTGTGGAAGGCCAATCCGCTCGCCGAGTGGACCGAAAAGGACGTCTGGAACTACATCGCGGAGCACGACGTTCCCTACAACGACCTGCACGACCGCGGCTATGCGTCC
>DATBKS010000272.1:0-3010 GCA_036555755.1 Thermoleophilaceae bacterium
CGCCGCCAGGCACTTCTGCGTGCACGAATACGCGTAGTCCACGCCCCACCCAGAGAAATCCAACACCACGCCACCGAGCGACGTCACACAGTCCGCCATCAACAACACGTCCGTTCCCCTAAGTGCAGAACCCAGCTCCGCCAAGGGATGCTCAACGCCGGTACTGGTCTCTGCGTGCACGACGGCAATCAGCCGGGTTTGCGGAAAGCGCTCAAGCGTGTCGAGCAACTGCGAGTTCGGAACGCACTCACCCCAATCCGCCTCAACCGCGACCACATTCGCCCCATACCGCCGCGCGATCTCGCAGATGCGCTGGCCGAAGAAGCCGGCACTCCCGACCACGACCGTGTCCCCTGGCTCGACCAGATTCGCGATCCCTGCCTCCATCCCGGCGGTCCCGGTCGACTGCAGCGCCAGCACCACGTCGTCGTCACCGGCGCGGTACACCTCGCGCAGCAGCGCGACCACCTCGAGCAGGATCTCGTGGAAGTCGGGGTCGAGGTGACCGAGCATCGGCGTCTGCATCGCGTCGAGCACGGCGGGGTCAACGTTCGTGGGGCCGGGCCCGCACAACAGGCGCGGCTGGGTGGCTGTGGTGATGGTCATGCGGGCCAGCGTGGGGCCGGTAACCCCGCCAGTCAACGACTCATCGAGCCGTCTCATGGAAACGCGGAGATTTCTCTAACGGTCGTTGCGGCGCGCGGCAAAGCGCGGCTTCACTGCCGCCCATGCCCGAACGCACCAGACTCCACCGCAGCGAGCTCGCCGTCCCCGGCAGCAACATCCGCATGCTCGAGAAGGCCCCGCAGCTGGGCGCCGACATCGTGATGCTCGACCTCGAGGACGCGGTCGCGCCCGACGACAAGGAGCAGGCGCGGCGCAACATCGTCGACGCGCTCAACGAGCAGGACTGGCGGAGCTGCTCGGTGTCCGTGCGCATCAACGGGCTCGACACGCACTACTGCTACCGCGACGTCGTGGACGTCGTCGAGCAGGCCGGCGACCACATCGACACGATCCTCATCCCGAAGGTCGGCCGCCCCGGCGACGTGCAGCTCGTCGCCACGCTCCTCGACCAGATCGAGGTGGCGATGGGCATCAACAAGCACATCGGCATCGCCGTCCTGATCGAGACCGCCATGGGCATGGTCAACGTGGACGAGATCGCCACCGCATGCCCAGAGCGCATGGAGGCGATGGTGTTCGGCGTGGCCGACTACGCCGCGTCAATTCAGAGCCACACCGCCTCGATCGGCGGGGTCGACCAGAATTACTCGGTCCTCACCGACGGTGACGAGCGGGAGCGGCACTGGGGGGACCAGTGGCACTACCCGCTCGCGCGCATCGCTGTGACCTGCCGCGCGCACGGGCTGCGCCCGATCGACGGCCCGTTCGGCGACTTCACCGACCCCGAGGGCTACATCGCCGCCGCCCGCCGCGCTGCCGTGCTCGGCTACGAGGGCAAGTGGGCGATCCACCCCTCACAGATCGAGCTGGCCAACGACGTCTTCACGCCCGACGCGCGCCTGATCGACCGCACTCATCGCATCATCGCGGCGATGAAGGAGGCGGCCGCGGAGGGACGTGGGGCGGTGTCGCTCGACGGTCGGCTGATCGACGCAGCATCGATCCGCATGGCCGAGACGCTGCTTGCCAAGCTCGAGCAGATCGAGTCGCGCGAGGCTGGCACGGCTCTGCGTCCGGCGCCGAAAGCGGCGGCCCTGAGCTAGGCGGGCAGCTCGACGGCTTCGAGGACGGCCGCCTCCGTCGTGGCGTTCCGCCACCAGACGCAGGCGCCGTTGCGCCACCGGAGCAGCTGCCAGAAGACGTCGACAACGGGAGTGCCGCTGACGGCCGAGTTACCGACGCCTCGAAAGCGTCCGAGCGTCAGCTCACCCAGATCGCGAACCTCCTCGGGCTCGGCCTGATAGTCCGGGAACGCGCCGAGCAGGTTTGTCCACCAGCGCCGTACGCCCTCGTGGCCGTGGTAGCCGCCTTCGACGGCCACCAAGCGCGACTCGATCACGATCTCCTCGTGCGTGAGCATGAGCAGGGAATCGAGATCGCGCGCGTTGAAGTGCTCATAGAGACGGAGGGTCAGCTCGACGTTGTCCTTGGACACTCGTCCACCCTCAGGCAGGCGGCGCAGGGGTCAAACCGTGACGAAGCATGATCTCGCCGATCCGCGCCAGGTCCGGTGGCCCGCCATCCGCCTCGTCGAACACCGCCGCGACCTCGCGGAAGAAATCCGGGCCGAGCACCCCAGGCGTCACGACGCAGAGGGCCCGGGCCTCGGTATCTCCGTGATTGTCGAAGTGGTGTATCGCGCCGCGAGGGATGCACAATGCGTCCCCGGCAGCGATCTCGGTCGCGACGCCGTCGACGGTCCAGGTGGACACGCCTTCGAGACCGTAGATCGTCTCCTCGTAGCCGTCGTGGCTATGAGGAGCAGGCATCTTCGCCTTCGCTGCAATGCCCACCTCGAACATCGCCACGCTGCCGCCCGAATCGGCTCCCTCGACGAGGAACCGGATGGTCGCCGCACCGACGCGGATCAACTCGCCTTTCACGCCGTGGCGAGCATAACCAATGCGGCCAGCACCACACGGGCGGTTTGATTTTCGTGTACCAATTTGTATAGCCTGCCCGGCCGGAACAGCGCCTTCACACCAGCATCAGGGAGAGCACACATGAAGAGCAGCCTCGAGATCGCACAAGACGCCGTCCTCAAGCCGATCGACGAGATTGCGGAACAGGCGGGACTGCTCCCCGGCGAGATCGAGCCGTACGGTCGCTACAAGGCCAAGATCACGCTTGACGTCCTCGAGCGCATGAAGGAAACGCCGGACGCGAAGGTGATCTGCGTCACCGGCATGACGCCGACCAAGGCGGGCGAGGGCAAGACCACCACGCTCGTCGGCCTCACGCAGGGTCTCGGCGCAATCGGCAAGCGCTCCGTGGCCTGCCTGCGCGAGCCGTCGCTGGGTCCGGTGTTCGGCATCAAGGGCGG
>DATBKS010000273.1:0-4580 GCA_036555755.1 Thermoleophilaceae bacterium
GTCGAGGCAGCTCTCGCCCCACTGTCGGTAGGCGCGGAGGATCACCTCCGTGTCGGAGCTCGTCCGGAAGCGGTCCTTCCCGAGCAGCCCGCGCAGCTCGATGTAGTTGTAGATCTCGCCGTTGTGCGTGACCCAGTTGCCGCCGCCGTCGGTCATCGGCTGGTCGCCGGAGTCGAGGTCGATGATCGCGAGCCGTCTGTGTGCGAACGCCGCGACCTCGTGGTCGTGGACCCAGGTCGCCTCGCCGTCCGGCCCGCGATGCCGCAGCAGGTCGTTCATCAGCTCGACCGTCCCCTGCGCGTTTCGCAGCGGGCTCAGCGAGAGGCTGACGGCTCCCCCTATACCGCACATGGCGCGACAGGATAACGGCGCGGTTCTTAGGGCCGTGTTAGCAGAGGCGACAAGGCCTCCGCCACGTGGTGCGGGTGGGTCCGGGCGACCCAGCTCAGCGTCGGCAGGGCGCGCGCGCCTCCGGGCAGCTCCAGGCTCAGCTTGCGTCCGCCGGCGAGTGGATACGCGATCTGGTCGCCGATGAGCGAGTGGTCCCACAGGAACTCCCAGGCCCCCTGGGCGATCAGGCGCTCGAGCTCTTCCACGGTCGCTCCCGCGGCGCCGTTCTCGGACACGCTCGTCAGCAGCACCCGGTGTCGTTCCGGATCGACGGTGGTCGCGACCTCGAACTCGTCGGCCCTGGAGATCGCGGCCAGGCACAGGAGGTCTGCCAGCACGATGCGCGGGCTGATGTTCTCCCGGGCCTGCGTCGAGCCCGCGTAGTCCAAGAACAGCCGTCGCAAGCGTCCTTCGGTCAGCAGCAGCCGTCCCGCGGCCAACACCTCGCCGGGGCGGTCGGTCCCGACCCGGAGGACGTTCGTGACCGGCTCGATCACGACGCGTCCCAGCTCCGATTGCGCCGAGGCCAGCGGGCGCACGAGCTCGAGGCCCGGCCGCCTCCCGGCCGACTCCGATCCGTGCTCGGCGATCATCTGCGCGACCGTCTCGCTCAGGCGCCGGACGCTGTATCGCCCGCTGCGGTAGACCTCGTCGTAGGCCCGGTCGGCGAGCTCGGTCATCAGCGCCTGGTCACGGGCCTGCTCAAGCACCTCGTCGAGGTCGGAGAAATCGCGCCGGAGCGGGAGGTAGTGCCGGCCAGGCTCCAGGACGCCGCTGTAGCGCCCCTCGACGAGGATCTGCGCGGTTTTCGTCACGACCGCTTCGAGGTGTCGAGGCGAGATGGCGAAGAAGCGGTAGTCGTCCCAGCCCGCGGGCATCCTCGCGTCGACCTGCTCGAAGGTGAGATCGGGCTCGCGCTCGAGCCACTCGGCTACCTGCGCGCCGAGCTCACCGTGCTTGTCGAGGGTGCTCGAGCCGCTCTCCGCGCCGATCGTGATCCTGCCGCTGGCGAGCAGGTCGAGCCACGCACCGCCGAGCACGACTTCCTGCGGGCGGGTGGAGATGTCGCAGCGCAGCTCGTGCGCGGGTGCCCGTGCGGCGACCTTCTCGCCGACGACGTGCTTGAGCTGGCCGTGGCTGCCGAGCCAGAACGGCAGGTGCCTTGCCCGGTAGACGACGTCGAACGGTCGCTGCTCGGCCGGCTCGAGCCGGGGCTGCACCGCCACGGCCGAGGCATCGTCGACGTACCCGGTGAGCACGTCGTAGAAGGCCGCCTTCCCGGCGAGCCGGGGATAGAGATCGGCCCGATGGCTGTCGTCCAACACCGTCCCGACGACCGACACGCCGAGGTCGTCGAGCCACGAGTCGAGCGTGTGGGCGTGGTGGTACTCGTCCTGAGGCAGGGCGATCTTCAGCGCGTCGAGCTCGGCGAGCCACTCGCTGCGTGCGCGGTGCTTCTCGAACCAGCGGTGCCAGCGGAGGCAGAGGTAGGTCGTGTGCAGCACGACGGCGTCGAAGCGCCCCCGCCCGAGCCAGCGCGGAATGCCGTGCGCGGCGTTGTAGGCGAGCACCTCCGCTCCCGGGATGTTCGTCACCGCTTCGAGGCTCTGAGCGGTCGTGAGCCGCACGGCCTTCGGACGCGGCGTGTGGTGGACGACGAGCAGTCGCTGCATGACCCGGCGGGCCAGGATATCCGGGCGCGTCTATCCTTCCGCGCCGATGAGCCAGCACGCCATCGACGAGCGCAACGCGTCGTTCTGGGACACCCTGTGCGGCTCGAACCTCGCGCAGCGCGCCGGGATCACCGGCCGCGATCCGGACGACCTGCGCCGCTTCGACGAGGTGTACCTAGGCTTCTACCCCTACCTCGAGCGGTACGTGCCCGCCGACTTCGGCGGCGGGAAGGTGCTCGAGGTCGGGCTCGGCTACGGCACGCTCGGGCAGCTGATCGCCTCGCGCAAAGCGGACTACTACGGCGCCGACATCGCCGAGGGGCCGGTCGAGATGATGCGCGTCCGCCTCTCCTGGCTCGGGGTTCCCGAGGACCACGCAGTCCAGGCCTCCGTGCTCGAGCTCCCGTTCGAGGAGGCGAGCTTCGACCACGTCTACTCGATCGGCTGCCTGCACCACACGGGCGATCTCGAGCGGAGCGTCCAGGAGGTGCACCGCGTCCTGCGGCCGGGAGGCCGGGCCGTGGTGATGCTCTACAACCGCCACTCGCTCCGGCGGCTGCGATTCGCCGCGGCGCGCGCGGTCCGCGGGCGGCGGGCGGGAACCCTCGACGACGAGCTCCGCGGCGTGTACGACGCGCACGACGGCGGGGAGGCCGCGCCGCACACGGACTTCGTCTCGCGCGCCGACGTGCGGCGCCTCTTCCGCGACTTCGCACGCGTCAAGATCGACGTGCAGAACTTCGACGGCTATCGCTTCGGTCTGAGGCGCGAGTGGTTCCTGAACAACCTCGCACGCGTCGTCGGCCTCGACCTCTACATCATGGCCGACAAGGCGCGCTAACCCGGCGCGACTCGAAGCATTCCCGCGACGAACCGGCGCAGCTCTCGGTACTCCGTCCTCGTCATCGCGCCCGCGAGCCACGAGATGCCGACGAACGCCCCCAGCGCGGCGAGCTTCACCGCGATGGCGAGGCCCAGCGGCTCGATCGGAAGGAGGCCGATGATCGCGAGCAGGCTCGCAACCGTGAGCATGGTCAAGACCTTGGACGGCTCGTACGGCGTCGGATACAGACGCTGCGAGATCCAGTAGTAGGAGATCGCCAGCGCGCCGTAGCCGATCGTCGTCGCGATGGCGGCGCCGACGATTCCGAACGGTGGAATGAGCGCGACGTTGAGGCCGATGTTGAGCGCGGCGCAGAGCACTCCGAAGACCGCGAGGTAGACCGTCCGCCTGACGATCGAGATTCCGGTCGTGAGCAGGGTCGCGATTCCGTTCGCGGCGGTTCCGAGGACCAGCGGCCCGACCGCCAGGTAAGCGTCGTCGAACTTCGGCGCCACGATGTCCAGCACCTCTTTCGCGTAGAGCGTCAGGGCGAGCCCGCTGATGCTGAGGATGAAGACGAGATACGTGAGGGTCCTGCCGCGGGCCGCCTTCTCCTGCAGCGGGTCTTCGGCGTAGACCGAGAAGAGAAACGGGGTCAGCGCGAACAGGAAGGCGGTCATGCCGAGCATCATCAGCATCGAGATGCGGTTCGCGATCGCGTACTGGCCGACCTCGGACAGCGTCCCCAGCCGCGCGAGGATGATCCGGTCGATCAGGGCGAGCGCCCACGCCGAAAGCGCACTGGGGACGAGCGGGAGGCCGAATGCGAGCATCGCCCGCTGGTGTGTCCGGGAGAAGCGACCGGCCAGGCTGCGGCGGATCACGAAGAGGGCGCCGGCCGCCGAGAGGACGGCGGCGATCAGGCCCGCCACGATCACGCCTTTGACCCTCCAGTCGAAGGCGAGCACGCCGACGACTCCGAGAACCGTGCTGATCGCGGCGGCGACGACCGACAGCGCGAAGTAGTAGAAGGCCTGCTGCCGGATCCGCATCACCTCGCTCGTGAAGCGCCAGGTGTTGAGGGCGGGGACCGTCAGCGCGACCAGCACGACGATCGTGCCGAGGCCTGCGCGCCCGAACACGGCGCTCGACACCTGCTCCCGGAGGAGGATCATCAGGGCCGCGGCCGTGAGCGCAGCGGCTGCGGTGGTCAGGAAGCCCGTCAGGACGACGTTGCGGCGCTCGGGCTCCTGCTCGTCGCGGTAGTCGTAGAAGCTCCGCAGGGTGGCCGCCATCATCCCGAGGTCGGTGAGGGTCACCACCACGGTCCCGGTCGTCGTCGCCAGCTCGAGGATGCCGTACTGCGAGCGGGTGAACACACGCGCGAACACGGGGAGCGTGATCAGCCCGACGAGCGGGACGATCAGCCCGGTCAGCCCGTAGGCGAGAGTCTGGCGTGCCAGGGGCGCGGGATTGGCAGGCCCGACGGGAGCTTCGGCCACCGGCGGGGCGAGCCGATCGTCGCGAGTGGCCACACGGCAAGCGTAGTAGGCGCAGGTGACTAAGCTCCGACGGGAATTGGCCTCGGGCTCGACTCCATCCCTGACATGAAGCTCCTCAGCCGCAGCAGGTTCCCGCGCTTCCGGAAGCAGGACGGCACGCCCGTCGACCGCTACTGGTCAGGTCATACGGTG
>DATBKS010000274.1:0-7457 GCA_036555755.1 Thermoleophilaceae bacterium
ATGAACGTGATGCCGACCTCCGACTGGATGCGCTTCAGCTCCACCTGGAGCTGCTGGCGCAGCTTCAGGTCGAGCGCGCCGAGCGGCTCGTCGAGGAGCAGGACGCGCGGGCGGTTGACGAGCGCGCGGGCCAGGGCGACGCGCTGGCGCTGGCCGCCGGAGAGCTGGCTCGGGCGGCGGCCCTCGTAGCCGTCGAGCCGCACCATTGCGAGCGCCTCATTCACTCGCTGCCCGCGCTCGGACTTCGGGACCTTCTTCACGCGCATGCCGTACGCCACGTTCTCGCCCACGGTCATGTGCGGGAAGAGCGCGTAGTCCTGGAACACGGTGTTCACGTTGCGCTCGTTGGGCGGCACGCCCGTCACGTCCTCGCCCGCGAGCTCGACGGTGCCTGAGTCCGCCTTCTCGAAGCCGGCGATCAGCCGCAGCGTTGTCGTCTTGCCCGAGCCGGACGGGCCGAGCAGCGTGAAGAATTCCCCGGCTTGGACATCGAGGTCGATGCCGTCGAGGGCGAGCACCTCGCCATATGACTTGCGCAGGCCGGTGAGCCGGATGTCGGGCTTTGCCGAGTCCGCTCGCGGGGGGCCAGCCGGCTCAGCCGCTGCCGGGCGAGTCGTCATGGGACGGGTTCTACCGCTAATGGAGCAGCCGGTGTGCCTTTATGTACAAATTTTCGCCACGTTGGCGTATGACGGGCGATTTCGTGCACCGTTTGGGACGGTCAGGCCGGGGTAGGACGCCAAGTGTCCCGATCGACGTAAGGAGTTGAGCGAATGAGCTTCCTCGACAAGATCCTCGGTCGCACCAAGAAGGCCGCCGGCGACCTCGCCGATGACGCATCGCTGCGCCGAGAGGGCGCTCAGGACGAGCGCAAGGGCGAAGCCAAGGAGGAGCTGTCGGACGCGCAGGACAAGGCAGCCGACAAGGCCCAAGAAGTTGCTGACCTGGAGCGCAAGACCAGCTAGAGCTTGATCAGCACGATTACCGCGCTGATGAGCACGCAGACCACGAGCACGATCTGCATCGCGATCCAGAAGCGCGGTAACTGGTTCAATCGATGAGCGACTGACGCAGGGCGATCGCCACCGCGTGTGTGCGCGTGTCGGCTTGCAGCTTGGCGATAACGCGCTTTGTATCGGACTTCACCGTTTCCACGCTGAGCCCGATGCGTCGCGCGATCTCTTCCGTGTGGTAGCCCTCGGCGAGGAGCTGGAGAATCTCCCGCTCGCGTTCGCTGAGTGGCTGCTCACGGCTACCCGCGCCCGTCATCAGCAGGGCGGGGGACAGCGATGGGTCAACGAATGGCTTGCCGTCCGCCACTGTGCGGATCGCCCGCAGCAGGTCTTCGGGCGGCGAGCCCTTCATCACGTAACCGCGGGCGCCGGCGGCAATCGCGTCTGAGAGCAGCCGCTTGTCGCCGTATGCGGAGAACATCACGAAGCTCACGTTCGGAGCGGCTTCGTGAATGCGCTTGATCGCGGAGATGCCGTCTATGCCGGGCAGGCGGACATCGATCAGAACGATCTGCGGGTTGTGGCGCGCGACAGCCTCGAGCGCCTCCTCCCCGGTTTCCACCGTGCCAACGAGCTCGAGGTCGTCAAGCTGGCCGAACAGGAGGTCAAGTCCCTGACGCACAACGGGGTGATCGTCAACGCCCAGGCAGCGAGTCCGTGCAGCCATTGCGCGATGGTACAGCGAACGAGCCATTACCGCTACGAACCTCCGGCGGGTGCACTCGAAATGCATATGATGCCCGCGCTGCGCACGGCAATGGGGGAAGGAGACGGATGTTCGGCTCAATCGTGGTAGGTACGGACGGCTCCGACACGGCGAAGGAGGCCGTACGGCAGGCCACCGAGCTGGCGAAGGGCATCGGTGCCGAGCTGTACGTGGTCAGCGCGTACGAGCCCGTGCCGGAGGGACGCCTGCGCGGCGAGCGCCAGGACGCGCCCCAGGACCTTCAGTGGTCGATCAATCCGCGCGAGGACGTCGAGGCGACGCTGAGTCAGGCCGCCGACGGAATCCAGGAAGCCGGCGTGAAGGTCGAGACCTTCGCGCGCGAGGGCGATCCGGCCGACGCGATCCTCGACGTAGCCGAGGAGCAGAACGCCGACCTCATCGTGGTCGGCAACAAGGGCATGACCGGCGCGAAGCGCTTCCTGCTGGGAAGCGTGCCGAACAAAGTCAGCCACCACGCCCCCTGCTCGGTACTGATTATCCGGACGACGTAGGAAAGAGTTCTTAGTTCTTAGTTCTTGGTTTCGAACCGACCAACTAACAACTAACAACTAAGAACCAGCAAACTGACCTAAGGCGCCATCGCGGCTGCGGGCTGCACTTCGCCGTAGCCGTAGCGCTCGTCGTAGCCCGGGGGGCCGAGGTCGAACGCGGTCTGCTCGAGCCGCGCCTCCACGGCGTTGGCCGACGGGCGCTTGCCGAGACGCCCGCTGGCGATCAGCAGCGCTGCTGAGGCGGCCACATGAGGGCTCGCCATCGACGTGCCCTCGTACTCCTCGCCGCGCAGCGCAAAGCGGCGGACGCTGCCATCGTGGGAGAAGGTCTGCTGGAAGATCGGCGGCTCGTCCACGCCCGGGTGGCAGTTGGCGAGGTCGGCCGGGTTGTCGCTGTTCGGCGCGTCCGAGCCTCCGCCCGGCGCCACCAGCTTGAGGCCGGAGCCCCCGTTCGAGTAGTCGGCCTGGCAGCCGTCCTTGGTGATCGCGCCGACCGAGATCACGTGGCTCGTGCGCGCGGGGTAGGCCACCGCGTTGTCAGCCTCGTTGCCGGACGCCGCCACCATCACCACGTTCTTGTGGTGGGCGTAGCGGACGGCCGAGACGATCTCCGGGATCTGGGAGGCCGTGACGCTGGTGTCGAACTCGAGGCTCATGTTGATCACCTGGGCGCCGCGCCTGGCCGCGTAGCGGATCGCCCGGGAGATGGCGATGGCGTCTCCCGCGCCCTCCGAGTCGAGCACGCGCACGGGCATGATCTTCACGCCGTAGGCCAGCCCCGTGAGGCCAATGCCGTTGTTCGTGGCCTCGGCGATCGTCATGCTCACGTGGGTGCCGTGGCCGTTCTCGTCGTTGGCGTGGCGGTCGTTGTCGACGAAGTCATATGCACGCACGAAGCGGCCGCCGTGGAGGTCGGGCGCCTTGCGGAAGCGCTTGTAGTTCTCGTACGCCACGCCGGTGTCGAGGACCGCGACGATCACGCCGCTGCCGCCGGGGTGGCCGGAGGCGATTGCCTCGTCCCACGCGATCGTGGCGTTCATGCTGAACGGGCCCGTCATGTCCCACTGCGTGGCCGCCCAGCCTCCGGGCTGACCCGAGAAGCCGGGGTCGTTGGGGGAGTACGCGGCGTGCGCGATGTAGTCCGGCACCGCGTACTCGACGTTCGGATGCTTCTTGAGCGCCGCGATCGTGTCGGGCACCGAGCGGTCGCCGCGGATCCTGAGTGCCCGGACGCCGGAGGGCAGCTTGGCCTCGAATGCCGTCTTCGTGCGGCGCTGGACCACGGACCGGACCAGCTTGGGCGCACCGTGCCGGTACTTGACGATCACCTTGCCCGGGACATAGTCAGCCGCCGACGCGGCGGAGGCGACGATCAGAAAGGCCGCTATGAGAGCGGCCAGGGCGAGGACGGGGCGGCGGCGCATCAGGCTAGGGTGGGGTTCCAATCAGTATGTCGGCAAGAACAACGTCTAGCAGCAGAAGTTGTTGTTGACCGCTGGACGTAAACGACTGGCATGAGTTCGATTTTCTTCCCGCGCGACGAGTACTTCATGCGCCTCGCCCTGCGCGAGGCCGAGCGCGCGCTCGAGCACGATGACGTGCCGGTGGGCTGTGTAGTGGCTCGCGATCAGGAGGTGGTCGGGGCGGCTGCAAACGAGCGCGAGCTCAGGGGAGACCCTACCGCTCATGCCGAGATCCTCGCGCTACGCCAGGCTTCGGCGGCCCTCGGAAGCTGGCGACTGACCGATGCCGTGGTGTACGTGACCCTCGAGCCGTGCGCGATGTGCGCCGGTGCTTTGGTGCTCGCGCGGGTGCCCAGGGTGGTGTATGGGACGGTTGACCCAAAGGCCGGGGCGGCCGGCAGCGTGCTCGATGTCACAGGCGAGCCGCGGCTCAATCACCGGCCGCAGGTGGCGGGCGGTCTGCTTGCTGACGAGGCGGCGGGATTGCTGCGCGAGTTCTTCGCCACCCGGCGCTAAACGGGCGATTTAAGGCTTGGGACGCGGGAAAGTCGTGCCCATGAGCGAGTCCCACGCGCGGTCGGGCAGGATCGCGTGCTGGGCGATCATCAGGCGGGCCGAGGCCGTGACCGGATAGCGCGCCTTGGGCTTGCGCTTGGAGATCGCCTTCTCGATCGCGCGCGCCACGGCGTCCGGTCCGGCGCCGAGGCGTGCCATCGGCCCCTCGTAGACGCCCGCCGTCGCGGCGGCGACGCGGGAGTTGAAATCGGCGTACGGCCCGTCGCTCTCGATGCCGCTCATCGACCCCACCGCCGCCTCTCCGAACTGGGTGCGGATCAGGCCCGGCTCGATCAGCACCACGTGGATGCCGAAGCCCGAGACCTCGAAGCGCATGACGTCGGACAGGGCCTCCACCGAGTACTTCGTGGCGTGGTAGGCGCCGCCGCCGGGGAAGGTCAGGCGCCCGCCCATCGAGCTGATGTTGACGATGCGGCCGTCGCCCTGGGCCCGCATTCCGGGCAGCACCAATTGGCACATTCGTAGTAGGCCGAAGACGTTGGTCTCGAACTGCTTGCGGAAGTCCGCCATCGGCACGGACTCGAGCGCGCCGGACTGGCTGTAGCCCGCGTTGTTCACGAGCGCGCCGACGGCTCCCTGTTCCGAGACCACCTGCTCGACCGCCGCCTGCATCGACGTCTCGTCGGTCACATCGAGCGCGAGCGTCTTGCAGCCCTTCTCCTTCAGGTCCTCAATCGACTCCAGCTTGCGCGCGCTGGCGTAGACCGTGTAGCCCTTCTTCGCGAGCCGCTCGGCGGTCGCTCGCCCGATCCCAGTCGAGCAGCCGGTGATCAGAACCGCCTTCGATGTCTGCGCCACCTGACAGACGCTAGCCTTTCTGGCGCTCTGGAGGGGTGCCGGAGTGGTTGAACGGGGCGGTCTCGAAAACCGTTAGCGGCGGTTTCGTCGCTCGAGGGTTCGAATCCCTCCCCCTCCGCTACAGGTTGGTCAGGCGTCCGTCGCCGGCGGCGGCTCTAGGACGCCGACCTCGCCGGTGGACGCGGCGTCGCGCAGCAACTGCTCGAGCAGCGCCCAGAAGTAGTGCGCGGAGTGGTCGTCCGCGAAGTGCGCGAGCGGCTCCAGCGTGCGCACGTCAGGGGACTCCTGACGCCACGCCATCAGCGCAGGCCGTTCGTCACCCGGTTGTTTCCCCACTAAGAACATTTCGCCGCCACAACGTCATCCCCATGACGGTTGCTTCGGCAAACTCTTAAAGCGTCTTTAGAAGCGGGCGTCTACGGTTCCGCGGTGCTCAGCGCGGCCAGGCGAAAGGGAATCGTGGAGCTGGTCGTGACAGTGGCCGTCGCGGTCTTCTTCGTGATCACCGTGCAGGCCTACGCGGTCAAGCCGTACCGCGTGCCGAGTGGGTCGATGGAGCCGACCCTGCGCGTCGGCCAGCGGCTGATCGTGGACCGCTTCTCGCACCGCTTCCTGAGCGCGAAGCCCAAGGTCGGCCAGATTGTGGTCTTCCATCCGCCTCACGGGGCGGATCCTGCCGAGCCGATCTGCGGAGCTCAGGGCGAGGGCGACGGCACGCGCACGCCGTGCGATCAGCCAACGGCGCAGCGCTCCTCGCAGACGTTCGTCAAGCGAGTGGTGGGGGTGGGCGGCGACCGCATCGCGATCCGCGGCGGCCATGTCGTGCGCAACGGCAAGCTACAGAGCGAGCCGTTCGCCGCGCGCTGTCAGCCGGGCGGCGGCTGCGACTTCCCCCACGCGGTGACGGTGCCGAAGGGCTACGTCTACCTGATGGGCGATAACCGAGGCGACTCCGACGACAGCCGTTACTGGGGCCCGGTGCCGATCGACTGGGTGATCGGCAATGCCGTGGTCACGTACTGGCCGCCGGGTCGCCTCGGAACGCTTTAGGCCGCGACTACGGCTGCGGCACGATCCGGATGTAGGGCTTGGGGGACTCCCAGCCGTCCGGGTACGTCTCGCGCGCCTCGTCGTCGGACACGGAGCCGGCGATGATCACGTTGTCGCCCTGCTTCCAGTTGACCGGCGTGGCCACCTTGTGGTTCGCCGTGAGCTGCAGCGAGTCGATCACCCGCAGCACCTCGTCGAAGTTGCGGCCCGTGGTCATCGGGTAGACGAGGATCAGCTTGATCTTCTTGTCCGGGCCGATGACGAACACGTTGCGCACGGTCTGGTTGTCCGCCGGCGTGCGTGAGGTCGGGTCGCCTGAGACGTCGTTCGGGAGCATGCCGTAAAGCTTCGACACGTTGAAGTCGGCGTCGCCGATCATCGGGTAGTTGGGCGCGGCGCCCTGGGTCTCCTCGATGTCCTTCGCCCACTTCGCGTGATTGTCGATCGGATCGACCGAGAGGCCGATGATCTTCGTGTTGCGCTTGTCGAACTCCGGCTTGGCGTTCGCCATGTAGCCGAGCTCGGTCGTGCACACGGGGGTGAAGTCCCTCGGGTGCGAGAACAGGACTGCCCAGGAATCGCCGATCCAGTCGTGGAAGCTGATCGGCCCTTCGGTCGTCTCCGCCTGGAAGTCCGGTGCGGTATCGCCTATTTGCAGTGCCATCTGTGTCTCCTTTACCGCGGCTTGTTGTGCGTAGGTCTATCCGAAGCGAGCATTCCAGTGCATCCCCTTACAGGGCCAAGTTAGCCGTTCGCGAGCGCATGGCCCGATCGGCCCAGCTCATATGAGCCCCTGCTGCGCGGCCCAGGTGGCGGCCGCGGCGCGCGAGTTGACGCCGAGCTTGCGCAGGATGTTGGCCACGTGCCGGTGGACGGTGTGCTCGCTGAGTACGAGTTGATCCGCGATGGCGGGGTTGCTCAGTCCCTCGGCCACGAGCTGAAGCACCTCGACCTCGCGCGGGCGCGGGTCGCGAGCCAGCCGTGCTCGCAGGACCGGCTCGACCCCGTCGAGCAGCCTGTGGGCGCGCTGCAGCCAGCCGTTCGCCACGGCGGGCTCGCCGCGGAACGCGAGGTAATCCCACGCCAGCCAGGTGGCCACGCGAGCGGCTCCCCTTACGTCGCCTTCCTCCTGGAAGAGCTTGTAGGCACGCTCGCGCAGCTCGATCGTGGCGTGCACCTCGTCGAGCCACCACGCGGACATCGCCAGCGCCTCGGTCAGCTCGCCGGTCACACTGTCGGCGAGCGCGAGCTGGAAGCACTCCCGCGCCTCCTCCCAGTGGCCCCGCCTCAGCGCCTCGCGGCCCACGGCGAGCGGGTCTGCGAGCGAGGGGTTGGTCTG
>DATBKS010000275.1:0-22074 GCA_036555755.1 Thermoleophilaceae bacterium
CGCGAGCACGAGCAGGCGGTGGCGCGCGTGCTGGCTGACGAACTGCCGGGCGTCCACGTGTCGACCTCGCACGAGACCGCTGGCGTGTTCCGCGAGTACGAGCGCTGTGCGACCACCGTGGTGGACGCGGCCTTGTCACCGCTCTTGCGCCGCTACCTCGAGCGGCTCGCCGAGCGGGCGCGCGAGGCTGAGCTGCCGGAGCCCGAAGTGATGCTCTCGGGCGGCGGTGTGGTGAGCGCGGACACCGCCGCCCGGCACGGCTCGTGGACGGTGCTGTCCGGCCCGGCCGGTGGCGCCGTGGGTGCCGCGCGCAGCGCGGAGCGTGCGGGCGTGCCGGACGTCGTGTGTCTCGACATGGGCGGAACCTCCTGCGACGTGTCGGTGGCGTTCGACGGGCGCGCCGGCGAGACCGGCGGCCGCGAGGTTGGGGGCCGCGCACTCGCGCTGCCGATGGTGGACGTCCACACGATCGGCGCGGGCGGCGGAAGCGTGGCCTGGCGCGATGCGGGCGGCGCGCTGCGCGTGGGGCCGCGCTCTGCGGGCGCCGAGCCCGGGCCGGCTTGCTACGGCCGCGGCGGCGAGGAGCCAACGGTCACGGACGCCAACCTCCTGCTCGGCTACCTCGACTCCGACTCGCCGCTGGCGGGCGGCGTCGAGCTCGACCGGACCGCGTCCGAGCGGGTTATGGTCGCGCTGGCCGACTCGCTCGGCCTGTCGATCGAGGAGACCGCGGCGGGCATCGTGCGCGTGGCGGGCGCGGAGATGGCGCGCGCGGTGCGCGTTATGACGGTCGAGCGCGGCATCGACCCGCGCGACCTTGCGCTGCTCGCCTTCGGCGGCGCCGGCCCGCTTCACGCCTGCGCGATCGCCGACGAGCTCGGGATGACGCGCGTGGTGGTGCCGCGTGCATCGGGCGTGCTGTCGGCGCTCGGGCTGATCGTGTCCGAGCGGCGGCGCGAGCTCGTGGCGAGCGAGCTGCTGGCAGGCGACGCGCTTACGCCGGAGGCGGTGGCCGCCGCTGTCGCGAGACTCGCCGACCAGGGCCGCGAGGAGCTCGGCGGCTCGGAGGAGCCTGCTGTGCGCGTCCGCTACGACCTGCGCTACAGCGGCCAGGCCTTCGAGATCACCGTGCCGGGCGAGCCGCAGCCGGACGTCGGCGAGCTGCGGCGGGCGTTCGACCGGGCGCACGAGCGCCGGTACGGCTACTCGGACCCGGACGCGACACTCGAGCTCGTCACCGTGCGCGTGGCCGTGGCGCTGCCGGGTGGCGACCTCGCCGCGGCGGTGAGCGACGAGGACGCGTCGTCTACAACGCGCGAGATGCTGTTCGACGGCGAGCGCACGGACGCCGAGGTGCATCGCGGCCGCATCGGAAAGGTGAGCGGGCCAGCTGTCTGCGAGCTGCGCGAGGCCACGCTGGTCGTGCCGCCCGGCTGGTCAGGCGCGGCGGACGACGACGGAACGATCCTGCTGGAGCGCGGCTGATGGATCCCGTCACGCTCCAGGTGATGGTCGGCGCGCTGCGCGCCGCCTGCGACGAGATGGGCGTGGTGCTCGTGCGCTCGGCGCACTCGGCCAACGTGAAGGAGCGTCGCGACGCGTCCACCGGCCTGTTCGACGCCTCCGGCGAGATGGTGATGCAGGCCGAGCACATCCCGGTGCACCTCGGCGCGATGCCCCTGGCGGTGGCGGCTGTGATCGAGGAGGAGCAGCGGCCGGGCGACGCCTGGATCCTCAACGACCCCTACCGCGGCGGCACACACCTGCCGGACATCACGCTGATCTCGCCCATCTTCACCGGCGGCACGCTCACCGGGTTCGCCGCCAGCCGCGCCCACCACGCGGACGTCGGCGGCAAGCTGCCCGGCAGCATGCCGGCGGATTCGCATACGCTCGACGAGGAGGGCGTCGTGATCTCGCCGGTGAGGCTCGTGGCCGAGGGCAAGCTCGACGAGGAGCTGCTCGCGGACCTGACCGGGCGCATGCGCAACCCCGACCAGCGCAGGGCTGACCTGCGCGCCCAGCTCGCCGCGGGCCGCAGCGGCGCCGCACGGGTGGAGGAGCTCGTGGAGCGCTACGGGCTCGACACCGTGCGCGAGGCGATGAACGAGACGCTCGACTACGCGGAGCGCCGCACACGCGCCCGGATCGAGGAGCTCGAGGACGGAGTGCGCGAGTCCACCGACGTGCTCGAAGCGCCCGAGGGTGACCTCGAGCTGCATTTGCGCGCCGAGGTCTCAGGCGACGAGCTCCGGCTCGACTTCAGCGGCTCGGCCGACCAGTACGACGGGAACCTCAACTGCCCGCTCGCGGTCACTTTGTCGGCGTCGTACTTCGCGGTACGGGTGCTCACCGACCCGGACGTGCCCGCCTGCGCCGGGGCGTACAGGCCGGTGACGGTGGTGGCGCCAGAAGGCTCGCTGCTCAACGCGCGGCCGCCGGCCGCAGTGGTGGCCGGCAACGTCGAGACCTCCTCGCGCGTTGCGGATCTCGTGCTCGCGGCGTTCGGCCGCGCGCTTGGTCAGGGAACCATGAACAATCTGACCCTCGGCAACGATCGCTTCACCTACTACGAGACGCTCGGCGGCGGTCAGGGTGCCTGTCCGGATGCCGACGGCCCGAGCGCCGTGCACGTGGCGATGAGCAACACACTCAACACACCGATCGAGGCGCTCGAGCTCGAGTTCCCGCTGCGAGCGATGGAGTACGCGGTGCGGCGCGGGTCCGGCGGCGCCGGCGAATACCACGGGGGCGACGGCGTCGTGCGTGAGCTCGAGGCACTCGACGAGATGAGTTTCTCCCTGATCACCGAGCGCCGCAGACACGCGCCGCCCGGCGCCGACGGCGGCAAGCCCGGCAGGCCCGGGCGCAACCTGCTGAACGGCGACGAGCTCGAGTCGAAGGCGTCCGGAACGCTGAAGCCGGGCGACCGGCTGCGCATCGAGACGCCCGGCGGTGGTGGGCACGGGAGGCCTGGGTAGATAGGAGCCGTTGTGCGTAAGGCGACGCAGAAAGGGGTACTGCTCGCGGTCGCGCTGATGGCGCTCGCCCAGGGCGCCGCGGCGCAGACGAGCGATCTCGTCAAGCCGCGCTCCTCCGTCCTGATCGTGCTCGACTCGTCGCAGGCGATGCGTCGCGACCGGCTGGCGGAGGCGAAGCGCGCGATCGTCCGCGCCGTGCGCAAGCTGCCGGAGGGCACGCCGGTCGGCCTGCGCGTTTACGGCGGTAAGGCGTCCGCGAAGGACCACGGGACGGCGTGCTCCGACAGCCGTGCGCTCGTGCCGGTCGGCCCGGCGGACTCCGGCGAAATGCGGTCTGCGCTGAAGGACCTGAAGCCCACGGGTCTCAGCCCGGTGTCGCTCGCGATCCTGCGCGGCGCCAAGGACCTGCCGCCCAGTGGGAGCCCGACAATCGTGCTCGTGGGCGGCGGCGCCGACGACTGCGGCCCGCCGCCCGAGTGCCAGACCATCACCGGCGCGCGGCAGCCCGTGCGCGTCGACGCGATCGGCTTTCAGACCGATGCGGCCGGACGCCGAGGCCTCCAGTGCGCCGCGCGGCGCAACGGCGGCGTCTACTCGGATGCCGCCACACCCGATGCACTGGAGCCGGAGCTCGAGGCGGCGCTCGGCCGCGCCACGCGCGACCGCCGCCCGCTCGGCAAGCCGCTCGCCGGCGGGATCGCGGAGTCGCAGGCCACTTTCGCGAAGCCCGGGACCTACGTCGACTCGATCGCACCGGACACGGAGCGCTGGTACACCGTGCCCGCTCCGAGCGGTGGCCCGCCGTCGATCGCCGCAACGCTCGTCGCTCCGCCAACCGGCGACGTGAGCGCACCTGGCTCCTCGCTCGGACTGTCCGCGACGAGCGCGTCTTCGAACGGCACGACGATCGCGGGCGCGACCACAAACGCGCCGACGGCGTCGAACCTCTTCGCCTTCGATCCGAGCCGCTCGATCACGGCGAGCATGACGGCGCCGAAGGCGGACACACCGAACAGCGTGCGTGTGGTACTCCACGACTCGCCGGATAAGCAGCTGGCGCAGAAGCTGCACGGCCGCTCGCTCGCACTTGAGCTGCTGTTCGGGCCTACGCCGACGGCAACCCAGACGCCCACCGCGCCCGGTCCGATCGTCGGCGGCGTCAGTTTCAACGACGCTCCGCCGGTCGGCAATGGGACGTTCTCGGATGCCGTCGACACCCGTGGCGCGGTCTTCTACAAGGTGCACCTGGACGCCGGCCAAAAGCTGACCGCGACCACCGCGCTTGATGTGGGCGGGCTCGATCCGTCGGTCACCGGCACATCTGCGCTGATCGTCCGCCTCTACGGGCCGCTCCGCGGGAAGGACGCCGAGGCGCAGCAGCTCGGCCCCGGCGATCCGGCGACCCATCTCAAGACGACCTCTGCGCAACTCGGGCCCGTGAAGCAGACGGGCGATTACTACGTGTCAGCAGGCGTGAACGACTTCCTCCCCGACAGCCCCAAGCCGGTGCAGCTGCCGCTCAGCCTGACGGTGTCCACGGCGAGCAGTGCGCCGAAGCCGCCGCCCGCTGAACCAAGTCCAGGCGGCGGCACCAGCTGGGTCGTGTTCGCCGCCATCGGCGCGGCGGTGCTCCTCGCGATAGGCGCGGGCGGGCTCGTGCTGAGGCGTCGATAGGCTGCCGGACATGAGCGAAATCGAGCGAGTCGCATTCCTCGGCACGGGGATCATGGGTTCCCGGATGGCCGCGAACGTGGTGGTCGGGGAGTTCGAGGTGAAGGTGTGGAACCGCACCCGCGAGAAGGCGGAGGCGGTGGCCGAGCTGTCGGGTGCGGGCGTGGCCGACACGCCGGCGGAGGCGGCAGAGGGCGCCGACGCGGTGATCACGATGGTGGTCGACTCGCCCCAGGTGGAGTCCGTCCTCTTCGGCGAGAACGGCGCCGCCGCGGTGCTCAAGGAGGGTGCGCTCGTGGTCGACATGTCGACGATCGCCCCCACCGCAGTGCAGTCGATCGCCGAACGGCTGGGTCAGAGCGGCATCCACTTCATGGACGCGCCGGTGAGCGGCTCGAGCCCGAAAGCCGAGGACGCCACCCTGACGATCATGGCCGGGGGCTCCGACGAGGACTTCAAGCGTGCGCTGCCGCTACTCGAGTCGATGGGCGAGCTGATCGTGCACTGCGGCCCGCTCGGTCACGGCCAGATGGTGAAGCTGCTCAACAACACCCTGGCCGCCACCAACGCGGCCGTGCTCGCCGAGGCCATTGCAGTCGCCGAAAAGGCAGATCTCGACATGAACGCGCTGGTCAAGGTGGTGGCCGCGAGCTCGGGGAACTCCACGATGCTCGGGCTCAAGGCGGGTCCCATGATCGAGCACAAATATGAACCCCTTTTCAAGTTGGATCACATGCTCAAAGACGTCCGCCACTGCCTGAACGCGGCACAGGAACTGGGGTCCAAAACCCCGGTCGCAGAGGCCGCAAAATCGCTCTACGAAGCGGCATCTGCCCTAGGCAAGGGCGATGAGGATTTTGCGGCCGTAATTGAGGCCGTCGAGCCTGTGTGACGGACGTCACACAAGGTAATCCCTTGAATTTCAGGGGCGGTTACGTAGAATGCGGCCTCCCGCGCCGATCCGCCGATCAGTCGTAACCGCGCGGGCCGGAGGTTTTCCTCTTCTATGCCAATCGCTTTCAAAGAATGGGCTGTGACTGTGCGCGCTCTCGCCGAGGGCGAACAGCTCCTGACGCTCCGCAAGGGCGGCATCCGCGAGGAAAACCGTCACTTCGAGATCGAGCACGACCGCTTCTTCCTCTACCCCACCTTTGACCACCAGGCCGGCAACCTTGTGCGCGAATCGCACAAGCCGGAGCTCGGCCGGGCCCTCGAGGAGGGCGTGTGGCCCGAGGGCGAGCCGCCTGCGCGCGCTCTGATCCAGGATGGTGGGATTCCGCAGCCGGAGCGCGTGAGGATCCGCGCCTGGGCCGAGGTGGCCGCGAGCTACCTGATCACGGACCGCCGCTGTGTCGACGCCCTTTCGCCTTACTACGTGTGGACCACCGACTACGCCGAGAAGCGGCTGGCCTGGAAGCGCCGCCACCCGCTGCACGTAATCGTCCTCCGCACCTTCCGGATCCCGCGCCCCGTCACCGTCAAGGTGCGCGATGAGTACGGTGGCTGCCGCTCGTGGGTCGAGATCCAGCGCGACCTCCCGTTCGAGGGCACCCCGGTGCTCTCCGACGACGAGTTCGAGCGCGCCGCGGCTGAGATCGAGGCGATCGCCTCGGACGCCGTCCCGGTCTTCGCGTAACCGCTAGGACCATCGCCCATTAGGGCGAATAAGAGGGGATCGAGGACCGCTTCGATACCGCGCGCCTGGAGGCGTTCAGCGACGGAGTATTCGCCATCGCGATCACGCTGCTCGTGCTCGAGATCAGCGTCCCGCTCGATCAGTTCGATCATCTCTGGCACGCGATCGGCCAGCAGTGGCCCTCGTACCTCGCCTATGCGACGAGCTTCCTGACGATCGGCGCCCTCTGGCTGGCTCACCACGGGATCTTCCGGCGGATGCTGGCCGCCGACCACGTGATGACCCGCCTCAACCTGGTGCTGCTGATGGCCGCCTCGTTCCTGCCGTTCCCGACCAAGCTGATGGCGGAGTCGCTCCACGAGCACGCGGGCGAGCACCAATCGGTGCTGTTCTACGGAGGCTCGCTGCTCGTCATCACGACTCTCCTCGGGGCGATGGCTCGGTACGCGGCGCGGCCCGCCCTGATCGCGGACGACGTGCAGCGCGAGCACGTGCGCGCGCTCGGCAACCGCATCAACCCGAACATCGGGATCTACGCCTTCGTGATCTGCGCGGCGGCGTTCTTCCCGCGGGTCGCAGTGTTCGGCTACCTGTACGTGGCCATCGTCGCGGTCCTGCGCAACCGCTAACCGGCGCAAAACTTGTTAACGGCCGCTAGGGTGCCCGCCCACGATGCGGCGTCTGTTTGCGGGAGCGGCGGCGATTTGTCTCTGCATGCTGGCTTTTTGCGCGTCCTCCGGGGCGCAGCTTCCGCTGCCCGTTCCGCTGCCGCTGCCCGGTCAGGGCGGCGCCGGCCCCACGCCGCAGCCATACGGCGCCAACGACGGAGGCGGCTTCCGCAACATCCTGCCGCCGGGAGAGAACGGCTTCGACAACGGCCCGCAGCTCGCCGCCTTCGAGGCCACCCAGGCGCGGCCGGCGCACAACGACGACCAGCTCGGGATGTACAGCAACCTGATCTACGCGGCCCCGCACCTCACCGCCGCGCAGATCCCCAACTACTTCAAGGACGCGACCTTCGGGGTCAAGCCGTCGGACGTGGAGAGCACGGAGAGCCCGCGCTCGGACGTGACGATCGAGCGCGACAAGGGGTTCGGCGTTCCGCACGTCTACGGCTCGACGCGCGCGGGCACGATGTTCGGCCTCGGCTACGCGACCGCCGAGGACCGGCTCTTCTTCATCGACGTGCTGCGCCACCTGGGTCGCGCCCAGCTCACCTCGTTCGCGGGCGGCGCGCCGGGCAACCAGGAGTTCGACGCGCAGCAGTGGGCGAGCGCCCCCTACACCGAGGCCGACCTGACCAAGCAGGTCAACAACTTCACGAAGCTCTACGGCAGCGACGGCGACCAGGTGGAGAGCGACGTCCTCAACTACATCGAGGGCATCAACCAGTACATCGCGGAGGCGCGGATGGACCCGCTCAAGATGCCGGGCGAGTACGCCGCGATCGGCAGGCCGCAGGGCCCGGATGACTTCAGGCCCGAGGACCTGATCGCCACCGCGTCGCTCGTTGGCGGCATCTTCGGCAACGGCGGCGGCGGGGAGCTCGGCTCGGCGCAGGTGTACGAGGCGGCGAAGTCACGCTTTGGCAAGAAGCGCGGGCCAAAGGTCTGGCACGACTTCCGCGAGGCCGAGGACCCGGAGGCGCCGACGACCGTCCACAACGGCAAGCGCTTCAACTACGAGAACTTCCCCAAGCGCGCGGTCAAGGGCAGCTCCGCGCTTCCCGATCCGGGCACCTTCCGCTCGACCCTCGGGCAGGGCATCAGCCACTCGTCATCCGCGACGACCGAGGGTGAGAGCGCGAGCGCGGCCAGCGCCGGCAAGACGCCGCTCGCCAGCGGTCTCCAGGGGCTGTTCGCGTTCCCGCACGCAGAGTCGAACGCGCTCGTCGTGTCGGCGGCGCACTCGGTCTCGGGCCACCCGCTCGCCGTGTTCGGCCCGCAGGTGGGCTACTTCGCGCCGCAGATCCTGATGGAGCAGGACGTGCACGGACCGGGCATCGACGCCCGCGGCGCGGCCTTCCCCGGGGTCAACCTGTACGTGCAGCTCGGGCGCGGACGCGACTACGCGTGGAGCGCGACGTCGGCGGGCAGCGATATCTCGGACACCTGGGCGCTGCCGCTGTGCGAGCCGAACGGCGGCAAGGCCACCGTGAACTCGAACTACTACCTATACAAAGGCGGCTGCCGGCAGATGGAGACGCTCACGCGTCACAACGACTGGTCGCCCAACCTCGCCGACTCGACGCCGGCGGGCAGTGAGACGCTCACGGCCCAGCGGACCGTGCTCGGCCTCGTGTCCGGCCGCGCGACGGTCAAGCACAAGCCCGTCGCGTACGTGACCGACCGCACCACCTACTTCCACGAGGTCGACTCCGCGCTCGGCTTCAAGGACATCAACGACCCGGACAAGGTGCACGGCGCGCGCGACTTCCAGCATGCGATGTCGCGGGTGGGCTACTCGTTCAACTGGTTCTACGTCGACAACAAGCACACCGCCTACTTCAACTCGGGCAACGACCCCGTCCGCCCGCGCGGGCCCAACTACAACCTGCCGGTCTGGGGCAAGAAGAAGTGGCTGTGGAAGAGCTTCAACGACCAGCTCAACACCGCGTCGTACATCCCGTTCAGGCAGCACCCGCAGCTGATCGACCAGAACTGGATGACGAGCTGGAACAACAAGCAGGCGCCCGGCTTCCACTCATCCGACAACCAGTGGGGCTACGGGCCGATCTACCGCTCGCAGCTGCTCGACGAGAGCCTCAAGCCGCAGGTCAAGGACGGCCGCAAGACGACGCTCGCGGGCGTGATCAACGCGATGGAGAACGCCGGCACCGTGGACATGCGCGCCGACCGCCTGCTGCCGCTCGCGTTCAAGCTGCTCGGCCATCCGAAAAACCCGACGGCCGCCCACGCGCTCGACGAGCTGCGCGCGTGGCACGCGAACGGCTCGCACCGCATCGACCGTAACAAGGACGGCATCTACGACAACTCGGATGCCGTGCGGATCATGGACGCCTGGTGGCCGCTGTGGGTGCACGCCGAGTTCCAGCCCGTGCTTGGCAGCAACCTCTTCGACAAGATCGAGAACGTCATCGGGCTCGACAACGCCCCCAACAACGGCGGCCAGCACCTCGGCTCGGCCTACCAGGATGGGTGGTGGGGCTACGTGTCGAAGGACCTGCGCCGCCTGCTCGGCCGGCGCGAGCGCGGCAAGTTCTCGCGCATTTATTGCGGCGCCGGGCACAGCGGCAGGCAGTCACGCAAACGCATGATTCGCGGTTGCCGCTCTGAGCTGCTGAATTCGCTGATCAAGGCGTCCCGCACACCGGCTTCGAAGCTCTACCAGGACGACGTCTGTTCCGCTCAGGGAAGGGCAGAACAGCAGACTTGCTTCGACACCGTGATGTTCCGCCCGCTGGGCGCGGTCACCCAGCCGCTGATCCCCTGGATCAACCGCCCGACCTTCCAGCAGGTGGTCGAAGTGCAGTCGCATCGGTAGTACGGCGCTAGCCTCGACCAAACGTCCAGACGCATTGACACACTGCGTCGCAAACTTGTAGGTATGGGGGTTCGCCCAAACGGGCGCCGGACCCTCACCCTCTCACCGTCCCAGGAGGCACTCTCGCATGAGGCGCTTTGGCCGCTATCTGAGCTCGCACGTGATCACCGCTGTCGTGGTCGCGCTGGTCGTAGGCGCGACGACCGCCGTCGCCGCCCCCACCGCCGTCGACAGCGCGGTGAAGTTCGCCAAGCGCGCGACCTTCGCGAAGAAGGCCGCCAGGGCCACGCGGGCCAAGTACGCCGCGAGGGCCGGCAAGGCCAAGCGCGCGACGCTGGCGCTCAGCGCGAAGGTGGCCAACAACTCGGCGCTGCTCGGCGGGCATCCCGCTTCGGAGTACCTCCGCGGCCAGAAGATCGACTTCCGTGCGCAGCCTGGGACGGGTGAGACCACACTGCTGGACACCGGCAGGTTCGTGCTCACCGCGAGCTGCGACGGCACGGGCCGGCTGCGCATCCTGGGGACCACGAAGGTCGACCATGCGGACATCGAGACCCTCGGCAACGGCGGTGACGTCCAGGACGATGACTTCAACATCAGCGACAGCCCGGTGAACCTTGGCCCGACCCAGGGCGAGACGCGCAACATCGTGTACACGGAGCGCGGCGGGCAGACGGTGACCGTCCACTATCTCGCGTCCGCGAGTAACTACCCGGCGCCTGGCGCAGGCGACCCGACTCCGAGCCACGGCCCGCCGCTCGGCGGCGCTGTCGCCTGCCTCGTGACGGGCAACGCCACGGTGCAGTAACCGAAGGGGCGCGCCTGCCAGAGTAGGCGCGTGCCCTGGGTAGAGACCGAGTCGCCCTCCTTCACCGCTCGCCACGAGAGCGAGCAGGCGGAGGAGGCGGCGTCGGTGCTCGACGAGCTCGAGGGCTTCCGGGAGCAGCTTGGGGAGCTGTTCCCGATAACGCCGGGTGAGGTGGCGGTGGTGATCCACCCGGGGCCCGCGCAGCTGTACCTGGCGCAGCCGTGGCTGCCGCTGGCGCGTCTGTTCGCCGCTCCGGCGAGCCGGCGCTACTTCTCGGGCTGGTTCTCCTCGCGCGAGATACACGTGCTGTCGCCGCTCGTGCTGCGGGAGCGCGCGTCGAACGTGCCGGGCTCGCGCGAGGCGATGCAGCTCGCGCCGCTCCACGAGTACGCGCATCTCGTGCTCGGCGCGAACAACGAGCAGCTCCCACCGCCGTTCAACCTCGGCAGCTTCCGCACCTACCTGAGCTGGGCGTGGCTGTGCGAGGGCGCGGCCACCTGGCTGTCGGGTCAGGCGCAGTTCCTCGGGCCCGCCATCGCGCGCCGCATGCACGAGGGCGGCAACCCGCGCTTCCCGCCGAGCGCGCGCGACGCGATGCTGCTCGGCGGCACGGTGTTCGGCCTGCTGGAGCGCGAGCAGGGACGGCGCGCCTGCGTCCGGCTGGCCACCGAGCTGCCGCGCGAGGGCGCGCTGACCGCGATCTCGAGCGCGTTCGAAAGCCACCGCTCGGAGGTCGAGCCGGCCTGGCGCCGCTACCTCACCGAGCTGTCGACGCGGACGCCCGGGCCTACAAGCCGAGGGTCTTCGCGATGATGTTCTTCTGAATCTCCGATGTGCCGCCGTATATGGTCGTGACCACCGCGGCGCGGAGGTGACGCTCCATCGGGTACTCGGTGGCGTAGCCGTAGCCGCCCATGATCTGGAGGCCGTCTAGCGCGCAGCGCTTGGCCAGTTCGGTGGCCGCAAGCTTCGCCATCGAGGCCTCCTGCGGGAGCATCCGCCCCGGGTCCTCGTCCGTCATGCGCGCCACCCAGTGCACGAGCAGCCGCGTGCGGGTGAGGTCGGTGGCCATCTCGGCGAACTTGTGCTGGAGCGCCTGGAAGGTGCCGATCGGGCGGCCGAACTGCTTGCGCTCCTTCGCGTAGGCGAGGGCGTCGTCGAACGCGCGCTGGGCGAGGCCAAGCGCCGTGGCGCCGAGGATCACGCGCTCGTTGTTGAGGCCCGCCATGAGCTGGACCCAGCCGGCGCCGGCCGTACCGAGCAGAGCGTCCTCGGGCACGCGTACGTCATCCAAGTGGAGCTCGTTCGTGTCCTCGCCGCCGAGCGTCTGGATCGGCGTGATCGTGAAGCCCTCGGTCTCGCGCGGCACGAGGATCATCGACATTCCCTCGTGCGGGTTGTCCGTGCGCTCGCTGCGGCAGACGATCAGCACATGGCTCGCCTTGTGGGCGAACGAGCACCACATCTTCGAGCCGTTCAGCACCCACTCGCCGTTGTCGCGCACCGCGCTCGTCTTGAGTGACGCGACGTCCGAGCCCGACTCCGGCTCCGACATCGCGATCGCCAATGTGCCGCCCTCGGACACGCGCCCGAGCAGGTCCTTCTTCTGCTCTTCGGTGCCGAAGCGGTTGAGCGCGCCGACGACGATCAGCGTGACCGCGTACGCACCCACGGGCGCCTGCCCGCGCGTGAACTCCTCGAGGAAGAGCGTCGCGTCAAGGAAGCTGCCACCCGAGCCGCCGTACTCCTCCGGGATGCAGAGCCCGTACCAGCCGAGCTCCGCCATCTTGCGGGCGACCTCGTGGTTGTGCGGGTCGGTGAAGCCGTTGGTCAGCTCCGACAGCTTCTCGGTGGTGCCGAACTCGCGCGCGCAGAAGTCGCGGATCGACTCGACGAACTGGCGCTGCTCGTCTGTCAGCCCGAGAGCCGAGGCCGGCGGCGCGACCGTCATGTCGCCACGGGCTGCGGCTCCTCAACCTTGAAGCGGTTGAGCTCGCGCAGCGCGATCACCATCTTGTGCACCTCGTCGGGGCCGTCGGCGATGCGCAGCATGCGCCCTGACCGCCACATCAGCGCCACGGGCGTGTCGTCCGAGACGCCGAGTGCGCCGAGCACCTGGATCGCCCGGTCGAGCACGTCCATGAACACGTTGGCCGCCACGACCTTGATCATCGAGATCTCCTGGCGCGCCGCGCGCTTGCCCTCGGTGTCCATCTTCCAGGCGGCGTGCAGCACCATCAGCCGCGCGCCGTGGATCTCCATGCGCGAACGCGCGATGAAGTCCTGGACGAACTGCTTCTCGGCAAGCTTGCCGCCGAACGACTCACGCTCGTTCGCACGCTTGCACATGATCTCGAAGGCGCGCTCAGCGCCGCCGATCGCGCGCATGCAGTGGTGGATGCGGCCGGGGCCGAGCCGGTCCTGCGCGATCTTGAAGCCCGCCCCGCGCTCACCCAGCGTGCTCGACGCCGGCACGCGACAGTCCTCGTAGCGGATCTCGCAGTGACCCGGGCCGCCGTCGTGACCCATCACCGGGACCGGGCGAATGAGGTTGAAGCCCGGCGTGTCGGTCGGCACCAGGATCATGCTCGCCCGCTTGTGCGGAGCCGCGTCCGGGTCGCTGACCACCATCGCGATCGCCACCGACGCTCCCACGGCGCCCGAGGTGAACCACTTGTGGCCGTTGATCACCCACTCGTCGCCGTCGAGTTCCGCGCGCGTGGCGAGTCCGGTCGGGTCGGAGCCCGAGGTGCCCGGCTCGGTCATCGAGAAGCAGCTGCGGATCTCGCCCTCGAGCAGTGGCTTGAGCCACTGGTCCACCTGCTCGGGCGTGCCGTGCTCGGCAAGGATTTCCATGTTGCCCGTGTCGGGCGCCGAGCAGTTGTAGACCATCGGCGAGATGAGGCTCCGCCCCATCTCCTCGCAGAGCATCCCGTACTCCCAGTTGGTCAGCCCGGCGCCGTAGCGCTCGTCCGGCATGAACAGGTTCCATAGCCCGTCCGCCTTCGCGCGCTCGCGCAGCTCGACGAGCCCCTCGGGGTAGGCGCGCGGGGTGTCTACCGTCACCTCCTCGTCGAGGGCATGGAGCAGTTCCATCTCGATGGGATAGACGTGCTCCTCGTTGAACTCACGTATGCGTTCGAGCAGGCTCTCGACCTGCGGAGTGGGGTTGAAGTCCATGACGCGGCAGGCTACTCCAACGGTCGCTTGCAGCGGCTGCCTCAGCGCGAGAGGATCGCGCCGACATGGACGAGCGATACGCCATCGGGCCGGTGACGATCACAATCAAGCTGTCGTCGGACGAGACCGCCGGCAAGTTCGCGCTGATCGAATACGAGCTGCCGCCGGGCTTCCCGGGGCCGCCGCCGCACGTGCACCCCGACTTCGACGAGATGTTCTATGTGCTCGCCGGCGAAATCCGCTTCCGCCGTGGCGACGACACGGTCGACGCCGCGGCCGGCACAACGCTGTGGTGTCCCGGCAGCACCCCACACGCCTTCTCGAACCCGAGCGACCAGCCGGCACGCATGCTCTTCACTCTCACGCCCGGAGGCTTCGAGCAGTTCTTCAGGGATGTCGCGACGGCCGCCGAGAGTGGCATGCCGGGCGCCGACAAGATGGCCGAGCTGAATGACCGCTATGGCGTACGGGTAGTGGCTTAGTCACCGTGTTCGACGGATTCGACACGCTCGACGTAGAGACGCCGCGAGGCGCAATACACGCGCGCGTCGCCGGCTCGGGGCCGCCGCTGCTGCTCCTCCACGGCTTCCCGCAGACGCACCTGATGTGGCACGCCGTCGCCCCGCAGCTCGCGGAGCGCTTCAGCGTCGTGGTGGCCGACCTGCCGGGATACGGCGACTCCTTCCTGCCGACGCCGAGCGACGATCACGTCCCTCACTCGAAGCGCGCGCTGGCCGAGGACCTCGTCGCCGCGATGGCCGCGCTCGGGCACGAGAGCTTCTTGGTCGCCGGGCACGACCGCGGCGGGCGCGCGGCCTACCGGATGGCGCTCGACCATCCGGAGCTCGTCACGCGCCTGGCCGTGCTCGACATCGTCCCCACCGGCGAGCTCTGGGCACGTGCGAACGACCGCCTCGGCCTCGGCTACTGGCACTGGGGCTTCCTCGCGCAGCCCGCCCCGCTACCGGAACGGCTCATCCTCGGCGACCCGGACGGCTTCTGGATCGCCGGCGAGCGAATGGGGATCAAGCCGGGCGACGCTCGCTTCCCCGATGAGGCGGTCGAGGCGTACCGCGCGCAGCTGCGCGATCCGGAGCACGTGACCGCGATGTGCGAGGACTACCGGGCGAGCGCGACCATCGACCGCGCGCTCGATGACGCCGACCGCGGCAACCGCACGATCACCTGCCCCGTGCTCGCGCTGTGGGGCGCCGACGGCGCGCTGCCGATCTTCTACGACGATCCGCTCGAGCTTTGGCGGCCGTGCGCGCCGGACGTGGCGGGCCGCGCCGTCGAGGGCGCCGGCCACTTCATCCCCGAGGACCAGCCGGACGAGGTCGCGGCCGAACTGGCGGAGTTCTTCGGCTAGTTGCGCCGCTAGCCGGAGGCCACCACCAGCGTCTGCTTGCCGCTGTCGCCGGCCTTCACGAGCACCTCGCGGCCGCGATTGGTGTCGCGGACCGTGTAGTGCGCAGTGTGGCCGTTCAGCTTCACACTCCGGACGTCGGCGCCCGCCGGCAGCGTCTGGCCGATCGTGAGCTGCACTTGCAGGTGCGGTGAGACGGTCGTCGTGTACGTGCCGTGCGCCGCACTGGCGCTCACATCGATCGAGCCGTGTCCGAGCCGGATGTTGCTGCCCGCGATGCGCGGCTCGCCCGGCGGCACCTGCGGCGTCACCTCGAGCTTGCCGTTGCCGAGGAACGGCCGCACACCGAGCTGCTGGTGGATCACAGACCAGGCGGTGCCGTAGTTGCCCCAGGCCTGCATGAACATCGAGCGGCAGGTCCAGCAGCGGTCGATGTTCGCGGGGATGCCCTGCGACGGGTCGCCGTTCGGGGCGGACGGGAAGATCTCCGGCATCGCGCCAGGCTGCTCGTCCGGGGTCCCACCCGTGGCCGGCTCGTCGAACTGCGTCTCGGCGTTGGCGTCCGTGTAGCGCTTCTGCTGGCCCGCGCCGAGGCGGCCGTAGTTGCCCTCTCCCACCGCCTGGATCGACGTGGTCAGGGAGAAGATCTCGAAGTCGCCCTTCCCATCGAATCCCCCTCCGCACCCGGTGTGGAAGAGGCCCGGGTTGCCGGGGCGGTCGCCGCTGAAGCAGGAGTTCTCCCGCCCGGCCAGCGCCGTCGTCCCGTGGTCGTGTGACGCCACACCCGGGGTCGTCTGGGTGCCGTCGTTGAGCTCGGCCTCCATCGGCACCTGGCCGATCCAGTGCTTCTGGAACGACTGCGTATTCCCCGGATCGAGCAGCGAGTCGGCGTACTGCTGCGCCGACGAGTCCCACCACGTGCTCTCGAACTGGATCTCGAGCTTCTGGGCCAGGTTCGTGGCCCACGTGACGGTGGCGCCGTCGTTCTTCGAGCGCGCCATGTCGGCCAGGTCGAGCAGCGCGCGGATGTAATAGACGCCGTTGTCGAGCTTCTCCGGGCCCATGCCCTGCCGCTCGACGTTGCCGGATCCCTCCGGCCAGCCGTCCTTGTCGACGTCGAGGCGGTCGTCCACCGCGTGGAGGTTCCGCTTGGCGAAGTCGTACATCTCGTCGCGGAAGCGGTTGTCGCCGGTCCAGCGCCAGATCAGCGCCACCGCGCTCGGGAACTTGATCGTCTCGTCCGTGTTGAAGTCGTTCACCCCATTCGTCTGGGAGTCGTGACCGAACCACACCGAGCCGTCGGACACCGTCTCGTGCACGACGATCCCCGACTTGTTGTTGAGGATGTCCGAGACGTCCTTGAGCGCCCGCAGGTGGTCCTCAGCCGTCCGGAACTGACCGAGGGCGACAGCGGCGAAAGCCGTGTACTCGCCGTCGGTGGCGAAGATCCACGGGTAGTCCGGGAAGCCGGCGCCGAACCAGCGGGCGTGCGCCACGGTGCCGAGCGGCGCCGGGAACTGATGGCCCTGGTTCGTCCAGCGGATCTGGAGATTCGATGCCGACTGGGTCAGGTCCGCGAGGTTCTGCTTGCCCCAGTCGATCGAGTTCTGGAGAAGTCGATCACCCGGGAGGTCCACACGCGACTGGCTGCCGAGCTTCTTGCGGGCGGCCATCTTGGCGCCCAGCTCCTTGGCCGGGTTGTCCAGCGCCGCGTTCAGTTCGCTCTGCGCGTCGCTGATGCTCGCGGCCTGAGTCGATCCGTCGTTCGAGCCGGCCGCGCCGACCCACAGGGTCTTCGAGCCTTTCGCCGGCACGGTCACGCTGTACTGGAGCTCCCCGCCGGTCCCCTTGCCGAACGGTCCGTCGGAGCAGGCGCTCGGCGGCGAGGTGCTGTCGTTCGCGTCGCAGTGGCCGGGCTGCGGAGCCGGCTGCGGGCCGCGGAACGCGCCGCCGGTGTCGGCCGCCGTCCCGTTCGTCGGGCTCTGACTCGCTCCCACAAGCGCCGCGTAGTGGTGCTCGGGCGCGCCGGGGAGCGCGCCGTCATCTGTGAACTGGAGCTGGTCGTTCGTGAACGAGCCGTGGTCCGGGATGTTGTCGCTCGCGTTCGGCGTCACCCCGGTGAAGCCCCACGGGTAGGCGGTCATCAGCTCGGAGTGAGCGTCGACCATCACGCTGACGGTCTTGTCCGCGGATGCCGGGTTCGAGAGCTTCAGCCCGAACAGGACCGCACGGTGGGCGTCCGGCGCGAAGTCCGTTCGCTGCACGTGCAGCCCGGAGACGTCGGGGAAGTCGAAACGCGTGTAGCCCCAGCCACTCGTGAACTTCGTGGCCTGCCCGACCCACTGCCCGTCGACGCCGAACCAGACGCCGTCGAGCAGCTTGAGCGGCGGTGTGATCACGCCGCCCATCTCGCCGGTTGTATGCCAGCCGTTGGCGTAGAAGCGCCCGTCCTCGAAGCCCACCGAATACGAGCGCTGCCCGGCAGCCACCTCCCGCCTGTCCTGAAGTCTCTTCGTGACCGAGAGCTGCGTGGTGGCAGCCTGAGCTGCACTGGTCCCGATCAGCGCGGCGGCGATCACCGCTGTGACGGCGCGAGCGATAGGCATACGTCGACCTCCGTGACTCTCCAACCCCGCGACCGCTCCTGCCCCACCGGTCGCCCCTAGCGTTCCGCCCCAACCCGTCCCCGGGTCCGGCGGGTTTCAGTCCACCTCTTTAGGTGATCTGCGAAATCGCCCAGGCTAGGAGCGCGACCACGCCGCCTCCGGCGAAGATCGCGGCGACCACGAGCGCCACCTGGCGGGGGTCGGGACGGCTCGACACCGCGATGTCCGAGCCGAAGCCGGCGCCGTACAGCGCCTCGCGGGCGGTCTCCGCTCCCGACTCGGGCACGAGGATGTCGCGCGGGCCGGCCGCCAGGAAGTCCGGGACGTCGAAGCCGGCGGAACGGCGCACCACGCTCGGCACCCCCTGATCGAGCAGCAGCGCCTGGATCATCTCCGCCTCTGGCTGCTGCGCCGCGCCCGCCACTCGCACCAACCGCCCGCGGGTGAAGCGCGGGTCCACCTTGCGCGCGCGCTCATGCGCCTCGCTGCGTGGCGCCTCGATCACCTCGCCGGGCGGCACGAGCGGCATCTTGCAGGTGTCGCAGAAGCGCTCCTCGGCGGCGAACTCGCGCCCGCACGAGGGGCAGAGCAGCGCGTGGCTATTCGACGTCGATGGGCTCTTCTTCGACACGGCCATCCGCGATCCGCCAGGCCTTGATCAGGGGCTCGCTCTCGAGCGAGACGATCAGGTAGAGCCAGTGCGGGTAGTGGGCCAGGTTGATGTCCGTCTGCGACGGGTTGGCGGGGCTGCGCGGGTGCGAGTGGTAGATGCCCACGCCGTGCCCGTCGTCGTCCAGGTCGTTGACCGCGAAGAGAGCCTTCGAATCGAGCTCGTAGCCGTACGGGGACTCGCGCAGATTGCGCGCGCGGAAGGTCTCCGCGACGCTCCCGTCGTCCATCCGCATGTAGCCGCAGCACTCGTTGGGAGCGTCCTCCTGCGCATGGGCGATCAGCTCGTCCCACTGGGCCCTCGTCATTCGCATGGCCCGAAGGCTAGATGGTCAGTTGCGGGGCAACTGTGGCGTTCCTTATGCGGAGGGTCTATCGTGACGACGATGCCGAACGTTGGACCGCTCGAGCTGATCGTCGTGCTCGTAATCGCGCTTCTCGTTCTTGGCCCCAAGCGGCTGCCTGAGGTAGGCCGCTCGGTGGGCAAGGGGATGCGCGAGTTCAAGGACGCCATCAGCGGCGAGCAGGATGACGAGCCCGAGTCGCTTCCGCACCAGCCGGACGAGACCGCCCGTTCCTAGAGGGTGCCGACCCGACCTGGTGGCCAGTAGGTCACCAGTGCTTTGCCGATCACCCAACTGACCGGCACCGGGCCCCAGAAGCGGCTGTCGTCCGACTCGCCGCGGTTATCGCCCATCACGAACACGTAGCCCTTCGGCACCGTGATCGGCTGCGGGAAGTTGCAGTCGGGCCCGCCGCCGCATGCGGCAGCGAACGACTCCTTCGCGCGGACGCCGTTGCGGATCGCGTGCCCGTTGCGGATCGCGATCGTGTCGCCGCCGACCGCGACGACGCGCTTGATGAAGGTCTCGCTGGATTTGTTCGGGACCGGCCGCGAGCAGGGCACGGAGGTTCCCTCGCCCTGCGCGTGCAAGCCGCACTGCTCGTCGTCGGCGCCTGCCGGTGGGTTGAACACGACGATGTCGCCCACGTGCGGGCTCGATCCGAGCCGGTGCGTGAGCCGGTCGACGATCACGCGCTGGTTGATCGCCAGCGTTGGCTCCATCGAGCCGCTGGGGATGCGGTACGGCTTGATCGCGTAGGCCTGAACCGTCAGCGCGAGGAACACGGCGACGCCGACCAGCACCACCAGCTCGACGATCGAATTCGACCGCACTCGGCGGATCAGGCTGCGCATTCTCGCGGTGGGCTCGCTACCAGAATGAAGCTGAGTCTAGGTCGAGCTCGTCGAGCGGCTTCGTGTAGACGCCCGAGCTCAGGTACTTCCAGCCATCGTCGGGAACGATGAAGACGACGTTGCCCTCGTCGAGCTCGTTCGCGACCCGCACTGCGATCGAGGCGATCGCACCCGCGGAGACGCCCGTGAAGAGCCCCTCCTCGTCGAGCAGCCGGCGCGTCCAGATCACGGCGTCGGCGTTCGAGACGAAGATCTTGCGGTCGAGCAGCGAGAGGTCGATGATCGGCGGGATGTAGCCGTCGTCGAGCGAGCGCAGTCCCTGCACGAGCTCGCCCTGAAGCGGCTCAGCGGCTACGATCTTCGTGTCCGGGTCCTCCTCTTTGAGCCGCCGCGCGTTGCCCATCAGCGTGCCGCCGGTGCCGAGGCCGCCGACGAAGGCAGCGACGTCGTCGAGCTCCTCGAGGATCTCCAGCGCCGTGCCGTTGTAGTGGGCGTTCGGGTTCGCCTCGTTGCCGTACTGGTAAGGCATGTAGTACGAGGAGTCCGCCTCCGCCATCTCGAGCGCCATCGCCACTGCGCCGTTCGAGCCCTGCTCGCCGGGCGAGTAGACGATGTCTGCGCCGTACATCCGCAGGAGCTGGGTGCGCTCCTGGGTGACGTTGTCCGGCATCACGACCTTGAGCGGGTAGCCCTTGCGTGAGCAGATCATCGCGAGCGAGATGCCGGTGTTGCCCGATGTCGGCTCGAGGATCGTCTGCCCCGGCGCGATGGCGCCGCGCTCCTCAGCGTCCTCGATCATCGAGCGCGCCACGCGGTCCTTGACCGATCCCGTGGGGTTGTAGCTCTCGAGCTTCGCGTAGATACGGACGCCCGGCTTGGGAGAGAAGCGCTTCAGCTCGACGAGCGGCGTGTGGCCGATCGCCTGCACGATGTCGCCGTATTTCCCTCCACAGGGCCGGTTGTCGAGGCGGGGCTCGATCATCGCTTCAAAAAGTGTAGTACTAAGAGATTGCCGGGGGCCGCGCAGCTTCGCCCGCCGCGACGGCCCCTAATCGGGGATCGTCAATCCTGATCCCCGGACCCGAGCGAGTCAACCGTCTTTAGACGGGAATACGGCCTCGAGCCGCTCCACCCACTCGTCCGGCAGGTCGTGCTCGCGCGCGCCCTCGACCATCAAGTCGACGTACTCGCGCCGCGGCTGGAGCTCACGCGGATGCTTGTCGATCACCTCGTACGCCATTGCGTTGAAGGGCGAGCCGTCGACGATCACCTTCACCGAGCGGCGCCGGTAGCCGACTCCTGCGGACTCCTTCACGTCGAGCTCGGCCGCGCCGAGGGGCAGTTCCCAGAGCACGCCCCAGACCGACTCACCGGGTGCCGCCACGATGTCGGCCGCGCCCGCCTTCCAGCGGATCGAGCGGCGCAGGAACGCCAGCCGGTGGTCCTGCAGCTCGGCCGCGCCGATCGGCCGATGTGGGGTATCCCATGCCGCTAGCTGCCGGCTCGACATGTTCGAGCCGTACGCGAAGTACAGAGTGGCCACGACGAATACCCTGCCCGACCCGCCGGTCGCCTACGCGTTCGAGCTCAGACGCCGCCGGCCATCGCCGGCAGGATGACGAGCGTGTCGTCGGGACCAACGGCTGTGTCGAGCCCGTCGAGTACACGCACGTCCTCGTCGTTCACGTAGACGTTGACGTAGCGGTTGAGCTCGCCGTCGTCGGAGAAGAGCTGGCTCTGGGTGGCCGGGTGCTGCTCGGCCAGAGCACGCAGCACGTCGCCGACGTTGCCGCCGTCGACCGAAACTTCCTTCTCGCCGCCCGTCGACGAGCGGAGGACCGGTGGGATCTTGACCGTGCTCATGCGGCGGGCAGACTAACCAGCCGCGGCGCAGAACGCTTCGTAATCAGGGAAGACGCCCATTTCGTCGTCCGAGATCTCGCTCGGATCGCGCGAGCAGACGGGGCACTCCGGATCGCGCCGGACCTTGAGCTCGGTGAAGCTCGCGGCGAGCGCGTCGTACAGGAGCAGGCGGCCGATGAGCGGCTCGCCGCTGCCGACGATCAGCTTGATGACCTCGGTGGACTGGAGCAGCCCCATCGTGCCGGGCAGCACGCCGAGCACGCCGTTGGCGCCGCAGGACGGGGCGAGCTCCGCGGGCGGCGGCGTCGGGTAGAGGCAGCGATAGCACGGGCCGTCGTGCGGCTTGAAGACCGAGAGCTGGCCGTCGAACCCGAGGATCGAGGCCGACACCACCGGGATGCCGAGGCGCACCGTCGCGTCGTTCAAGAGGTAGCGCGTGGGGAAGTTGTCGACGCCGTCGACGATCACGTCGTAGCCCTCGATGATCTCCATGATGTTCGAGGCGTCGAGGCGCGTCTGGTACTTGACGACGTTGACGTCCGGGTTGATCTCCTTGATGGCGGTCTCCGCGGAGTCCACCTTGGGGATCCCG
>DATBKS010000276.1:0-5729 GCA_036555755.1 Thermoleophilaceae bacterium
CTCGGGCGTCACGTCGTCGTGCGTGAGGCCGGTGCCGCCGGTGGTGAAGATGAAGCGCACCTGCTCGTTGTCGGCGAGCCGCTTGAGCGCGGTGGCGATCTCCTCGCGGTCGTCGCTCACCGAGTCGTAGACCGTCTCGAGGCCCGCCTCCTCGCAGAAGGCGACGAGCGCATTGCCGGACTCGTCGTCCTCGCGCCGCGTCCTCGAGCTCGAGATCGTGAGCACCGCCGCTCGCATCGGGGGCTCAGCCTACGTGGATTTGCGAGTCCAATACAGCTCGGTGATGTAGGGCATCGCGACGATCTCGGTCCGCGGCACCTGCTCGGCCACGCGCTCCAGCAGGTGGTCGCGCTCGTCGGCGGGTAGGGACGCCACATAGCTGCGCGAGGCAAACACGTCCACCGCGTCCGCGCGCGTGACCTGCTGCGTGTGGCGGAAGGTCTCGACCCGCAGCGGCTCGAACGGGCTGCCCGGCGAGTCGAACGGCTTGCGCCACTCGCCCGACTGGTGGCTCGGCGTGTCGGACCGAGCCGACTCGATCAGCTCGCGGATCATTGCCATCCACTCGACGCTCTCGTCGCGCACGTTCCAGATCGCGCCGAGCCCGCCCCCGGGACGCAGCACGCGCGCGATCTCGTTCATCGCGGTGTCCGCATCGAACCAGTGGAACGCCTGCGCGACCGTCACGAGGTCCATCGACTCGTCCTGCACCGGGATGTTCTCCGCGGTTCCGGCCATCACCGTGGCCTCGGGCAGCCGCTGCTGGAGCATCTGACGCATCGCCGCCAGCGGCTCGACGGCCGTCACGCGTGCCCCCGCGGCGATCAGCGCCCGCGTGAGCTTGCCAGTGCCGGCTGCGAGGTCGAGGACGTCGCCGTCGGGCCCGAGCCCCAACTCGTGGAAGAAGTCGATCGCCTCCGGCGGATACTCCGGCCGCGCGCGCTCGTAGAGATCGGCGGACTCGCCCCAGGCCTTGGAAGCTGTCTCGTGGACCTCGCTCATTCGCGCCGCCAGTCGTGGCGGCCGCCGGTCTTCTCGAGCAGCGTCAGCTCCGTGATCTCCACGCCGCGCTCGATGCCCTTGACCATGTCGTAGACGGTCAGCGCCGCCACGGAGCACGCCGTGAGCGCCTCCATCTCGACGCCGGTCTGCGCGCTGGTGCGGACCTCGGACTGAATCGTGACCGTGCCGGCCGTCTCGTCGACTTCGATCGTGACATCCATGAACGAGAGCGGGAGCGGGTGGCAGAGCGGGATCAGCTCGGCCGTGCGCTTGGCACCCTGGATGCCCGCGATGCGCGCCGTGGAGATCACGTCGCCCTTGGGCGCGTTCCCGGCGGCCACGGCCGCCGCGGTCTCGGGCTTCATGCGCACGACGCACTGCGCCACCGCACGTCTCTCCGTCACCGGCTTTCCGCCCACGTCGACCATCCGGGCGTTGCCCTCGTCGTCGAGATGGGAGAGCTGCTCGGCTATACCGCGGCTTCGGTGGCCGAACGCTGGGCGGCCGCGATCAGGTCGCGGACGGCCTGCTCGTCGCCCTGGCGGAGCAGCTCGACCGGGTCGGGTTCACCGTTGACGATCGACTCGAAGAAGACCTTGCGGTCCTGGTAGGTGGGCAGCGTGCCCTTGGCCCAGCCGCGCACCTCGTTGAGGAGCTCGGCGAGCCGCGCGTACGGCACCCCGTACTCCTCCGCGATCTCGGCCTTGATGCGCTTGGCGAGCGCCGGGCTCGCGCCGGCGGTGGAGATCGCGATGGCGAGCGGGCCCGTGCGGAAGATCGCCGGCAGGATGAAGTTGCAGAGCGGCGGGACGTCGACCACGTTGACGAGCATCGCGCGGCGCTCGGCGTCCTCGTACACGCGGATGTTCGCGTCGGTGTTGTTCGTGGCCGCGATCACCATGAACGTGCCCTCGAGGTCCTCCGGCCCGGCGTACTCGCGCTGCTCCCACTTGATCGACCCCTCGGCCGCCAGCTCGCGCAGCGGCTCGATGGCGTCGGGTGCGACCAGCGTCACGTCGCCGTCGCAGGCCAACAGGCCCTCGACCTTCTCGAGTCCTATGTCACCGCCGCCCACGACCATGCAGCGCCGCCCGCTCAGCCTGAGGCATGCGATGTAGAACGGCGTGTCCAGCATTCCCTGAACGCAGGACTGATCGCAGATACCGCGGCGGAGCTGACAGACGCATTCCTTGCCGGCGTAGGCACTGGCGGGCATCGTTGGAGTGTAGGCAGTTGACAGTTGGCGGTTGGCAGTCAGTGCCGGTGCTTCTTGCGCTGCTTCACTCCCTTGAGCGTCAGGTGCTTCACCGTCGTGTTCTTGGCGCCGGCGCGATTCGTCAGGACGAAGGTGAGCTTCGTGCTCAGCCTGCCCGTCTTCGCGAGCGCCTTGCGGCCCGCCTTGGAGAGCTTCAGCTTCACGGTGCTCGACTTGCCGGGCGCGATGTTGAACTTGCCAGAGGCGAGCTTCAGCACTCGCTTGCGCGCCTTGTGCTTCTTCGCGACGAGCACCTTGCCGGCGGTCGTGAGCGTGACCGTGCCGACGCACGGGTCGACGGACGTCGCCGGACAGCTGAGCGGGAGGCTCAGGACGCCGCTCTTCGAGAACTTGCCCTTGCCCAGCACGATCGACAGCGGCGGGAGCGCGACCACGTGCACGCTGCTCGTGGCCTGGCGCGACTGAGCGCCCTTCGCGGCCGTCAGCGTGACCGGGTAGTCGCCGGGCGCGGCGTTCGCCGGAACCTTCAGCGTCGCGGCGATGGCGTTGTCACCGGGCGAGGGCGAGAGCGTGGGGCTGCCGGGCGCCGCGGTGGCGCCGGACAGCGGGCTCGACGCGCTCATGTCGAAGCTCCCGCCGGACAGGGCCGGCCCCGTGAGCTTCGCGACGAACGGCACGGTGGCCGTGTCACCCGGGTGGACCGACGGCGGGGCACCCGCGCTGAGCGAAAGATCGTTCAAACCGACCGGATGGTCGGCGTTGACGTCGTCGATGGTGGTCGGGAAGTACCCACAGTTCGTGGAGCCGTCCGTGCTGAAGCTGAACAGGCTTGACGTGCCACAGGTGACCGGGTCAGTCGATGTGATCGTCCCAATGCCGCGGTAGCCGACGACGGTGTTGTACGTGAAGCTGCTTGCGCTGAATCCCGGTGGGAGGCCGAAGCTCGGATCGAGGGTGGTCGTCTGGGGCGCATTGGTGGTGGCCGGCAGGTCGAGGACGCCGGAGATGTAGCCCACCCATTCCTCGCCAGAGGCGGCTGGCACCAGACGCTGGAGCTCGCTTGCCAGCGAGTTGCTCTTCTGGAAGGTCATGTCCGAGCCCGCCGTCGAGTCGAACGAGTCGGGCGTGACGGTGCCGCTGGGCACGCGGTATCCGACCAGCACCTGCTCGTTGCTGAAGGCGTCGCAGGTGGCGAAATCCTTGACGTTGATCGGATCGCCGTTGTCGCAGCCTTCGAGCACCGTCTTGACCTGCACGGCCGGACCGATCAGGTCCTTCTGGCTGGGCGTTTGCGACGTGATCGTCATCTGCTCACAGCCAGCGGCGACGATGACGAAGGCGGCGAGAGAGGACGCGAGCAGCAGCCGGCGCGAGAAGCGGCGCATGAATTCCTCCGAAGTGCGAGTCGTGGGCCTGCGCCGAACCTATGTGCGATGGCGCGTTAGCGCAAGCGCCCTTCAGTCGCTACTTCTTCTTGTGCTTCTTCTTCGCGTTCTTGAGCGTCCCGCTCGTCTTGGTTGTGTGCGCGGCGCCCGCGCGGTTCAGGTCGATGATCGTGATCGTGACCTTGGCCTTCCCGTGCTTCTTCAGGTAGGCGCGGCCCTTCCTCGAAATCGTGACCTTGACCTTGCCGGACTTGCCCACGGCGATGTTGAACTTGCGGCTGCCGAACTTGATCTTGCTCTTCTTCTTGGCCGCGACGGCCTTCGAGCTCTCGATGCTCAGCGTTCCGTTGCACGGATCGATGACGCCGCTGCCTCCGGCGCAGATCAGGTTGAACGTGGCCGTCTTGCCCGACAGGGTCGCCGTCTTCGACTTGAACGAAGGCAGCGGCGCCGAGGGAAGGGCGAGAACTGTGACGCTGCCCGTGGCCGAGCGCAGCTGCGGGCCGTTGGCTGCGTTGAGCGTGACCGGGTAGCTGCCCGCGGCGGCGCCCACCGGCACCGGCACGCTCACCGTCTGGGCGTTGTCGCCTGGGGCGAGCGCTGCGTTCGCGACACCCGGCGCGGGCGTGGCGCCGGCGAGGCCGGTGGTGGCACTAAGAGCGAACGATGCAAGCGGGCTCGCCGGGCCGAGCAGCTTGAGATCGAACGGCACGGCGGCTGTGTCACCCGGGTAGGCGGACGGCGGGCTGCCGGCGGTCGCCTGCACATCGTTGGTGTCGACGTGCTGATCGGTGTTGACGGCGCCGGCCGTTGTCGGATCGGTGATGCACTGCGTCTGCGTGCCCGCGTCGGGGTTGAACGCGTTGCCGTTGCAATCGACCGGATCGGTGAACGGATGCGTGTCGTCGATATTGCGCGCGCCCACGACCGTGCGGTAGGTGAACGTGGTCGGGTCGGCGTTGGGCGGCGTGAACTGCGGGCTCACGGTGAGGAGCGTGTCGTTGCCCCCGGGCGCGAACACAGGAGCGGCGATGTAGGCGAACCACTTCTCGCCCGGGCCGCTCGAGAAGAGCGACTCGAGCTGCGAGGCGAAGCTCGAGCTGCGTGAGAACGTGACGCTCTGGGCACCCGTCGTGCCGAGGAACGAGTCGGGCGTGGTCGTGTTGTTGGGGAGCCGGTAGGCGAGCAGGAGCTGGCCCGCGTCCGAGGAGGCCACGCACGGCGGTGGCGGCGTGCCGAGGTTCGGGTTGCAGATGTCGATCACGGTCGTGATCTGGACTGGCCCGACGCCGTTGGGCTGGTTGACGGTCTGCGACTTGATCGTCACGCAGCCGGACAGAACGAGGACGACCAGCACCGTCAGTCCGGCGGTGGCCACGACACGAAGCCTTCGGCTCATGCAGTGCTCCTTTTCAAAGGGGACGGGGCGCCTTCGGGGCCGATCGGCGCACCGTCGCGCGAGTCAGTTGGCAGGGTCCTTCTATGTCAGAAAGCTGACTCTGGTCAATCCCCCGGACGGAAAGAACGCGCTAGTTCCGGAAAACGTCGCGAAGGGTTTTCGCACCCAGGCGCGCAAGTGGCACCGCGCCGCTGCGAAGGGCTCCCCACTTGTCCGAGTCGCGCCCGTAGAGCAGCTTCGCGGCCGCCTGCATCGACTTGCCGAGCGAGGCGTCGTAGGGGTGCCACCAGAAGTCGCGGGTGCGCGACGGCTCCCACACCATCTGCTTCACGTTGACGCACTCGTAGAAGCCGAACTTGGAGTGCGCGCGACCGAGGCCGGAGTGCTTCGCCCCGCCCCAGGCGCACTGGCAGGCGCCGTGCGAGTACATGTGGTCGTTGAGCCAGACCATGCCGGTCTCGAGCCGGCGGCCCATGCGCTGGGCGCGGTCGCGGTCGAGCGACCAGATCGAGGCACCGAGGCCGAACTCCGAATCGTTGGCCAGCTCGACGGCCTCCTCTTCCGAGTCGACGGTGACGATCGGAACCACCGGACCGAAGATCTCCTCGCGCATGATGCGCATGTCGTGCGTCACGCCGGTGAGCACGGCCGGCGCGTAGAACTTGCCGCCCATGCCCTCCACCTCGGTGGGCCCGCCGCAGTGGAGCGTCGCGCCGTTCGCCACGGC
>DATBKS010000277.1:0-27216 GCA_036555755.1 Thermoleophilaceae bacterium
GCGGGTCGGTCTCACCGATGTTGGCGACAACCTCGTCAAGACCTACTCGGGCGGCATGCGCCGCCGTCTCGACCTCGCGGCCAGCCTGATGGCGACGCCGCCCGTGCTGTTCCTCGACGAGCCCACCACCGGGCTCGACCCCCAAAGCCGCAACGATCTGTGGGAGCTGCTGCGCGAGCTCGTCCGCGACGGCGCGGCGCTCGTCCTCACCACGCAGTATCTCGACGAGGCCGACCGCCTCGCCGACGAGATAGTCGTCCTCGACCACGGCAAGATCGCCGCCGCCGGGACGCCCGCCGACCTCAAGCTGCGCGTGGGAGGCGAACGCATCGCCGTGACGGTCGAGGAGCCCGACCACCTCGAGGCCGCCGCCCGGGCGCTCGAGCCCTACGCCGACGGCTCGCCGTCGCTCGAGCCGGATGGCCCGCAGGTGATCGTGCCCGTGCGGCCCGGCACCCGCCTGACCGAAGCCGTGCGCGCGCTCGACGCCGCCGGCGCCGAGGCCGTCGACGTGAGCCGCCGCGAGGCGACGCTCGACGACGTCTTCCTCTCCCTTACCGACCCCCGCCGCAGAAAGGAGACGCAGGCAGCATGACCTACGCAGCCCGCATCCAATGGCTGTTTGCCGACAGCCTGGTCTTCGCCCGCCGCAACCTCGCCCACGTCCGGCAGATCCCGGAGAAGCTGATCGACGTCACGCTCCAGCCGCTGATGTTCACGTTGCTGTTCGCGTACGTGTTCGGCAACGTGATCCACGTGCCCGGCGGCAACTACCGCGAGTACGTGGTGGCCGGGATCCTCGTCCAGACCCTCGCCTTCGGGGTGATAGGACCTGGCACCTCCATCGCCACCGACCTCGGCGAGGGCATCGTCGACCGCTTCCGGTCGCTGCCCACGTCGCGCTCGGCGTACCTGTTCGGCCACCTGCTCTCGGAGCTCGCCGCGGCGATGGTCGCGATCGTCGTCCTCATCGCGGCCGGCCTGGTGGTCGGCTGGGGCATCCATGCCGGCGTGCCCAGCGCGATCGGCGGCTTCGCGCTGCTGGTGCTGGTGGCGATCACCATGATCTGGCTCGGCACGCTGATCGGCGTGAGCGTCCGCTCCCCGGACGCCGTGATGGGCATCGCCTTCCTGCTGATCTTCCCGCTGACGTTCCTCGCGAACGCCTTCGTTCCCGCGGGCGGCCTGCCCAGTGGGCTGCAGGAGATCGCGGAGTGGAATCCGCTGAGCGCGATCGTCTCGGCGGTCCGCACGCTGTTCGGCAATCCCACCGCCACTCCCGACGGCGCGCCGTGGCCGCTACAGCACCCGGTCCTCGGGGCCGTGCTGTGGTGCCTCGCGATCCTGGCGGTGACGGTGCCCCTGACGATCCGGCAGTACCGCGCGCGGACGACGGGCTAAGCGCCGAGTGCCCGCGCGATCACCATCTGCTGCACCTCGTCGGTGCCTTCGCCGATGGTGAGGATCTTCGCGTCGCGATAGAAGCGGCACACGGGGTACTCCTCGATGTAGCCGTAGCCGCCGTGGATCTGCACCGCCTCCTCGCTGGCGCGCACGGCCAAGCGTCCGGTCTTGAGCTTGGCCTGCGCGGCGGTGAGGCTGAAGTTCTTGCCCGCGTCCTTGAGCAGCGCGGCCTTGTAGGTGATGAGGCGCGCGGCCTCGATCTCCGTGGCCATGTCGGCGAGCTTTGCCTGGATCGCCTGGAACTTGGCGATCGGCTTGCCGAAGGCGATCCGCTCCTTGGCATAGGCGAGCGCCTCGTCGAGCGAGCCCTGCGCGAGGCCGACGCCCATCGCGGCTACGCCGATGCGGCCGCCGTCGAGCGTCTGCAGGAACTGCTTGAAGCCCATGCCGCGCGGGCCGAGCAGGTTCTCCTCCGGCACGCGGCACTCGGAGAACGCGAGCGGCCGCGTGTCCGAGGCGTTCCAGCCCATCTTGCGGTAGGGCGCCTCGATCTCGTAACCGGGCGTGCCGTTGGGGACGATGATGTTCGAGATCTCGTCCTCGCCGGTGCGCGCGGTGATCGACACGCAGCCCGAGATGTCGGTGCCCGCGTTGGTGATGAACTGCTTGGCGCCGTCGATCACCCAGTCGCCGTCCTCGAGCCTTGCGCGCGTGCGCGTGTTGCCGGCGTCGGAGCCCGCCTCCGGCTCGGTGAGCCCGAACGAGGCGAGCTTCTTCCCGCTGCAGAGGTCGGGCAGCCACTGCGCCTTCTGTGCGTCGCTCCCGAACGCGACGATCGGCCAGGTGCCGAGCGAGGTGTGGGCGGCGACCGTGATCGCCACCGACGAGTCCACCCGCGCCAGCTCCTCGATCGCGATCGCGTAGGAGAGGTTGTCCGCGCCACCGCCGCCGTATTCCTCGGGGTATGGGATGCCCATCAGCCCGAGCCCGGCGAGCTTCTCGACGATCTCGTACGGGAAGCGGTGCTCGCGGTCGAGCTCCTCCGCCACCGGGCGCACCTCCTGCTCGGCGAAGTCGCGGACGAGGCGCTGGATCTGGAGCTGCTCGTCTGTGAGGTCGAAGTTCAAGCGGCGGGGAGTGTAGTGAGGCTGTTTGGCTGATCAGCCAGACGGCCGTCGAGATCCTCAAGACATAGGCCGGGTCACTACCCTCCCGTTCCTCAATCGAGGAACGGAGAGCAAGTGGCGAAGGTCGTATACACCGCCGAGGCGAGCGTCCAGGGCGGACGCGCCGAGGGGCATGGGAAGACGAGCGACGGGCAGCTCGAGGTGACGCTGCGCCTGCCGACGGAGATGGGCGGCGACGGCGGCGGCACCAATCCGGAGCAGCTGTTCGCGGTCGGCTATGCGGCCTGCTTCGAGGGCGCGCTGGGCGCGGTCGGCCGGCGCGAGAAGGTCGAGCTGGGCGACGCTTCCATCGAGAGCAAGGTCAGCCTCATCACCACCGAGGAGCGCGGCTTCAACGTGGCCGTGGAGCTCGACGTCACGCTCCCGTCGATCGAGGATGCGGACGAGGCGGCGCGGCTCGTGGCCGCGGCTCACAAGGTCTGCCCCTACTCGAACGCGACGCGCGGCAACGTCGAGGTCAAGCTGACCGCCAACGGCAGGGCTGTGGACTGAGGTCGGTCTCGGCCTAGAAGTACCCCTGCCCGTAGTGGCTGACGAACCAGAAGCAGCCGCCGCCGCTGTTCACGGTCTCGAAGACGTCGACCACGCTGACGTTGCCCAGCCCGCTCTTAACGAGGAACGTGGCGTGCTTCGCGCTGCCTGCCCCGGTCGCGCTGCTGACCGGGTTCGTTGAGCTCCCGTTGCTGAGCGCCTCGACGAAGGTCGGCGCGGCACCAGAGCCGTCGTCGACGAAGACCCTCTCGTCGCTGCCCGACGTGTTCTTGTAGACCACCTCGGCCTGGGCGGGGTTGACGCAGTTCACGGCAATTTCTCCGGTGCTCGGGATGGTCAGGATGCTGAACACGCCGGAGCTGGCGATCGCCCCGGCCGACACGCCGTCGGATCGTCCGACTCCCTGGAAGTACTGCGACGGGTCCTTGCCGCCCAGCAGGCTGGAGTCGGGAGCGACCGCGTTCGGAGCGAACTTGGACGTGGTGACCTTGCCCGCGCCGATCGAGGGGTTGGGGTAGGTGCCGGACAGGTCGCCGCCCGCGGCTATGCCATTGATGCCACCGCCCGTTCCCGCCGTGCCGGCCGGGCCCCGGGCGCCTGTATCGCCCTTGTCGCCCTTCGGCCCGACCTTCCCCTTCAGCTGCGCGAGCAGCTTCGGGGACAGCTTGGCCTTGGTGATCGACTTGTTCTTGAGCTGGGTGGTTCCCACGCTGTGCGCGGGCAGCCGCGTGGCCGCGTACGACGCGCCGCCAAGAGCGACGAACAAGGCGAGCGTGGCCGTCACGTTCGCGTAGGTCAGGTGGGTACGGAGGCAGTCGAACATCCCTTCCCCTTTGATCGGACCGCGAGTCGGGCGCGAGCCTAACCGGGTCGATCGGGCTCGACCGTGATTTCGCGGGGGCTCGCCGTGTTCCACCGGCGAGATCCCCACGAAAGGAAGGTCGTATGTCGAGGTTGGTACGGATGCTTGTGGTTGCTGCGGTCATGGCAGCAGCGGTCGCCGTGTATGCGGGCGTGGCGGTTGGCCACGACGGCGGCGGGAACAGCGGCAGCGGCAACCACAACGGGAAGAACGAGGACAACCACCACCACGGTCAGAAGGGCGAGCATCATGGCGGCAGGCACCGTGGGAACGCCGTCCTAGAGGCGTCGCTCGCGCCCTCGCAGACCACCGACCCGCCGTTCCACGGCGTCAACCCCGGCGGAGCCCCGTGGGTGCTCGATCGCGGCAAGGTCGAGATCAAGGCCAAGGGCCGGCTCGAGCTGCGCGTTCGCGGACTCGTGATCCCGAACCCGCCCGGCGACAACACGCCCGGCCCGGTCACGACGATCAGCGCCTCGCTGTTCTGCGGCGCCGACACCGAGACCGCTCCGGCGGACACGAGCGACCAGGTGCCGATCGACCAGGACGGCGACGCTCGCATCCGCGACAAGTCGTTCACCGTGCCGGCCACGTGCCTGGCACCGATCGTCCTCGTTCACCCGAACGGCGACCTGACGCACTACATCGCCGTCAGCGGCTGGCGCACCTCGTAGGCGAGGAGGAGAGAAGAGGAGAAGGGGCCGCCCGGGGGCGGCCCCTTTTTCTTTGCCCTAACCGCTGATGCCGCGACCGAAGTACCGGCAGCCGTTGTTGTCGTTCTGCGAGCTGTCCATGAACCCGTAGTTGATCGAGGTCACCGACCCGTCCGCGAACGCGACCACGATCGTTCCGGCCCCGGAGTGCTGCGCGGCCACGTCGTCGTCATCGCCGCTCGTGAAGTTCTCGTCGGTGAACTGCTGGAGAGTCGGCGGGTTGGTGTTGTTGTGGCTCCAGTACGCCTCCATCGCGGCCGCCTGTGAGGAGGCGTTGTTGATCTCGAGCGCCGTGTTGCCACCGAAACACGTGGCGCTGAACCCGACATTCCCAACGGCCGCGGTCTGGGTGCCAGAGTCGGCGCCGACGGTGAGCGAGAAGCGCTCGAGCTTCTGCCCGTTCACCGCCGTTGCGTTCGACGCGGCGGGTGTCGAGTCCGCGCTGAGCGCGTGCGTGGCCGTCGTGGCGGTCGTCGCGCTGGTGGCCGTCGTGGCGAGCGCTGCCTTGGGCACGGTTCCCAGCTTCGACTCGTTGATCTGCCTGCCGGTGAGCGTGTTCTTCTTCAGCTTCGCGCCCGTCACCGAGCCGTTCTTCAGGTTCTTGCCGTTGATCTTCACGGCGGCGTAGCCCGTACCGCCGAGCGCGACGAACAGGGCGACGCAAGCGATTACGACCGCGGGAGACGGCCTCCGACTGAGCATCCGGGACACTCGGGGACCTCCGTATTCGAGATGAGAGCCGCCGCGAGTCCAGGTGGCGGCGGGCCTGAGCGGCGGATCCTCTCATGCGCGAGGACCCGCCGCTCGGGCCGGGTGGGCCTACGGCCCGGAGTGAACGTGGATCGTCGCGGTGGCGGTGCTGGTGCCCGACGCCAGGTGGTCGGTGTCGATCTCCAGGTACTCGCCGTCGTCCTGCTTGTGCGTGGCGGGGCTGATCTTCGCCTGCAGCGTCCACGGCGGGGCGGCGTTGGTCACGCCGGAGATGCCGAAGTCGCTGTCGTTCGAGATCACGATCTTCTTGCCGCCGTCGAAGGCCGCGACGCCCTCGAGCTTGTCGTGCGAGAAGAACCTGCCCTGCGGGTCGAGCGACAAGAGCAGCTGGTCCACGTTGAGGAACAGCGACTCGGCTACCGGCGTGATGTGAGCCGCGGCCAGCGTGTTCGCGGCGTCAGCGGTCAGCTCGCCGTTGGTGAGCTTCTCGATCGTCTGCCCGCCCACGAGCAGGCCGCCGTGCGTGGCGTCGTAGTTCGCGCCCGACACGTTCGCGTTCGGCCCGACGTCGGTGGCGTGGCTGATGTCGATCTTCCACAGCTGCTTGAAGCCGGTGGCCGAAGGGAACGCCCCATCGCGCTCGTCCATCAGAAACGTGGTGTTCGACAGCGCCGTGATCTCGCTCACGGCCGTGCCGGTCGTCTTCGGGTCGTGCAGCAGGTACAGGTACTCGTGGAGCTGGTGGTTCTTCAGCCCGTAGGTGACGATCCGGATCGGCGCGATCTTCTTCGCGTCAGCGCCGGCGAGGTCGTCCTGCTGCAGCCCGGACTGCATCGTCCCGACGAGCGTCTTGCCGTCGGGCGTGATGGTCAGGCCCTCCATCCCGCGGTTGGGCACGCGCTTCAGCAGCTCCTTGGGCAGCGAACCGTCGAGCGGCGAGAGGCGCTGGATCGCGCGGCCGTCTGAGCGGAAGTGCGTGATGAACGGGCCGTACTCGTCCGAGACCCAGAACGTGCCGTCGGGCAGCGCGACGAGGCCCTCGGGGTCGTAGCCGTTCGGGTCGTTCGCGAGCACGTGGCCGTTCAGATCCTCAACCGTCTCGCCCGTCGTGTTGTCCGTGTTGACGAGGCCGGAGTACGGGTGGCCGCTCGCGTCCCGCAGGGGAATCGTCTTCAGCAGCTTGGCCTTGCCGTCCTTGAAGCGGAACTTGGCGATCGCCGGGTCATAGCTCGGGATCGGGAGCACATCGTGGCCGTTCGGGGCCGCGACGTTCGGGCCGCGATCCTCGAGCCCGTAGAACTCGTCGTCGTGGTGCCCGGGGGCGGGGTAGAGCGAGGAGCCGAAGGCACCGCCCGTGAGCGTCACGCCGCCGAAGAAACCGAGCGGCGGAAGGTTCGTCTTGAACAGGTGGACGGCGTTCGAGATCGTGTAGTCGAAGCTGTCGTCCCCCGTGAATCCGCTCTGCGGGACGTACTCGAACGAGCCGTCGCGGTTGAGGGTCAGCGAGCCGTGCGACGGGTCGCTGTTGCCGACCAGCTGGATGTCGTGGCCCTGGTCGTTGGCGAGCACGCCGTGGCTCTCGCCCACGGCCAGCGTGCCGACGTTGCCTGTGTTGTAGCTGTCCGGGTTGGCGTGGGCGGGCGGGTTGCTCGGCCCGGCCACCGCCTGCCCGACGATTACGGCGAGCACGGCGGCGAGTACGACCAGCGGTCCGGCGATGGCCAGGTACCGGCGGCGCTTGAAGCTGTGCATAGACCCCTCCGTGGAGTAGACGCGGCGCGAGTAGATGGGTGCGGCGCGCGCGAAGCTATTGGCGCCAGGGGGCCGGGATGTAGCCGTGCTGTTACGAAAAAGTGTCGGCGGCTCAGAGCCGCGTGAGTTCGTCGCCCACCCTGATGGTTCCAGGCTGCTCGACGAGCGCGCCGATGGCGAGGCAGGCGTCGCGCTCGCGCGCGATCGTGCGCAGCACGTCGAGGTCGCGCTCGATGCCGCCGGCCTGCGGGCGTGTGGTCATCACGCAGCGTTCGATCTGCTTACCCACGTCGAGCCGCACCTCCCCGAGCGCGATGGAGCCGCCCACCAGCTCGTCCTCGCCCTCGCCGTCGAGCAGCACGTTGGAGCGGAAGCGCCGCCGGTCCCAGTCGCCGATCGTCGCGGTCGAGACGAGCGACACGCGCGTGCGGGCGGAGTCGTGGAAGGGACCGTCGGCGCCTTCGAACGGCTCCCAGTCGCTGTCGTGCTCGAAGTCCTGGGGGTTCTCGTAGAGCCGCGTGACGCTGCTATCCGACGAGCGCAGCGCGACCTTGCGCCCGAGCCAGTCGCTCAGCGCCTCGTCGCTCGCCGCGATCGACCCGTCGGGCAGCTCGATCTCGGCGCTGCCGTCCTCGCGCAGCCGGGCATGCGCGAAGAGCAGCTCCGGAATGCGCCGGGCGGTGAGCCCGAAGCCGGTCTCGAGGTCATGGATGACGAAGCGACGGTCGCCCTCGAAGCCCATGGGCGTGACCGTGACCGAGTCGAGCTGCTCGCCGAGGAGCGACTTCACCGGATAGCGCCAGAGCTCGGCTACTCGCATGGGCGGTTCAGTTCTCGATCGTGACCAGCGTGCCGATCGGGGTGTAGGGCCAGACCTTGGCGGCGGCGGCAAGCGGCAGCTCGACGCAGCCGAGGCTCTGGGGGGTGCCGAACGACGCGCGGTTGAAGGCGTGCAGCGCGTCGCCGCCGTTGAAGTAGCTGATCCACTTGATGCCCGGGTCGTTGTAGTGCGAGCCGTCCGGGTTGGTTCCGCTCATCGTGCCAGAGGCGATGTGCTCGAACACGGGGAAGGTCCCGAGCTGCGTGGGCGCGGACGGCACGCCGGTGTTGCCCGGCGAGGTGAGAACGGTGTGGCCGTTGTGCCAGAGGGTGAGCAGCTGCGGCACGTTGCGGTGGACGTACACGTAGCTGTAGCCGGCGGTGCGGCGCTTGCCGGCAATCGCGTCTGAGAGCAGCGCCTTCCACACCTGCTGGCCGGCGAAGCCATCGACGTCCAGCTTGTGGTTGTCCTGGAACATCATGATCGCGCCGCGCACGATCTGGTTGGGCTGGCCGGCGATCCACATGTGGCTCAGCTCATGCGGCACGTTGCCGTAGCGCCAGGAGAACGAGCCGTCGGGAGGATCGGTGGCGGCGGCCACCTCGGCGGCGGGCGTGCGGGCCACGGGGGCGCCGGACGGCTGCCAGCTCACCGGGAGGTAGCCGGCGTCGGCGAGCAGCTGTTGCAGGCGCAGCGTCGAGCCCGCGGGCACCGTCCAGCTGATGCGGCGCGTGGTCTTGGCGCCGCCGCCGTCGGGTCCGCGAACCGCGACCGCCTTGGGCAGGTCGACGTGCACGTTGGCGCCGAACGGCGCACCGAAGCCGGAGGGCGTGAAGACAAGGGTGTGGCTGTCGGCCTTGTGCCAGTGGCCGGGAACCTTGGGCGTGAGCGTGGGAAGGTCGGAGCCGAGGGCGTCGTCCACCTTCGTGGAGAACGTGAGCCGGAGCGGCGTGGACGGCGTGATCTTCGTGTCGGGCGCGGGCTTGCTGATCGCCACCGGCGCCTTGGCCGGTGGGAACCAGCTCACCTGCACGGGATGACCGAGGCGCTCCCACGAGCGGACCGCGGCGGCCACGCTCACGGTGCCGGCGGGCGGGCGCGTGCCAAGGCTGAGCGAGTCGCTCGGGGCCGGGAGACGGTGGCGGCTGAGCTGCGTGCCGTCGCCGTAGGCCACCTTCGTCACGGGGTCGTCGAAGTCCACCTTCACGGGCGAGCCGTTCGACACGGTCAGCCAGCGGTCGCTCACGTGCGCGACGGGCGCCGTCAGCGTGAGCGTCTCCTTGCGCTCCTTGCCGAGCGCCCACGAGAGCCAGCCCGGTCGCTTGACGACGACGTTGACGGACACCTGCTCGCCGGGGGTGAGCTTGGTCTTCGGCGTGAGCCGGCCGTTCTCGATCGTCAGCGGGATCCTCTTGCCGTTAGGCCCGAACGCGTGCGCGCTCTCGATCGACCCCGCCAGCGGCTGCGACTTGACGCGCGCGAGCGCGGTCGGGTCCCCGTTCAGCGAGGCGCCGGACCACTCGAACAGGGCGACCGCGAACCCGGCTATCGCCAGGCCCAGCACGCCAAGTGTGATCCACGGCCAGCGCCGTCGTGACAGCGATCGCCGGGGCGACGGTGAGCTGATCGCCATGCCTTGAGCATAGGGACGACTCGGGCGCTCCCTTCTTTGTGCGACTCCGTTGCGGAATTGGTTCCCCGGTCACCCACGCGCAACGTGCCGCTCCATAGGTTCGATCCATGGCGAGCGAGCGCGGCCAGGCGACCATCGAATGGACGGCGGTGGTCCTGCTCGTCGCGCTCGCTTTCGCCAGCTTCCTGGCCCTGGCCGTGCCGCATGTCGACGGGCGCAGCTACGGCGGCGCGCTCGCACGGGCGATCGTGTGCGCGGTGAGCGGAGGCTGCGACGACGGCCGCGACGAGCTGACGTCGGCGTACGGCGCGCGCGACGCCGCGCTCGTCCGCGAGTTCGCGCCGAGCATCGTGTACGAGCCCGGGGAGAGGGAGATCCCGATCGACTACCGGCAGTGCCGTACGACCGCCTGCGGCAACGCGCCCGACGACCGCTCGCTGGACGTCTCGCAGACCGACGCCGGCGTGCCCGCGAGCGCGTTCACGCACGTCGTCCACGCGGGCGGGCAGACGTTCATCCAGTACTGGTTCTACTACCCGGACTCGAACACGACCTGGGCTGCGTCGGACAAGGCGTACAAGGTCGCGACGGCACCGCTCGGGCTCGCCCACAAGCTGTGGGGGAAGGTGCCGGCGCCGCCCCGCTACCCCGGGTTTCATCGAGACGACTGGGAGGGCTACCAGCTCGAGCTCGCCCCGGACGGCGACGTGCGCGTGCGCGCCAGCGCCCATCACGGCTACCAGTACTGCAAGCAGCGCCAATGTGAGGACCAGTGGGGACCGTGGACGGGCTGGACGCGCGTGTCACGCGGCAGCCACGCCGGCCATATCCCGCTGCGCACCCACATCCGCGGGGTCGACGTCCGCGGCAGCTTCCCGTTCGTGCAGGGGAGCTACGACATAAGCGGGCCGGCCTACCCCGGCGTAGACATCCACGAGCGCACCACCGTCGGCGCCGACCTCCGCCTGATCCCCCTCGAGACGGTCGACCAGAAGGCGGCGCCGGAGTTCGACGGCATCACGCCGCCCTGGCAGAAGCCGGTCTACAGGGACCCGCTGAGCGACGCGACCTAGCGGACTAGCTCTTCGCCAGCGACTCGGCCAGCTCGATGAACGTCCGCGTGCCCCAGCCGGTGGCGCCGTTGCCGGCGTAGGCGCGGCCGGTGGCCCAGGCGGTGCCGGCGACGTCCATGTGCACCCAGGGACGATCGTCCACGAACTGGCGCAGGAACTCGGCCGCGTAGGCGGATGATGCCTTGCGCTGCTCGGACGAGTTCTGGAGGTCCGCGTAGGTGCCCTTCGTCAGGTCGAGGTACTCGGAGTGGAGCGGCAGCCGCCAGCCGATCTCGCCGGTGGCGTCGCAGGCCGCTTCGACCTGGCCGTACCAGGCGTCGTCGTTCGAGAAGAGGCCGCAGTAGGTGGAGCCGAGCGCGATCACGATCGCGCCCGTGAGCGTGGCGATGTCGACGAGCCGCTCGGCGCCCTGGTCGACGGCGTAACAGAGCGCGTCGGCGAGCACGAGCCGCCCCTCGGCGTCCGTGTTGTTCACCTCGATCGTCTTGCCGTTCATGGCGGTGACGATGTCGCCCGGCTTCACGGAGCGGCCGCTCGGCATGTTCTCGGTGGCCCCGACCACTGCGGTCACGCGGGCCGGCACTGCCAGCTCCGCGATCGCGCCCATCGCCTCGATCACGGCGGCGCCGCCCGACATGTCGAACTTCATCTCGTGCATCTTGCCCGCGGGCTTGATCGAGATTCCGCCGGAGTCGAAGGTCACGGCCTTGCCGACGAGCCCGAGGTGCGGACCCTTCGGATCGGGTCCCTCGTAGCGCAGCACGATCAGCTGCGGCTCGGCGTAGGTGCCCTGCGCGACGGCCGAGAAGGAGCCCATGCCCATCGCCTTGATCTGCTCACGGCCGAAGGTCTCGACCTCGAGAGAGGCGTGGGCGCCCGCGATCTCGCGGGCGCGCCCGGACAGGAACTCGGGCGTCGCGATGTTCGACGGAAGGTTCTGGAGGTCCCGCGCGCGGTTGGTCGCCTCGGCGCGGACGCGAGCCTCCGACACGACGCCGACCACGTCGCCGTCGTCGGAGGACACCTCGAGCGACTTGATGCCCGAGTCGGAGTTGTCGTCGTCCTTCTTCGACTTGAAGCGGTCGAACTTGTACAGCTTGAGCAGCGTGCCCTCGACGATCGGGCCCGCGAACTCCGGGGAGGGCGACGCCCACGACAGTGAGCTCCCGCCGAGCTCCGACGCGCGGCCGGCCGCGACGGCCGCCGCCGTGCGCGCCTTCTCGCCGTCGAACTCGTCGCGCTTGCCGAAGCCGACGATCACCACGCGCTTGCCGTCGACATGGGTGACGGCGAGCTTCTTGAGGCCGCCCTTCGCCTCTCCGGAATCGACGAGCTGCTGGAGCTCGGGCTCCGCGAGGGACTCGCCCTCGAACAGTCCTACGACCCGGGTGTCAGCGTCGGTATCTCCCGGCGCTCCCCTGCGCGCGCTTACCCCGATTGGTGGCATGGCCGCCGCAGTCTATAGACCCGCTGACGGAGCCTCGGCGCGGGCCTCGCTCTAGAGTTCGAGCCCCTAAGCGACCAGGAGACTGAGCACCCAATGCCCAAGACCGTGATCCTCGGCGCCGCCCGCACACCCTTCGGAAAGCTCGGCGGCGGCCTCTCGACCCTCGACGCCACAGACCTCGGCGGCACCGCCATCGCCGCCGCTCTCGAGCGCGCCGAGGTAAAGCCGGATCAGGTCCAGCACGTCGTATTCGGACAGGTGCTCCAGGCGGGGCAGGGGCAGATCCCGAGCCGCCAGGCGCAGATCAAGGGGGGCATCCCCAAGGAGGTCTCGAGCGAGACCGTCAACAAGGTCTGCGCCTCCGGTCTGCGCTCCGCCGGGATCATCGACCAGGCCGTGCGCGCGGGTGACCTCGAGATCGCCGTCGCGGGCGGGATGGAGTCGATGTCGAAGGCGCCGTACCTGCTGAAGGATGCGCGCTTCGGCTACCGGATGGGCGACGCCAAAGCCCTCGACGCCATGGTGCACGACGGCCTCACCAACCCCTTCACCGACAAGCAGATGTTCGTCGAGGCGACCGAGGTGGGGGACGAGCTCGAGCTCACGCGCCCCGACCTCGACAGGTTCGCGCTGCGCAGCCACGAGCTGGCGGTCCAGGCCACGGACGAGGGCCGGCTGCCCGAGGAGATCGTCCCCGTGACGATCAAGTCGCGCAAGGGCGACACGACCGTCGAGGTGGACGAGGCGCCGCGGCGCGAGTCGAGCCTCGAGGCGCTCGCCAAGCTGCCCGGGCTGCACGGCAAGGACGGCAGCCACACCGCCGGCAACTCGCCGGGCGTGAACGACGGCGCGGGCGCGCTGGTGCTGTCTTCCGACGAGTGGGCGAAGGCCAACGGCCGTCCCGCGCTCGCCACGATCATCGGCCAGGCAGCGGTCGCGGACGACTTCCCGTACCTCGCCCGCACGCCCGCCAACGCCACCAAGCTGCTGCTCGAGAAGACCGGCGTGAAGCTCGACGACATCGACCTCTTCGAGATCAACGAGGCGTTCGCGTCCGTGGCGATCAACTCGATGCGCATGCTCGGAGTGGACGAGTCGAAGGTCAACGTCAACGGCGGCGCGATCGCGCTCGGGCACCCGATCGGGGCGAGCGGGGCCCGGATCCTGATGACGCTCGCGAACGAGCTGCGCCGCCGCGGCGGCGGTCTCGGCGTCGCGGCGATCTGCTCCGGCGGCGGCCAGGGCGACGCCGTGCTCATCGAGGTCAACGGGGGGTAACCCGGTGACGGTCGGTGACGGCGGCGGCGGGAAGGCCGCGGCCTTCTTCGACCTCGACAAGACGCTGATGGAGGGCTCGAGCGCGTTCCAGTTCGCGCGCGTCGCCTATCGCAACGGCATGCTGAGCCGGCGCCAGCTGGCGCGTGACATCTGGGCGAACGTCAAGTTCCGGCTCGAGGGCTCGACCGACGAGGCCACCGCCGAGCTGCGCGAGCGCATCTTCGAGTCACTCGCGGGCCAGCGCGTAGTGGACCTCCAGCGACTCACCCCGGGGGTGCTCGCGGGCGTGCTGCCACGCCTCTACGGCCAGATGCTCCAGGTGGCGTGGGAGCACCAGGACGCGGGGCGGCCGGTGTTCATCGTCACGGCTGCGTCGCAGGAGATGGCCGAGATCCTCGCCCACGTCCTGCACTTCGACGGCGGCATCGGGAGCCGCTCGGAGGTGCGCGACGGCGTCTACACCGGGAGGCCCGCGGGGCCGTTCACGTACCGCGAAGGCAAGGCCGAGGCGATTCGCGAGGTGGCGCGCGAGCGCGGCATCGATCTCGCGGACTCCTACGCCTACTCGGATTCGGAGTCCGACCTGCCGATGATGCGCGCCGTTGGCCACCCCGTGGCGGTGAACCCGGATACCGAGCTCTACCGCGTGGCGCGCGAGGAGGGATGGCAGGTCATGCGCTTCGACAAGCTCGGCCGCCGGCTGCGCATCGCCGCAATCGGTGGGGGAGTTGCGCTTGTCGCCGCGGGGGGCGGCTACGCGGCCGCCCGCCAGCGGCCGCGCCGTCGCTTCGAGATAAGGCGCTAGGAACGGGCCGCCGGGCGGACTCCCCAGACCGCCCGGCGACCGGCTTGCGTTCCTAGGTCCTTAGACCCTGTGCGTCACGAGCTCGCGTTCGCAGCCCTTGGCGCGCTTCATCTCGTTGTGGTTCAGGCGGACGGTGTCCCGACCCTTGCCGCAGTTGATGCGTGCGGGACGGCCGGCGGTCGAGGCGTTCACGGCGTCGTTGCCCTTACCCGCCGACACCCGGTCCCTGCCGTTGTCGGTGTTGATGTAGTCGTTGCCGTTGCCGCCGACGAGCCGGTCCGCTCCGAGATCGCCGGTGAGCTTGTCGCGGCCAACTCCGCCGCTCTCGTAGTCGTTGCCCGAGCCGCCGGTGAGCTTGTCGTTGCCGCGCCCGCCGTACAGCCGGTCCTTGCCGGACGCGCCGCTGATGATGTCCTTGCCGGTCTGGCCATACAGGCGGTCGTTGTCGTTGCTGCCGTCGAGCTGGTCGTTGCCGCCACCGGCCTCGACGCAGTCGTTGCCACGGCCGCCCGACACCCGGTCCCTGCCGCCGAGCGACATGATCCGGTCGTTCTTGTTCGTCCCCGTGATCCGGTCCCCGTGCTTTGTCCCGATGATCACGTCGACTATGTGCAGCGACTTCTTGGAGCACGGTCCGCGATGCGCGAGGCTCGACGGAAGCAGGCTCGGCGACGTGATGAAGCCGCCGCCCGGGTTCGCACCGAGGATCGTGACGGTGGTGCTGTGACCGCCGCCGATCGGCACGGTAATGATGCAGACGCCGTTCAGCTCGACGCTGCCGGTCGGGCAACCGCCGTCGGGGATGCCGGGCGAGCAGGTGAGACCCTGGCTCGCCACCTTGGCCTCGCCGATCACGGCGTCATACACGGTTGCGCCGGTGGCGTCGAGGATCTGCACGTGCACGCCGCGCCGGATCAGGCCGCTGGCGGTCTGCGTCACCTCGTTGAAGTGGACCTGGATCAAGCCGCCCAGCGGGCTGCCGTTCACACCGTCGCCGACCTGTGTGATGGTCGAGTCGGTGGAGACGGGGTTGCCGTTGATGGTGACCGTGCCCACCTGTCCCGACGAGCCGAACGAAGGTGTGTTGCCCGCGCACGTGGCGGTGGCGTCCGACTCGACGTGTGTGGCCGAGAGCGCAAAGCCCTGGCCGTTGCCGATCGAGGCGGCGTCTACGCCGGCCTTCGCCTCGAGTGATTGGACCGCCGCCGGAACGTTGTCCGGGTCGATCGAGGTCTGAGCGAAGCCTCCGCTCGCATCGAGCCCGGACTGGCCCACGCCCTGCGTGGTGTCCGAGTCGACACAGCCGCCCGTGGGCGTGTTGTTGGCCACGATCGGCTCTACCGGCTTCGGCGTGAGCCCCGTGGCTGCGACCGCGCTGGCCCTACAGGTCCAGACGGGCTGCGCCGCTTGCGCGGCAGTAGGCGCGAACGTGAGCAGCATCCCTGCCCCGACGGCCACCATCCCTGCCAAGTGGTGAATCCGCGACATATGTGCCTCCTTGCGCAACCGGCAACGGGCTTCCGTGCCGCTGCGCCTAGGTTCTTGAGTGGTGAGTACCCCTGCCCTGCGAGAGCGTTGTTCCTGAAAGTGACGCGCCAAAACTCGTGGCGGTCATCACTTGCAGGCTCGTTTCCCTCAAGCTGCGCAAAGGCAAACTCGAAATACCTCAGAGCGGCGACGCCTATTAGGCGGAGACGAGTTCGGAGAGCCCGTCCTCGCGCGTCCTGACGGGCTCGTAGCCAAGCTCTTCGCGAGCGCGGGAGATGTTGATCGTGGTCTCGAGTGAGGACACCCAGACCGCCAGTCGGGTCAGGGGCGGCGAACCCTGGAACGGCAGCACGCGCCAGAGCGTTTCGCCCATCGCTGCGCCGCGCTTGGCGGGCGCGAGGGGCACGCTGCGGTCCGGCGGCACCACGCCCTGGGTGCCGAGCAGCTTGGTGACGAACTCGCGGAACACCACCGGCTCGCCGTCGGTGACGAAGTAGACGCCGCCGGGAGCGCCGCGCTCGGCGCCCAGCATCAGCCCCTCGACCGTGTTGTCCGCGTGCGTCGTGGCGGTGAGGTGCTCGCCGCCGCCGATCCAGGCGAACTTGCCGGCTTTCACCATCTGCACGAGCGCGGGCAGCAGCGTGGTGTCGCCCTTGCCCCACACGAAGCGCGGGCGCACGCACACGGTCTCGAGGCCGTCGCCGTTGGCGTCGCGCACGAGCTGCTCGGCCTTCGCCTTTGTGGAGCAGTAGAGCGCCTTCGAGTCGGGCCGCAGCGGCGCCGTCTCGTCCACGTTCACGAGCGGCTGGCCGGCGAGCAGCACCGCCTCGGTGCTCACGTGCACGAGCCGCTTGACGCCCGCCGCTCGGCAGGCCTCGATCACATTTGCGGTGCCGTGCACGTTCACGTGCTCGAACTCCCACTTGGGTCCCCACTCGCCCAGGTGCGCGGCCGCGTGGAAGGCCAGCTCGGCACCGGTCGCGGCCTTCTTCAGCGACTCGGTGTCGCTGATGTCACCCGGCATCGGCTGCGCGCCGAGGTCCGCGAGGAGCTTGCCGCTCCGCTCCGAGCGCGCGAGCGCGAACACCACGTTCCCCTCGCTCACGAGGCGACGGATCAGCTTCTGACCGATGAAGCCGGAGCCGCCGGTGACGAACACTGTGGCCATTCCCGCATCGTACGCAGGAGCGGGAACCTTTCGGTTGGGCGCTCAAAAGACTGTGGTTGCCGGGTTGTCAGGCCCGGGTTAGCTTCGCCTGGTGAGAGGCGCGGGCAGGAGATTGGGCATGACGCTGGCCGTCAGCGCAGCGCTGGTGCTCGGCGCAGCTACACCGGCACTCGCCACCCAGCGCTTCGTCGCGCCCGGCGGCGCAACGAGCTCGAATGACTGCACGAACAGCGCGAGCCCGTGCGACCTGACCCGCGCCGTCATGGACGTGGCGCTGGACCAGGACGAGGTGATCCTCGCGCCGGGCACCTACAACCTGAGCAGCGGCCTCGCGCCCACTCACATCGCACTCGACATCCACGGGCCGGCGGGAACGCAGACCGCCCAGATCGTCGCCAACACCAGCGGTCCGGCGATCAACTCCTTCGGCCAGTACATCCACGATCTGAGCATCACGCAGACCGGCTCGGGTCAGGCGCTGCTGGCAGACGGCGGGGGCGGGGCGCTCGGCCAGCCCTCGGGCCTCTACGAGAACCTGCACATCGCGGCAACCAACATCGCTGCGGTGGGTGTCCAGCTCCAGCGATCGTCATCCGTCCTGCCGTCGCCGCCGCTCCTGCGCAACAGCGTGGTCACGGCGGCCAACATCGCGCTGGTGACCACCGGCGACGCCGACATCAACAACGTCGACGCCTTCTCGAGCGCGGCGCAGGGCCTGGTCGTCAACGGCGAGAACTTCAACCAGACCATCAACGTCGCCAACTCGATCCTGCGCGGGTCGAGCTCCTCCAACGACGTCGGCGTCATCCCGGGCGGTAGCGGAACCCTCACCTTCAACCTGGCGTACTCCGACGAGCGGAACGTCGCGAACGGCTTGTCGGGCACCGTCAACACCCAGAACAACATCAGCTCCGATCCGCTGCTCGTCGGCAACGGCGACTTTCACGAAACGCCGCTGTCACCAACGATCGACGCGGGACATGACACGGCGTCCGTCCTCGGTATCGGCGGCAGCGATCTCGACTGGGGTCCGCGCTCGCTCGGGACCCACCCGGACATCGGCGCCGACGAGATGGCGCTCGCGCCCACGGGCTCGACCACGGCCGCCAGCGGCGTGAGCCAGAACGCGGCGACGCTCAACGCCTCGATCAACCCCGGCGGCGGCCCGACCACCTACCACTTCGACTACGGCACGAGCCCCTCGTCGCTCGGCTCGCGCACTTCCGACCACGAGACCGGCGCGGGCATCGATCCGGAGTCGGCCAGCGCGGCTCTCACCGGGCTCGCTCCGGGCACGACCTTCTACTTCCGGGTGGCCGGCTCCAACGAGCGGGACAGCCTCCAGGGCTCCACGCTCTCGTTCACAACTCCGACGCCGCCGGCTTCGGGTGGCGGCGCCCCGGCAGGCGGAGGAGGCGGTGGGAGCAGCAGCCCACCGCCGTCCGCCAAGCTCGCGGTGACCTTCAAGACGGCGAAGCAGAAGCTCTCGAAGAAGAAGCTCGTCTTCACCCTCAATCCGAGCGCCGCGTGCAAGGCGAAGGGAACGATCGCGTTGGCCGGCAAGACGCTCGCCAAGTTCTCCAAACAGCTCCACGCCGGTGCCAACAAGCTGACGATCAAGCTCTCGGCGAAGGCGCGCAAGTCCCTCGCCAAGGCATTGAAGAGGCACAAGCAGCTCGCGCTCAACTTGAAGCTGTCCTTCAACGGCGCGGGCGCTCAGAAGCATTCGCTGAAGCTCGTCCGCTAGCCGGCGGACGGTCGTCGGCGGACGGCGGACTTACACTCTCCGCATGGCCACGACCCCGCGCGCGATGACCACGGCCGAGCGCTGGTATCGGGAGAAGTTCGCTCAGACGCCCGAGCGCGACGAGCTCTTCACGACGATCAGCGGCGAGCCGATTGCGCCGCTGTACACGGGGGACGACCTGCCGGAGCCCGATCAGATCGGCTTCCCCGGTGAGTATCCGTACACGCGCGGCGTCTACCCATCGATGTATCGCGGGCGGCTGTGGACGATGCGCCAGTTCGCCGGCTTCGGTACCGCGGAGGAGACGAACGAGCGCTTCCGCTACCTGCTCGACCACGGGCAGACCGGTCTGTCGACGGCGTTCGACATGCCGAGCCTGATGGGCCACGACTCGGACCACCCGCGCTCGCTCGGCGAGGTGGGCCGCGAGGGCGTGGCGATCGACTCGCTCGACGACATGGAGACGCTCTTCCAGGGGATCCCGATGGGCGAGGTCTCGACGTCGATGACGATCAACGCGCCGGCGGCGATCATGCTCGCCTTCTACGTCGTCGCGGCGGAGAACCAGGGCGTGCCGCCGGAGCAGCTCGCCGGCACGATCCAGACGGACATCCTCAAGGAGTACATCGCGCAGAAGGAGTGGTGCTTCCCGATCGATCCGGCGATGCGCCTCGTCACCGACATGGTCGAGTACTGCGCGCGGCGGATGCCGCGCTGGCACCCGATCTCGATCAGCGGCTACCACATCCGCGAGGCCGGATCGACCGCGCAGCAGGAGCTCGCCTTCACGCTGAAGGACGGCTTCACCTACGTCGAGCAGGCGCTGGAGCGTGGCCTCGACGTGGATGACTTCGCGCCGCGTCTGTCGTTCTTCTTCAACGCGCACATCGACTTCTTCGAGGAGATCGCGAAGTACCGCGCGGCGCGCCGGATCTGGGCGCGCGAGCTGAAGGAGACCTACGGCGCGAAGAACGAGCGCTCGCTGCTGATGCGCTTCCACACCCAGACCGCGGGCGTGAGCCTCACCGCCCAGCAGCCGCTCAACAACATCATCCGCACCACGATCGAGGCGCTCGCCGGTGTGCTCGGCGGCACCCAGTCGCTGCACACCAACAGCTACGACGAGGCGCTCGCGCTCCCAACCCAGGAGGCGGTGCGGATCGCGCTCCGGACGCAGCAGATCATCGCCCACGAGACCGGCGTGACCAACACCATCGACCCGCTCGGCGGCGCCTACTTCGTCGAAGCCCTCACCGACCGCATGGAGGACGCCGCCTACAACTACTTCCGCCGCATCGACTCGCTCGGCGGCATGGTCCAGGCGATCAAGCAGAACTTCCCGCAGCGGGAGATCGCGGACGCGTCGTTCAACTACCAGACGGAGGTCGACGAGAACAAGCGCATCATCGTCGGCGTCAACCGCTACCAGGTGCTCGACGACGAGGAGATCCCGATCCTGCGCATCGACCCGAAGCTCGAGCAGAAGCAGATCGACCGCGTGAAGGCGATCCGCGGCAAGCGCGACAGCGCCGCCGCCGAGGCGTCGCTCACCGCCCTCAAGCAGGCCGCGACCAACGACCAGAACCTGATGGAGCTGCTGCTCGACTGCGCCCGCGCCCACGTGACCGAGGGCGAGATCGTGGAATCGCTGCAGACCGTCTTCGGCACCTACACAGAAACCCCGGTCTTCTGAGCGTGTTCAGTCTCAGGATGCGCAAGCTGGTCATCACGCTCGCCCTCGTCTCGCTGCTCGCCGGCATTGGCGCGGCGGTCGCGCTCGCGCGCACGAAGAGCGTCGGCATGGGCGACAACTACTTCTTCGTCGGTACGGTGAAGATCAAGAAGGGCAGCTCCGTCCGCTGGCACTGGAGCGGCACCGAGAATCTCCACAACGTCGTCGCGAAGAAGGGCGTCAGGTTCCACTCGAAGACCGGCCATAGCGGCAGCTTCACCTACACCTTCAACAAGCGCGGCACCTTCACCATCATCTGCACGAAGCACCCGTCGGTGATGCGCATGAAGGTGAAGGTCAGCTAGCTCACATACGGGGTATCTACCCCGTGTGCATATTTCAGAAGGCGAGATCCTGCTGCGGCTGGCGCTCGCAACGATCCTCTGCGGCGCGATCGGGCTGGAGCGTGAGTCGCGCGACCAGGTCGCGGGCCTGAGGACCCACATCCTCGTCGGCGTCGGGGCGACGCTGTTCACGCTCGTCTCCGCCTACGCGTTCCAGGGCTTCTCACAGGGAGGCCGCGTCTACGACCCCACGCGCATCGCGGCGCAGATCGTCTCCGGGATCGGCTTCTTGGGCGCCGGCGCGATCATCCGCCAGGGGTTCAACGTCCGCGGCCTCACCACGGCAGCGGCGCTCTGGATCTCCGCGGCCATTGGCATGGCGATGGGCGCCGGTTATTACTTCGGCGGCGTGATCACCACGGGGATCGTGCTCGGCTCACTGATCGTCTTCCGGCTGGTGCGCCCGAGGCTGCTGCCGTACCTGCGCACGGACGTCGTCCTGCTCGACCTCGAGGTCGATTCCGAGGCCCGGCTGGCCGACCTCTTCGCCTTCATCGCCGGCCAGGGGGCACGACTCCAAGGCATGGCGAGTGAGCGTGACAACGGCGACCTCGGCGTGCGCCTCGATCTGCGGGTCCCGCCAGGCCTCGACGTCCAGGCGCTGCTGAGCGAGCTCGCCGCGCGCCCGGGCCTCGGCAGCGTCAAGGCATCTGGCGCGAGCTTCGGCCGCCGCCAGGTCGTCCCTGTTGACGACTGAGGACGCCTGAAGACATAGACTCCCGCGCTCTCGGACCGATGGAAGGTAGTCCTCAGACAGCACCGAGCGCATCGCAGAGCGGGCGCAAGATCCGCGTGGTCGTGGCAAAGCCCGGCCTCGACGGGCACGACCGCGGCGCGAAGATCATCGCGCGCGTCCTTCGCGACGCGGGCATGGAGGTGATCTACACCGGGCTTCACCAGACGCCCGAGCAGATCGTCGCCACGGTGGTGCAGGAGGACGCCGACGCGATCGGCCTTTCGATCCTCTCGGGAGCGCATATGACGCTCGTCCCGAGGGTCGTCGAACTGCTCAAGGAGCAAGGAGTTGACGACGTGGTGATCACCGTGGGTGGGACCATCCCGTCGGAGGACATCCCGGAGCTGAAGAAGCTCGGCGTGGCCGAGGTCTTCACGCCCGGCGCCCCCACCCACGAGATCGTCGACTTCATCCGCAATGCGGTGTCGTCAGGCGATTGACTCGTCAGTCAAGTGGGTAACATCCCCGCGGCTGGCATCGATTCAGCCCTGACCGAAGGAGCCAGACTTGAAGATTTGCGTCCTGGTCAAAGAGGTCCCGGACGCCGCCGTCGAGAAGCGCATGGATCAGAACACCAAGCGCCTCGACCGCAGTGGCGAGAAGAACCTGAATCCCTTTGACACACACGCCATCGAGGCCGCCATGCAGATCCGTGAGGGCGGCGCGGTGGAGGTCGAGGAGATCGTCGCGGTGACGATGGGCCCGGAAAGCGCGGTGCGCGCACTCCACAAGGCCGTGTCGCTTGGCGCCGACCGCTCCCTCCACCTCACCGACGACGCCCTCGCCGGATCCGATGTGGTGGCCACGGGCTACGCGCTCGCCCAGGCGCTCAAGTCCGAGAACCCCGACCTCGTCCTGCTCGGGCAGCAGTCGGACGACGGCGAGTGCTACACGATCGGCGCCGTCGTGGCGGACCACCTCCAGATGCCCTCGCTCACGCAGGTCATCAAGATGGACGTGTCCGACAGCAGCCTGCGCTGTGAGCGCCAGGCCGAGTACGGCTACGACACCGTGGACGTCCAGTTCCCGGCGGTGATCTCCGTCGGCGACGCAATCAACGAGCCCCGCTACCCGTCGCTCAAGGCGATCATGGGCGCGAAGAAGAAGCCGCTCGACACCAAGGCGGCAGGGGACGTCGACATCGATACGAGCAAGGTCGGCGAGGGCGGTTCCAAGACCGCTGTCCTCTCGATCAACCCGCCGCCCGAGAAGCAGGCCGGCGAGATCATCGAGGACGAGGACACCGACGAGACGGTCGAGAAGATCGTCGCCTGGCTCGACGAAAGGAAGCTGCTGGCATGAGCGGGATCCTCACCTACGCACTCCACTACGAGGGTGAGTTCAACAAGAACTCGCTCGGCGCCGTGTCCGAGGCCGCCAAGCTCGCGCAGGAGCTGGGCGCCGAGGCGCACGCGGTCGTCGTCGGCGACGACGTGACCGAGGAGCTTGCCGGCCAGCTCGGCAACTACGGCGCCGGCAAGGTCTATTTCGCGTCCGCGCCGGTGGGCATTGCCCAGCCGGTGGTCGACGTGATGGCCAAGCTGATCGAGGACAACGGCTACAGCTACGCGCTGTTCGGCGGCGGATTGCTCGGCTTCGAGATCGGCGCAGGCTTGGCCGCGCGCCTTGGTGGCGGCGTGACCATGGAGGTCACGGCCGTGAAGGTCCAGGACGGCAAGCTCATCGCCGAGCGGCCGATCCTCCAGGACTCCGCCATCGCGGACGTCGACTACGTCGGCGAGCCCGGCGTGATCATCGGGCGCCTCAACGCGTTCGAGATCGCCGAGTCCGGCGGCAGCGCCGAGGTCGAGAAGGTCGACGTCGAGCTGTCCGAGTTCTCCACGCGCGCCACTGTCGTGCAGCGCGGCGAGCAGCGCGGCGCCGACGTGAACATCGAGGACGCGGACCTGCTGGTCGGCGGCGGCCGCGGCCTCGGCAAGGCCGAGGGCTTCAAGCTCGCCGAGGACCTGGCGGACGCGCTGGGCGGAGCCGTCGCGGCCACCCGCGCGGTGGTGGATGCCGGCTGGTATCCGTACGCCGCGCAGATCGGCCAGACCGGCAAGACCGTCGCGCCCAAGCTCTACCTCGCGGTGGGCATCTCCGGCGCGATCCAGCACAAGGTCGGCATGCAGAACTCAGAGAACATCGTCGCGATCAACAAGGATCCGAACGCGCCGATCTTCGAGTTCTCCGACCTGGGCGTCGTGGGCGACCTGAACAAGATCGTCCCGAAGCTCACCGAGGCCATCAAGGCGAAGAAGGGCGGCTGACCGACACATGTCCATTGCCCCGATCGAATACCCACCACCCGTCAACTCGTCGGAGGAGTTCGTCAGCCCTCCGGTAGATCCGGAGGACGAGCGGATCGAGGTAGGTGTCGCGATCGTGGGCGGTGGGCCGGCCGGGCTCGCCTGCGCGATCCGGCTCATGCAGCTGCTCGAGGACGCGCCGCAGCTCGCGGAGGCGCTCGGCGAGGTGCCGGTGGCGCTGATCGAGAAGGGCAAGACGCCCGGCTCGCATCTGCTGTCGGGCGGCATCATGCGCCCGAGCGCGTTCCAGAAGCTGTTCCCGGACATGGACGAGTCCGAATGGCCGACGTTCGGTGCGGTGGACAAGGAGCGCGTCTACCTGATGGCCGGCAAGAACCGCGCCATCCCGCTGCCCACGCCGCCGCCGTTCCGCAACCACGGCAACCACGTGGTGTCGGTCGCGCAGCTCGGCCGCTTCCTTTCCGGCAAGGCCGAGGAGGCGGGCGTGTACGTGCTGCCCGAGTCGGCCGGCTACAAGCTGCTCGTTGAGGACGGCGTCGTGCGCGGCGTGCGCACAGGCGACAAGGGCCGCGGCCGCGACGGCGAGGAGCTGTCCAACTTCGAGCCCGGCTCCGATGTCATCGCCAAGGCCACCGTGCTGGCCGAGGGCACGCAGGGTCACCTCACCGGCGCAGCGATCCGCTACTTCGACCTCTCGAAGGGTGGCGATCCGCCCCAGTGGGAGATCGGCGTCAAGGAGATCTGGGAGGTGCCGAAGCCGCTCGAGAAGGTCGTCCACACGATGGGCTGGCCGCTGCGGCCGCAGGCCAAGTACCGCGAGTTCGGTGGCAGCTTCATCTACCCGATGGGCGAGGACAAGGTGTCGCTCGGCTTCGTCGTCGGGCTCGACTACCGCGACGCGACCTTCTCCTGCCACGACATCCTCCAGGAGCTCAAGACCTCGAAGCTCGTGAGCGGCATCCTCGAGGGTGGCAAGCGCGTGGGCTGGGGCGCGAAGACGATCCCGTCAGGCGGCTACTGGGCGATGCCGGACCGGCTCTGGGCGCCTGGCCTCTGCATCGCGGGCGACGGCGCGTCGATGGTCAACGTGCCGCAGCTAAAGGGCATCCACTACGCGATGCACGCCGGCATGTTCGCCGCCGAGGCGATCTTCGAGGGTCTGAAGAAGGGCTCCTGCGACGACCTCTCGAGCTACGAGGACCTCGTGCGCAGCTCCGAGATCGAGACGGACATGTACCGCTCGCGCAACATGCGCCAGCCGTTCGCCAAGGGCTTCTTCGTGGGTGGCGCGATCGCCAACCTGATGGAGGCCTCGGGCGGCCGCTTCCCGCCGGGTCACTGGAAGACGCATGACGACGCCGGCGTGGACGTGTTCATCGGCAAGCGGAACAAGAAGTACCCGAAGCCGGACGGCAAGCTGACGTTCGACAAGCTGTCCTCGGTGTTCGCGAGCGGCAACGCCACGCGCGACGACGCGCCCAACCACATCCGGGTGCAGAAGAGCGTTCCGCTGGCGCTCGCCACGATGTGGGAGAACATGTGTCCCGCCGCCGTGTACGCCGTGCCCGACGAGGTGAAGGAGCGCGTCGCGCAGAACGGTGCCTCGGACGAGGACGAGCTGGTGGACCTCCAGATCACGCCGTCGAACTGCGTTCAGTGTGGTGCCATCACGGCTAAGGGTGGCCGGCTCACTCCGCCTGAGGGTGGCGACGGGCCCAACTACCAGCAGACGTAGTCTCGAGTATCGAGTCTCGAGTGGCTCGCTCCCATCCCATCCGGCGGGCTTCTGTCGTCGGCGCTGGGTCTTTTGGGACTGCTGTCGCCGTGCTGCTGGAACGGGCTGGGGTCCGCACGACGCTCTTGTGCCGCACGGAGGAGCAGGCGGCTGAGCTTGCTTCGAGTCGTGAGAATGTGGCCTATTTGCAGGGTGTTTCCCTGCCGCAACGGATCACGATCCGGGCGCTCGGCGCGCGCGACGATCAGCCGCCGCGGGCGGACCTGATCCTCCTGGCGGTGCCCTCGAACGGGCTGGCGCAGGCGATCGAGGAGCTGTCGCGGCGCGGGGTGTCGCCGGGCGCGTACATCGTGTCGCTCGCGAAGGGGCTGGTCCCGCCCGACGGCACGCCGCCCACGGTGGCGCTCGAGCAAGCCTTCGGCGCCGAGCGCGTGGGCTGTGTGGGCGGCCCGGCACACGCCCGCGAGATGGTCGAGTCGGGGGCGGGGCTGGTGTGCGCGTCGCACTCTGCGGACCTCGCCAACCGCGTGGCTGAGGTGTTCCAGGACGCCGGCGTCGTGTGCGAGGCCTCGTCCGACCCGGTAGGCGTGGAGCTTGCCGGCTGTGCGAAGAACGCCGCCGCGCTCGCCTCGGGCGCCACCGAGGCGCAGGGGCTCAACGCCGCGGGCATGGCCGCCGCCGACATCTTCAGCGAGGTGACCGCCCTCGCGCGCTCCTACGGCGCCGAGCGCAAGACCTTCATCGGACGGGCCGGAATAGGCGACCTCGTGGCCACCGCGCTCGCGCCGACGTCGCGCAACCGCAGCGCAGGTGAGCTGCTCGCACAGGGCGTGCCGAGCAGCGAGATACCAGAGCGCCTCGGGCAGGCCGCGGAGGCGCTCGAGACCGTGCCGCTGCTCGCCCGCTCGATCGAGCGGGCGGGGGTGCAGGCGCCCGTCACCTCGGCACTCGCGCGGCTGATCGAGGGCTCGCTTCCGCTCGACGACTGGGTGGCCCTCGTGCGGGCCCGCCAGCCCGAGCCGGCGCGCTTCGCGGGCGGCTGGCTCCGACGTTTCGTCGCCCGCCGCAGGCGCCGCCGGAGGGCCCCGCGCGCATAAATACCGCGTTTGGGTTCTTTAGCGCGAGTTTGCAGGACTAAACGAATGTCGTAGAGCCGTGTGCCGGCGCGCGGCGTTTGCACGATCGCCCGACCCGTGTTCCCATCGCCGCATCTGCTGGTTTGGACACGCGATGCGACGGGGGGTGAAGCCGGATGGGCTCGACCTGGAGCTAGTACCAAAAGCGTGCGGCAGCGCCCCCGGGTTGGACAGCTCCGCCCGGGGGTGCAGGCCGCCCCTCCGTTCGGGGGGTCCGATCAAGAACAATTGCGCTTATACCCCGATTGAGGGAGTCCAGTCGGACTAAAGCGCTTATTTGCAGGGATAAACGTTTGTTCGACCCCCACCTACTTGAGCGTTTTCCGCCGACCTGGACATTTGTTCTATTTGCGCCAGGTCCCCCGCCGTGTTCCTATCGCTCCATCTGCTGGTTCTCGACACCAATCGGACAGGGGGTGGATGCCCATGCGTGCGACCTGGAGCTAATCGCTTTCACCGGTCGCGGCTTCGAGCTGATCGTTCGCTCGGAGGCGCTGGCCAACATCGTTTCGAAGGACACTGGGGTGCGCGTCTGATGACGACACCGATCCGACAGGGGGGTGCAGTCTTTGCGCGCTTCCTGGAGCTAGTTGCTTCTAGAGACGGTCGGGCCTTCGAGTCGCCACTGGCTCGCTCGAAGGCCATGACCGCTTCGAACGACACGAGGGCGGCCGTCGGATGAC
>DATBKS010000278.1:0-6078 GCA_036555755.1 Thermoleophilaceae bacterium
ATCGCCACGCGGTCGGGCAGGATCGAGCGCAGGCGGCGCACCTTGTCGGTCGAGCTCTCGATGAACGTCTGGCCCCCCCATCCGGGATTCACGGTCATGCAGAGCAGGATGTCGAACGTGTCCGCCGCGGCCACCACGGCCTCGGGCGGAGTGGCGGGGTTGATCGCGAGCCCCGCGACGCACCCGGCCTCACGCGCCGCCTTGAGCGCGTAGTGCACGTGCGGCGTGGCTTCCCAGTGGATGTTGATCGAGTCCGCGCCCGCCTTTGCGAACGCCTCGACCTGGTGCTCGGGACGGTCGATCATCAGGTGCACGTCGAGCCACCCGCCCGCGCCGTGCACGTGGTCGCTCAGCGCCTCGATCATCTGCGGGCCCATCGTGATCGGCGGGACGAAGTGCCCGTCCATCACGTCGCAGTGGATCACGCGCGCGCCCGCGTCCATCACGGTCTTCACCTGCTCCCACATCCGCGACCAGTCCGCGGCGAGTATCGACGGCGCTACGCGACGTCCCTCGGGGAGCCCCTCGCCCATCGCTACACCCGCGACGCTGCGCGCTTGGCGTGGGTGCGGATCTCGGACAGGATCCGCTCGAGGCGCGGCTCGGTGTCCCGGTCCACGTGGGTCATCGCGCCGGCGACCGCCGGGTGCACCTTGGCGATCTGGGCGTGCATCTCGTGCGCGACCGCGCGGTAGGTGGGGTGGCCCTCGCGCCCGGAGCGCAGCTCGATCAGGTGCATCGCTTCGCGCGCGTTCAAGTCGAGCACGTAGCGGATCCGGTAGCCCAGGCAGAGCGCGTACGGGGCGAGGTCCGCGCGCCCGGCGTCCACGAGCCGCTCGTACTCGGCATGCGAACGCTCGAGCCCCGCGCGGTAGGCGTCGGCTACGCCCGCATCCGCGAGCTCCTCCGGCACGCCGGCACCCAGGTAGGGGGTGAGCGGCTGCCACTGCACCGTCAGCATGCGGTGGCGCTGGAGGTCGCGGAAGGCGCCGTAGTCGCCCACGATCTCGAAGCGGTAGGACAGCGACTCGAAGCCGCGGCCCGGCCGGTAGCGCCGGTTGGACCGCTCGCCCACCAGCTCGGACAGCAGCGTGACGCGCTCGTCTGGCGGCAGCACGCGCACCGCGGCACGCACCTCCTCCTCGGACACCCCGGCGGCCTCGAACAGGAGTGCCGCCAGCAGGTCGTCCTCGCTGCCGCGCACCGACACGAGCTTCACCGACGGCCGCGTCTCCTCCTCGCGCCGCGCGCGGTCGAGGCCCATGCGCTCGACCCAGCGGTCGGCGGCCTCGCCGCGCTGCTCGAGATACTCGACCCAGCGCCCGCCGCGCTCGGGGTTGTCCACGCGCGCGACGAAGCTCGGCATCGTCTTCTTCAGCTCGGCGAGGATCATCTGGCCGTAGTCGCGCGCCTCCGGCAGCGGCGAGGCGAACAGCCGCATCAGCAGCTGCTCGTAGGCCTGCCCGGTGGCGAACATGCCCATGTGCGAGAGCGACGCAGCGGGCAGTAGGCCGCGCAGCAGGTCGAGCGCCTTGGCCGTGATCGACCGCCGGTGCGCCGCCTCCGGCTCGCCCTCGGCGCGCGGGAAGCGCTCCTCCGCCCAGGCGATCACCCGCGGCAGCGCCCCGGAGTAGGAGTCGAACAGGAAGTCCATGGAGTTCGCGTATTCGGGCCCCATCGAGTCGTCGCGCCAGTAGCGGTACCCGCCGCCCGGCATCGGCGCGTCGTAGGGGATGTAGCGCGTGGACTGCTCGAGGTAGGCGGCGATGCGACCGCGCTGGAGCACCTTTGTCATCACGTTCGAGACCCACTCGCAGGCCATGTGCGCGCCGCCGAGCTGGGCCACCGAGTCGTCGCCGTAGCCGAGGAAGATCGTGCGGTAAAGACGGGCGGCGCGCTCGCCCTCCTCGCCGTCAAAGGCGCGCTCCGTCGCGCCCTCGAGGTCGGCCGCGAACTCGTCCAGGTAGAGCCGCCGCAGCGTGCCCTGATAGCGCGAATAGCGGGCAAAAAGGGCGCCCTTGACGGTCTCCGGGAGGTTGACCAGGGCGAACACCGGTTGGTCCAGGTTCGTGAAGTGAGGCGCGAGCAGCGCCTGTTCCTCCGCGGTGAATTGCTCAAGCGGGTAACGCATCGGGCTGGGCAGTCTAGGCGACTGCCCGGAGGGCTCTCTGACGACCGACCGGCCGCCTAGGGGACACGTCAGCCTCTCCCATTCCAGCCGACGGTGACCCCATCCGGCGCCACGATCGTCGGCACCACGCCGCTGCCGCTCGAGTGCTCCATCAGCTCGTCGCGCCAGTCGCGGTTGGTGGTCGCGTCGCGCTCCTCCCACTGCAGACCGTCGGCGGTGAGGGCCTCCCTGGCCTGCTGGCAGTAGGGGCAACCCGGCTTGACGTACATCACGCGGTCGGGCATCGAATTCACCCTAGCGACCCGGCGGAGTAGGTTTCTGGCGATGGCAGTCGAGACCGAACTCGGGGAGGTCGGGCGGGCGCTCTTTGCGGCTTTTCCGCAACGCAGCCGCAATCCGGTAAAGGCGCTCGACGCACGCGCGATGGAGCTCGCGTCCCAGGACGCCGAGCTGCGCGCCGCGCTGTTTCGCTTCGTGGACGTGACGCCCGCCTGCCGCTCGCTCGACGACCTCGCGCGCCATCTGAGCGGCTACCTGGGCGAGCTCGACGAGCGGCCACCGTCGCTCGAGGTGGCGATGAAGATGGCGGGGTCGAAGCCCGGCCGCACCGCACTCGGCGCCGCTGCCGCCGGCGGCGTCCGCCACATGGCGCACCGGTTCATCGTGGGGGAGACGCCGGGCAGGGCGCTCAGCGTGCTGCAGGACCTCTGGGAGCGCGGCGCAGCGTCGTCGGTCGACCTGCTGGGCGAGGCCACCGTGACCGAATCCGAGGCCGATCGCTACGCCGAGCGCTGCGCCCAGGCACTCGAGACGCTCGCCGAATCCGTCGTCAAGTGGCCCGACAAGCCGGCGCTCGAATCCGACTCGCTCGGTCCGCTGCCGCGCGCCAACCTGTCCGTGAAGGTCTCCGCCCTCACCCCCCACATCCGCCCGGACGCGCCTCACCTCGGCCGCGAGGATGCCGCCCGGCGCATGCGCCCGCTCCTGCGCAGCGCGCGCGACCGCGGCGCTCACCTGCACATCGACATGGAGTCGCTCGACGCGCTCGAGACGACGATGGACCTGATCTTCGAGCTGCTTGACGAGGACGAGTTCCGCGAGGGGCCGTCGGCCGGGCTCGTGCTCCAGGCCTACCTGCGCGAGTCGCCCGGGCAGCTCGACCGCATCCTCGCCTGGGCGCGCGAGTCGCCACGCCAGCCGCCGCTCGTCGTCCGGCTCGTCAAGGGCGCCTACTGGGACCACGAGATCGTCGAGGCGCGCCAGCACGGCTGGGAGGCGCCCGTGTTCGAGGTGAAGGCGGACTGCGACCGCAACTTCGAGGAGCTCACCCGCCGCGTGCTCGACGCGCGGCCGGCGGTGCGGGTGGCGGTCGGCTCGCACAACCTGCGCTCGGTCTCGCACGCGATCGCCTACAACCGGGAGACAGGCGGGGACGACCGCGACCTCGAGCTCCAGGTGCTGAGGGGCCTCGGCGACGAGTTGCAGCACGCGCTCGCGGCCCAGGGCTTTCGCGTGCGCGTCTACTGCCCGGTGGGCGATCTGGTGGCGGGCATGGCATACCTCGTGCGCCGTCTGCTCGAGAACACCTCCAACGAGTCGTTCCTGCACGAGCAGGCTCGCGGCGTCCCGCTCGAGGAGCTGCTCGCGGCGCCGTGAAGCCGTTCGCCAACGAGCCCACCCTGGAGCTGCGCCGTGCGCCCGCGCGCGAGTCGCTGCTGAACGCCCTGCGCGAGCTCGAGCCCAAGCTGCCTTGGCGCGTGCCGGTATGGATCGGTTCGCAGCGCGGCGCGACGGAGGGCTTCGAGTCCACCGACCCCGGCTCGCCGGAGCGGGTGGTAGCCACGGCCGGGAAGGCGACCGAACAGGACGCCGCGCGCGCGGTGGAGGAGGCGGGCAAGGCGTTCCCTTCCTGGCGCGCGCTGGGCGCCGAGGGCCGCGCCGCGATCCTCGTGCGAGCGGCCGGCATCCTGCGGGACCGCCGCCTAGAGCTCGCAGCTCTCCAGGTGCGCGAGTGCGCCAAGCCCTGGGGAGAGGCCGACGGCGACGTGTGCGAGGCGATCGACTTCCTCGAGTACTACGCGCGCGAGGCGATCCGGCTGCACCACGCTCCCGAGCTGCTCCAGGTGCCGGGTGAGCGCAACTCGATGCGCTACGAGCCGCGCGGCGTCTGCGCCGTGATCGCGCCCTGGAACTTCCCGCTCGCGATCCCCACCGGCATGACCTCGGCGGCGCTCGCGGCCGGCAACTGCGTGGTGCTGAAGCCGGCGGAGCAGTCGCCGGCGTCGTCGTTCGCGCTGGTGGAGGCGCTGCGCCAGGCGGGCGCGCCGCCCGGCGCGATCTCGCTGCTGCCGGGCTTCGGCGACGTGGGCGCGGCTCTCGTCCGCGACCCGGGCGTGCACGTGATCGCCTTCACGGGATCGAGCGCGGTGGGACTCGACATCGTCCGCGCCGCCGCCGAGACGCCCGAGGGTCAGGGCCACGTGAAGCGCGTGGTGGCGGAGATGGGCGGGAAGAACGCGGTGATCGTCGACTCCGACGCCGACCTCGACGACGCGGTGCCCGCCATCGTCAAGTCCGCCTTCGTCTACGCGGGTCAGAAGTGCAGCGCAGCCTCGCGCCTGCTCGCCCACGAGAAGGTGGCGGACGCGCTGATCGAGCGGCTCGCGGGCGCCGTCAAGGTGCTGATCGTGGGCCAGGCCGACGACTTCGCCAGCGACGTCCCGCCTGTGATCGAGCAGGAGGCGCAGGAGCGGGTGCAGCGCTACGCGGAGATCGCGGCGAGCGAGGGCAACGTCGTGGCGCGGAGCGAACGGGAAATCCCCGCAAACGGCTGGTTCTGCAACCCGACCCTGGTCACCGACCTGCCGTCCGACTCGGCGGTCCTCACGGACGAGATCTTCGGCCCCGTACTTGCCCTCGAGCGCGTGAAGAACATCGCCGCCGCCTGCGACGCGCTCGACCGCTCGCCCTTCGCGCTCACCGGCGGCCTCTTCTCCCGCAACCCCGACACGGTGGACGAGGTGGCGCGCCGCTCACCCGTCGGCAACCTCTACGTCAACCGCCACATCACGGGCGCGATGGTGGGGCGCCAGCCGTTCGGCGGCAACCGCCGCTCGGGCATCGGCTCGAAGGCGGGCGGCCCGGACTACCTGCTGCAGTTCGTCGAGCCGCGCGTGGTCACGGAGAACACGATGCGCCACGGCCTCGTCGTGGAGTAGCTGATATCACTCCCGGGGTACACCTGTTGGTGTACGGCAAGGGGCGGGAGGAGATGCATTTGGCAGTACTCGAGTGCTCGCGCTGCAATGAGCTCTACTACTCGGCGCACGGATCGACCGAGCTTTCTTGCGCTGCCTGCGGAGGCGGCGTGTGGAGGGTGTTCAACGACGAGGTGAGCTTCGCGCGCGTGTCCGGCCTGCCGCGCGACCTGCAGCCGGGGGACCACGCGGTGCTGCTCTACACGGAGGAGCACGAGGCGGTGGAGTTCTGCGCGCGCTTTCTGCAGGCGGGTTTCGAGCGCGGCGAACGGGCGCTGATCGCGCTGCCGACGGCCCTGCGCAGCGAGCTGATCGGGCGGCTCGGGCCGGGTCCGATCGAGACAGCGATCGTGCTCGAGTCGGGGCGCCTCTACGGCACCGACTTCGACCCCGAGGCCACCGCGCGCGAGCTCGACGGGCTCATCAAGACCGCCGACGGGCCGGTCCGCGTACTCGCCGGACCCGACGGCGACAGCGCCGAGCACATCGAGCCCGACACCTTCCGCCACTACGAGCGGATCGCCCACCAGCTCGTGCTCGACCTGCGCGCGATCTGCCTATGCGTCTACGACGGCCGCAACCTGCCGATCGCCTTCTCCCCGGTAGCGATCGAAGGCCACCCTCTGATTTCGCGCGGCGGCGGCGAGGTGTGCCGCAACGCGGACTTCAGGTACCAGGCCAGCTAGGCGC
>DATBKS010000279.1:0-8455 GCA_036555755.1 Thermoleophilaceae bacterium
GCCCGGGCGTGTCCCATGGACGACTCGATCCACTCTCCGTAGGTGCCGGCCGCCTCGACGTTGCGCACCGCCTCCTCGAGCTGCTCCGCTCCATCCGTGCGCCATGCAGCATGGGCGAGGCCTGGCTCCTCGGCGGCGGTGAGGATCAGGCTGTGGGCGTAGTAGTCCCCCCAGCAGCGCAGGTAGACGGAGTCGCCTGCCTCCTCGACCACGTCGAGCCCGAGGACGTCGACCGCGAATTCCACGGACTCGGCGAGGGTGGGCGTGTTCAGTTCGACATGGACGAGCTGGGAAAGCAAGCGGTAGGCCATTCGGTTCCTCTCCTAGGTGCGGGTAGTGAAATGAAACACGAATTTGCGTTCGAAGTCCAGTTTTAGTTCAATGCGCCGGAGTGAGGATCGTCGACCTCTCGCATCTGATCGAATCGTCGCCGGACGGTACGCCGGACTTCCTGCGCACCGACGTCTCCTATAGGGATCACACTGACGGCGCCGCCGAGTTCGAGAAGCTGGTCGGGCTCCCGAGGCGGCTCCTCCGCAACGAGGAGGGCCCGGCGTCAGAGCGCCTGTCGATCGGCACCCACGCCACCACACACCTCGACGCGCCGTGGCACTACAACTCGACGATTGGCGACTCGCCCGCGGAGACGATCGACGTGCTGCCGGTCGAGCGCTTCTTCGGACCAGGCGTCGTGGTGGACGCCCGGCACAAGGAGGACGGCGACGCCGTGACCCGTGACGAGATGGAGCAGGGCATCACGGACGCGGGGCATGACCTCTTCCCCGGCGACATCGTGCTCGTGCATTCGGGGCGCGACGCCTACTACGACGACCCCGGCTACATGTGGCGCGGCCCGGGCGTGTCTGCGGAGGCCACCCGCTGGCTATTCGACAAGGGTGTGCGTGTGGTGGGCATCGACGCGTGGGGCTGGGACGCGCCGCTCGACAAGCAGGCCGAGGAAGCGATCGCGCGCGACGAGCCCGGCGTCTTCTGGGCCGCCCATCAGGTCGACCTGCCCTACTCGCAGATCGAGCGCCTCACGAATCTCGCTGCGCTGCCGCCGACCGGCTTCCAGGTGGCCTGCTTTCCGCTGAAGATCAAGGGTGCAAGTGCCGCACCGGCGCGCGTAGTGGCCTTCGTAGACGACCACGGCCAGGGTAATCGCGCATGAGTACCCGGCACGCTGACGTCGTTGGATCGCTCCTCGCCCCGCCCGAGCTGGCGGAGGTGCAGTCATACGCCCCGGCGCGCCAGGTCAGCACAGAGGAGCTCAGAGAACTACAGGACCGGGCGATCGACGACGCGCTCGCGATGCAGGAGCGCGCAGGCCTGGACGTCGTCACCGACGGTGAGCTGCGGCGCGTGCAGTTCTTCGACCAGTTCGTGGTCGGCATGGACGGGCTCGCCCCCGGGACCGGCGGGTCAGCCACCTTTCACTCCGACGAAGGGGGAGAGGTCCACTTCGAGATCCCGCTGTGTGTGCAGGGCAGGATCAGGGCCACCCGCTCGCTCGCTGCGGATGAGTTCTCCTACTTGAAGGGCAAGACCGAGAGGACGATCAAGGTCACGATGCCGAGCCCGCTACTGCTCATCTCCGTCTGGAACGACGAGCTGTCGCGCGTGGCCTACCGGGATCCGTTCGAGCTGTTCGCGGACGGCGTGGACATGCTCAGGGAGCAGATCGTCCAGCTCCGCGACCTCGGCTGCGAGTACGTGCAGATCGACGCGCCCGAGCTGATCCAGGGCTTCGCGGACGAGGCTGTGCAGGCGGAGCGCCGGGCGCAGGGGCTCGATCCGGAGCGCTTCAAGGCTGAGGGGATCGACTACATCAACGCCGCGCTCGACGTCCCTGGCATAACCCGGGCAGTGCACCTCTGCCGCGGCAACTACGCGGGGATGTGGACCGCACGCGGCGGCTACGAAGAGCTGGCGCGCACCTGCTTCGACCGAGCCCCGAACGTGGACGTGTGGATGCTCGAGTACGACGACGACCGCTCCGGCGGGTTCGAGCCGCTCGGCGATCTGCCCGAGGACAAGGTGGCGGTGCTGGGTCTCGTCACCACGAAGCGGCCGGCGATGGAGGATCCCACCCGGCTGCGCGCGCGGATCGAGGAGGCCGCGCGGTTCCACCCACGGGAGCTGCTCGGCATCTCGACGCAATGCGGCTTCGAATCGGGTACCAATGCGCCCTTGGACGCGGCCCGGCAAGAGGCGAAGCTCCGGCTGGTGGCCGACGTGGCGCACGAGGTCTGGGCCTACGAAGGGAGAACGGCATGACCGGAGTGCGCCGCGTACTCGTGGTCGGCGGCGGCATCGGCGGTCTGTCCACCACGATCGCGCTTCGTCGCGCCGGCTTCGACGTGGACCTCGTGGAGAAGAACCCGGCCTGGGACGTCTACGGCGTGGGCATCATCCAGCCCGGCAACGCGCTGAGGGCGCTCGACGCGCTGGGGCTGGCGAAGGAGGCCGTGGAGCAGGGTCATCCGATCGTCGGCGACAGGACCTGGCTCGCCGACGGCGCGACCGAGCTCGCCAACAACGACTGGCCGCCGCTCGTGGAGGGGCTCCCGCCGGGCAACGGCATCACCAGGCCGCGCCTCCACAGCATCATGCAGCGGCACACGCTCGAGTCTGGCGCCGACGTGCGCACGGGCGTCACCTTCACGTCGCTGACGGACGACGGCGAGAGCGTGGACGTCGAGTTCACCGACGGCGAGTCGCGCAGCTATGACCTCGTTGTAGGCGCCGACGGCCTCTACTCCCAGGTACGCGAGACCGTGTTCGGCAGCGAGCCGACAGCCAAGTACACAGGCCAGGTGTGCTGGCGGTACAACCTTCCGCGCATCGAAGGGCTCGACAAGATCTGGGTCTACATCGGCGCCACCGGAACGGCCGGGTTCGTGCCGCTGGCGGACGACCTGATGTACATGCTCACGATCGAGAAGCCGCCGGAAGGTTCATCGCTGAAGGTGCCGAGGGAGGGCATCGCTGCGGTGTACCGCGAACGCCTCGCGCAGTTCGACGGCCCCGTGGCCGAGCAGTGCGAGCTCGTGGTGGACGACGATGCAGTGGTGTACCGGCCGGTCGAGAACGTGCTCGTGCCGCCCCCCTGGCACCGCGGCCGCGTCGTGCTGATCGGCGATGCCGCGCACGCCACGACGCCGCACTGCGGGCAGGGTGCGGCGCAGGCGATCGAGGACGGGATCGTGCTTGCAGAGGAGCTGAGCTCGGATCGGTCCGTTACCGACGCCCTGGACGCATACATGGCGCGCCGCTTCGAGCGCTGCAAGATGATCGTCGAAGGGTCCGAGACGATCGGCCGCTGGGAGATCGACCACTCCGTCCCGATCGATCCGACCCAGGTGCGGACCGACGTGACGATGGCCGCGATGGCGCCGATCTAGAGGTCGCGCTGGATCTCGAGGATCCGCCGGTGGGCCTCGCGCGGCTCGTTCTGCATGCCGCACTCGGTGGCCACGCCAAAGCCGCTCACGTAGTTCGCCGCCGATGCTGCGCGCCGCTGGGCGCCTTCCAGGCCGTCCTCCTCATGGACCAGCCCGAGGTAGAGCCGGGTCTCCGGCGGTAGGCGGAGGCCGGCCAGCGGAGCGAAGTAGGCCTCGTCGTCGCGTCCTATCGGCACGGGCATGTGGATCCAGTCGATGCGCCGCTCGGCGCCGTCTACGACGGCGTTCGCGACCTCGACCAGCAGCGCAGTGTTCTCCGGCTCGACGAAATGCTTGCCCTTCGCCCCCGGCTCCGGGGGCGCGTCGCCATAGCAGAGGTGGAAGCCGAGCTGGATCGACTCCGGGACGAGCGCGGCCAGCCGAACGAGCGCCGCGGCAATTTGCTTCCGCGAGAAGGTCTCAGCGCCGGCAAGCTCGATGTGCATGAACTCGGCCGCGACGTCCCACTGGATCGCGATCGAGTCGTGCGGCAGTCGCTCGCCGATGTGGTCGACCTGCCGGGCGAGCGAGCGCTCCACGGCGGGGAGCATGTCCCTCTGCGCCTCGGGCGCGATCAGCGCGAGGCAGGTGGCCATCGCGGTCGGCATCGAGATCTGCATGCGTACGGCGCGGTCGATTGCGCCCTCCTGCTGAAGCGCACGGAACTTGCCGAACGACTCCGCGGCATCCTCGGCATAGGGCAGGTCGAGCGCGATCGAGGATGGCTCGACTCCGCTGCGCGGGCGGAAGCGCTTGCCGACCTGACCGCGCGAGCCGTAACGGTTCGAGCCGGTGTCGACCGCCTCGAGCTGGTCGAGCGAGGCAAGGAATGGTGCCTGCGCGACGAGCCAGTTGCGACGCCGACCGCGCTCGCCGTCGGGGATCCGGGCGACCGTACCCGCGCTGATCTGACCGACGAGACGGAACAGCTCCTCGGCGTCCTCGACGTTGGCGCTCCCGACGAGCATCGAATCGGCCAACCGCCTACCTCCTCACGCCCGCAGCGCCGCCGCGCAGTCGCGGTGCAGGGCCAGGATGTGGGGCAGCTCGGCCGGATCGACGCGGCCGTAGCCACAGACGGAGCCGATGCCGAAACGGTCGCGGTAGCGGCGGGCCATCTCCATGCGCTCGGTGAAGCCCTCCACACCGTCGGTGTGGTGGATCAGCCCGAGGTAGACGTCGATGTCCTCGCCTTCGAGCTCGGCGAGCGGGGCGAAGAACTCGGGCTCGGGCTGCCTGACAGCGGGCATGTGCACGTAGTCCACGCGCCGTTCGACGCCCGCGATCGCCTCCTGGGTCATGCGCACGCAGATGGCGAGGTCAGCCATGTCCTTCATAGGCCAGCCGCCCCAGGTGCCATAGCACCAGTGGAAGCCCAGCCGCGCCCCATCGGGAACGGTGGCGGCCAGTTCCGGCAGCGTCGCCGCGTGCCGCTGCATCTTCTCCTCCAGCGTGGCATCCGGCCAGTCGGCGATGCCCTTCGCGTCGCCCGATGCCATGTCGACGAACTCCTGCGCGAGGTCGAATTGGAACTGGAGGTCGTCGGCAGGGACGTGCTCGAGGATCAACTCGATGTCGCGGCGGATGGCGTCGCAGTACGCAGCGTGGGCGGCCGGCCAGTCCTCCTCGCGGAAGAAGTACGAGATCGCGCTGCCGGTACCGGGGAAGGTGACCTGGAAGCGAACGCCCTCGGGGACCACGCCATTCTCGCGAAGACGCTTGAAGACCTCATAGGACTCGACCGCGATCGGTCCGTAGCCCGTGGTCTCGAAGCGCAGCTCCTCGCCCGGGGTGATCCCGAACAGGAACGCGGCCTCGTAGACATCGGGCTTTCCGTTTGTCGGCGGCTTCGGCGCTCCTCCCTCGGGAGCGCGCAGCACTTCGAGGGCCGGGTGCTTCGAGTAGATCGTCATCGGCAGGAAGCCGATCCAGATCTTGCGGAGGCCGACCTCGCCATCGCCGATCGCGGGCAGGTGGTCGCCCAGGTGCTCGGCCGCCGCACGGATCGCTTCCTCGGCGGTCTCGAAAGGCAGGCTGCCCACGAGCAGCACGTCGCCACGGTGATCCTCGATCATGCGTCTCCTTTCAACGTCGCGGGCATTCAACTAGAACTGGACTTGGAACGCAAATTCGTGTTTTAATTCGGTCCGGAACTACGACCCACCAGGAGCTGCTCCATGCGCATAGCCAGAATCGAGCTCGAGGGCTCACCGGTCACGGCCATCGTCGACGGGGACAGCGTCCGGCCCCTTCCGGGGGTCGAGGTCCTCGACTTGCTCACCGGCTCGGCCGACGAGCGCGAGCGTCGTGCCGCCGAGGCCGGCGCGCCGATCCCGCTCGCCGAAGTTCGCCTGCTTTCGCCGGTCGAGCCGCCGTCGGTTCGCGACTTCTCGGTGTTTGAGCAGCACAACGAGGGCGCGACACTGGCGGTCGGCGGTCCGGATGCCAAGGTCAACCCCGCGTGGTACGAGAAACCCTCGTTCTACTTCTCGAACCCGCACGCCACGACCGGCGACGGCGACGTGATTGAGCCGCCCGCGGCCTCGACGGAGCTCGACCTCGAGCTTGAGGTGGGCGTGATCATCGGCCGCCGCGGGCGGAACATCTCTGTCGAGGAAGCCGGCGACTGCATCGCCGGCTACACAATCTTCAACGACTGGTCGGAGCGCGCGATCGCGAAGCTCGAGGCGCGACTGCCGTTCGGCTTCCACAAGACCAAGGACTTCGCCAACACGTTCGGCCCGTGGATCGTTACGCCGGACGAGCTCGAGCAGTACCGCGAGGGTGACCGGCTGAACATGCGCATGACGGCCTACATCAACGGCATCGAGCTCGGCAGTGACACGCTGGCGAGCATGGCCTGGAGCATCGAGGAGCTCGTGCACTTCGCCGCGCGCGGCGCGTGGATCGCGCCCGGCGACGTGATCGCGACCGGCACGTGCGGCGGAGGCTGCCTGTTCGAGATGTGGGGCCGCAACGGGGCGCTCGAGCCGCCACCACTCCGGCCCGGTGACGAGGTCCGCCTGGAGGTCGAGGGCATTGGGACGCTGACCAACACGGTCGGCGAGTTCCAGCCCAACCTGCCCCCCCTGCCGCCTGCGCGGACACGTACTCGCGCGTGACGGAGTTCGCCTTCGGGACCTTCGCGGGTGAAGACGGGATCGCCTTTCCGGGCCTCGTCGTGGACGGTCTGGTCCGCGACCTGCGGCCGGAGTTCGCCGACACGCTCTCGATGCTCGAGAGCTGGGGCGAGTCGCTCGACCGGCTCCGGCAGCTGGCCGCATTGCCGCCGGGGGCCGGCGTCGCGCTCGCGGATCTGCGTCCGCTGCCGCCCGTGTATCCCGCTGGCCAGATCCTCTGCGCCGGCGCCAACTACCGCAAGCACCTGCAGCAGATGGCCCTCGCGCACATGAGGCGTGAGGGTGACGAACGGCCGGACGCCGAGCTCCAGGCCGAGGCCGCGGAGCTCACCGAGCAGCGGGCGCGCGAGGGGGATCCGTTCGTGTTTGCGGCTGTGCCCAGCGCGCTGTGCGGCGCAAACGACGATGTGGTGCTGTGGGGCCCGGGCAGCGAGCACGACTGGGAGCTCGAGCTCGCAGTGGTCCTCGGCCGCGGCGGGCGCGACATCCCCGAGGACGAGGCGATGTCGCACGTCGCCGGCTACACGATGTCGAACGACGTGAGCACGCGCGACGTGATGTTCCGCCCCGGCTTCCCGATGACGGACTTCCTGATGTCGAAGGCACGGCCGACCTTTTTCCCGACCGGGCCCTACATCGTCCCGACAGAGTTCATACCCGACTACCGCGCTCTGCGCATCACGCTGAAAGTGAACGGCGAGGTCATGCAGGACGAGGGCGTCGACGACATCATCTACGGCATCGAGCAGCTGGTCGCGTACGCATCGCACGTCGTCGAGCTGCGCGCCGGCGACCTGCTGCTCACGGGCTCGCCCGCGGGCAATGCGGCCCACCACGGCGGCCGCTGGCTCGTGGCCGGCGATGTGATGGAGGGCGAGATCACTCGTCTGGGCGTCCAGCGCAACCGCTGCGTGGCGCCATGACCCGGGTCGACGCGCACGCGCACGTCATTTCGCAGGCGTACATCGACGCGATCCCGGCGCCGGGCGGCAACCTGCCCAAGCCGCCGGTCGTCTCCGCCGAGGCGCTGCTCGGGATGATGGACCGCTACGCGATCGACGCGGCGGTGATCTCCACCGGGCCGCCGGGTGCGTTCTTCGGGGATCAGGCGCAGGCCAACGAGATCGCGCGGCTCGCCAACGAGGAGATCTCTGCCGCCGTGACGGCGAATCGGGCGAGGTTCGCCGGGCTGGCGATGCTGCCTCTCCCGGACTCCCAGGCGGCGCTTGCAGAGCTGGCGCATGCGCTGGACACGATGGGGCTCGAGGGAGTTCTGTTGCTCAGCCAGGTGGCGGGCACGTACCTCGGCGACCCCGCGTGGGAGCCGCTCTACGCCGAGCTCGACGCGCGGGGCGCGTACGTGTTCCTGCATCCGACGGTTCCGGCGAATGGCGTGGTCCTGCCCCACCCCGGCTGGCTCTACGAGTTCCCGTTCGACACCACGCGCGCGCTCGCGAACCTGATCTACAGTGGCACCTTCGAGCGCTACCCGAACATCCGCTGGCAGGTGTCGCATCTGGGGGGAGCGACCACGGTGCTCGCCCACCGCATCGCCTCGCTGGCCGCGCGCGAGCCGGACAAGGCCGACGCCGCGCCTGCAGGCGCGCTCGAATACCTCTCGCGCCTCTACTACGACACCGGACTGGCGAACCACGAGCTGCCCTACCGCGCCGCGGCGATGCTCGCGCCCGCCAGCCATTTCGTCTTCGGGACGGACTGGCCCTACCTGGTACTGCCCAACGAGCCGGACGATCCGGCGCCGGACCTCGGCTTCCTGGGCGATGCAGAGCGAGCGTCGCTCGACTCGGCCAACATCGGCGCGCTCGTGCCGCGGTTCGGCGCCTAGCTGGACTCTTCGTCCCGCTCCGCCCA
>DATBKS010000280.1:0-11365 GCA_036555755.1 Thermoleophilaceae bacterium
ACGCCCCACTTGGTGAGGTTGTAGACGCCCGAGCCCATGCGCGCCACGCGCCCGGCCACCGAGCTGATGTTGATCAGATCCGCCACGCCGCGCGGCGAGTCCTGGGCGGCGCTCAGCAGGTGCGGGATCGCGGCGTGCGAGCAGTAGAGCAGCCCCTGGAGGTTGAGCGCGACCATCCGGTCCCACTCCTCGGTGGGCGCATCGACGATCGGCCCGAGCAGCATCACACCCGCGTTGTTGATGAGAGCGTCGAGGCGCCCGTACTCGCTCACGACGCGCTCGACCGTCGCGACGGCCTGCTCCTGGCTCGTCACGTCCGCCTCGATGGCCAGCGCCTTGCCGCCGCCGTCCGCGATCTGGGAGACGAGCTGGTCGAGGCGGTCCTTGCGCCGCGCCGCCACCGCCACCGCCGCGCCCTGCGCGGCGAGCGCGGCCGCGGTGGCCTCGCCGATCCCGCTGCTCGCTCCCGTGACGAGCGCGACCGTGCCGTCGAGTTCTCCAGCCATTTCGTTACCTCATTCCGTTTCGTGGGCTCAGCTGACTAGCTCTAGCAGCCTGGGTAGGAGGCCGGGCGACGCGGCGGCCAGGCCTGCCGGCTCTCCGGGCAGCTCCGCGGTGGCGCCTCCCGCCTCCGTGACGAGCAACCGCGCGGCGGCCCAGTCCCAGGGCTTCAGCCCGCGCTCGTAGTAGCCGTCGTGGCGTCCGGCGGCCAGGTAGGCGAGGTCGAGCGCCGCGGCGCCGGCGCGCCGGATGTCGCGGAACTCGGGCAGCACCCTGCTGACCACCTCGGCCTGGGCGGCGCGCACCTCGGCGCTGTAGCTGAAGCCCGTGGCGATCAGCGCGCGCTCGGGCCGTTCCTCGCCGCTCACGTGGATCTGGTCGCCATTGAGGTGAGCGCCACCGCCGCGCTCGGCGGTGAAGAGCTCGTCGCGCAGCGGGTCGAGCACCACGGCCACCGCGCTGCCGCCCTCGTCCTCGAGCGCCACGCTCACGCACCAGGCCGGCAGGCGGTAGAGGTAGTTCACGGTGCCGTCCAGCGGGTCGACCACCCAGCGCCGCCCGCTCGCGCTCTCGTGCGCTGAGCCCTCCTCTGCCAGCAGACCGTCGTCGGGGCGCTCGGAGGCCAGGAGATCCTTGATGGCGGCCTCAGAGGCCGTGTCAGCCTCTGAGACGAGGTCTGTGACGGTGGACTTGCTCTCCACCCCCTTGAGCGGGCCGTGGAAGCGGTCGAGCAGGAGGTCGCCGCCGAGGCGAGCCGCCCGGACCGCTAGCTCGAGATCGTTCAGAAGATCGCCCTGAAGATGAGGATCAGCGCGATCAGCACCGCGACGACGGCCGTGAGCCGCAGGAAGAAGCGGAACATCGCCTCCTCTGACCTCAAGGGGTTCTGCACCCCGGCCCTCCGCCTAGAGGAGATAGAGGCTCGCGAACACGACGATCCACATCACGTCGACGAAGTGCCAGTAGATCCCGGGCACCTCCACCCCGCGGTGCTCCTCCGGGGTGAAGTGCCCCCGGTTGGCGCGGATGTTCGCGAACAGGAGCAGGATCAGACCGACGGTGACGTGGGCGCCGTGCAAGCCGGTGAGCCCGTAGAAGATCGTGCCCTGGGCGTGGTCCTGCGGCGACCAGCCGAGATGCACGTACTCGTTGATCTGCACCGACAGGAACGTGAGTCCCAGGAAGAAGGTGGCGAACAGGCCCGCGCGCATGGCAGGACGGTTGCCGTTCTTGGCCGAGACGCTGGCCCAGTGCATCGTGAAGCTGGACGACACCAGGACGGCCGTGTTGACCGCGGCCACGAGCACCGGGATCTCGGTGCCGGGCGCGGGCCACGGGTCCCCCTTCACGACCCGCAGGAAGAAGTAGGCCGTGAAGAACGCTCCGAAGAGCATCACCTCGGAGATGATGAAGAGGTAGATGCCGAGCATCTGGGCGTCGACCCGCGAGGACTTGTTCGCGGGAGGCGGCCCGTGGTGCTCGTGCTCGTGGGCGTGTGCGCCTGCGGCGACCGACGCGGACTCCATCAGGCAGCCGCCCCTTCCTGAGCCTCTTCCTGGCTCACCTCGATGTGCTCGACCGGCAGCGACGTGGAGGAGCGCGTGCGCTCGACGAGGTTCGAGCGCAGCCAGCCGGAGCGCTCGCCCGGGAAGGTCGAGATGACGATCTCATCGACGCGGTAGAACTGGAGCGCGTTCTGGATCGCCGTAAAGGGATCCGGGTCGAGCACCTGGCCCGTGGCGTCGAGGCCCGCGTCGTGAAGGCGCCCCAGCGTCTGGCCGAGCCGGTCGGTGGCCTCCTGCGTCGTGCCCTCGCCCTGCGGGACGACAACGACGAAGCGGTGCAGGGATTCGGCAGCCTTCTTCTTCAGCAGGTCGAGCAGCGGCTCGCCGCCGACCGTCTGGTTGGCGATCACGAGCGTCGAGGTGCTGTGCGCGCGGTCGGCATCCAGATCCACCACGACGTGCGTGATCGGCAGCCCGCTGTCGACGCGTATGCGGTCGACGAGGTCGCGCCGCAGCCAACCCGAGCGCGTCTCAGGGTGGGTCGAGACGATCAGCTCGTCGGCGTGGAACTCCGCGATGCCGTCCATCGTCGCCTGGTACGGATCGGGGTCCATCACCTGCCCGGTCGCGTCGATGCCCTCTGCGCGCAGCTCGGAGAGGGTGATCTCGAGGCGGTTTTCGGCGGCCTTGCGGACGAGGTCGTTGTAAACCACGTAGCCGTGCTTCGGCTCGTTCTGCGGGCAGATCACGACCACGTGGATCGGACCCTGCGCCGCGCGGGCCTTGACGGCGTCGATGAGAGCCCGCCCGCCGACGGTCTCATTCGCGACTACGAGGATTGTCTTTGCGCCGTCGTCGCTCATTCAGTGTTCACCGGGGGAGGGGCTCCGCCGCCGGCAGTGACCGCCGGCACGCGCTCCTTGAACACACCGTGCACCGCGCCGGGGACGCCGTATTCGTACGGACCGCCCACGACTGTGGGCACCTCGTCGAAGTTGAAGATCGGCGGCGGTGACGAGACCTGCCACTCGAGCGTGTGGGCCCGCCACGGGTTGGCCGCGGCCTTGGGGCCATGCCGCCAGCTCGTGACGATGTTGTAGACGAAGATGAAGAACGTCATTCCGAAGATGAACGCCGAGACCGAGATGATCGCGTTCCAGGCCGCGTACTGCTGGGCGTAGTCGGCGACGCGCCGCGGCATGCCGTCGATGCCGACGAAGTGCATCGGTCCGAACGTCAGGTTGAAGAAGATGAACGACAGCCAGAAGTGCAGGCGGCCGAGGCTCTCGTCGTACATCCGGCCCGTCATCTTCGGGAACCAGTGGTAGATCCCGGCGAAGATCGTGAACACGCTGCCGCCGAACAGCACGTAGTGGATGTGCGCGACGACGAAGTACGTGTCCGACACGTGGATGTCGAACGGGATGACCGCGAGCATGATGCCGCTGATCCCGCCGAGCGTGAACATCGTGATGAAGCCCAGCGCGAACAGCATGGGCGTGGTGAGGTGAATCACCCCTCTCCATAAGGTCGCGAGCCAGGAGAAGATCTTGATGCCGGTCGGTACCGCGATCAGCATCGTCGTGATCATCATCGGCACCCGCAGCCAGGGGAACATGCCCGAGACGAACATGTGGTGCGCCCAGACCGTGAAGCCGAGCACCACGATCGCCATCAACGAGAAAGCCATCATGCGGTAGCCGAACACCGGCTTTCGCGCATGGGTCGATATGACCTCGCTGATGATCCCGAACCCGGGCAGCATCATGATGTAGACGGCCGGGTGGGAGTAGAACCAGAAGACGTGCTGGTACATCAGGATGTCGCCGCCGTTCGCGACATTGAAGAAGTTGGTGTGCAGCGCGCGGTCGAGGATCAGGAAGAACTGCGACCCGGCGATGAACGGCGTGGCGATGACGACCAGCAGCGAGGTCGTGAAGTTCGCCCAGACGAGCAGCGGCATGCGCCAGAACGTCATGCCCGGCGCGCGCATCGTGATGATGGTGACCAGGAAGTTCAGCGCCGTGGCAACCGATGAGGCGCCCGCGAACTGGACCGCCATCGAGAAGAAGGTCTGGCCGAGCGGCGTGTCAGTGGAGAGCGGCGCGTAGGCGGTCCAGCCGGTGGCGAACGAGCCGCCCGGGGCGAAGAAGCTCGCCAGCATCATGATCCCGGCGATCGGCAGCAGCCAGTAGGACAGCGCGTTCAGGCGCGGGAACGCCATGTCCGGCGCGCCGATCATCAGCGGCAGCACGTAGTTCGCGATCCCGGCGAACACCGGGATGATGAACAGGAAGATCATCAGCGACGCGTGCACCGAGAACAGGCCGTTGAAGGTGTTGGGGGAGACGAACTGCATCCCCGGCGCGGCCAGCTCGGCGCGCATCAGCATCGCCATCAGGCCGCCGGCCACGAAGAAGAAGAACGTGGTGCAGATGTACTGGAGCCCGATGACCTTGTGGTCGGTGTTGACCCGGAAGTAATCCTTCCAGCTCGTCGCGCCGTGGCCCGAGTGGTCCTCGGGGATCGTCGGCGCGCCGGAAGCCCAGCGGAACCAGTAGTCGAAGGCGCCGAGCCCGATCAGGAAGCCGAACGGGATCGTGACCAGCTCGACGGTGGTGATCGCGTCCGTCTCGATCAGCGGGTGCCAGCCGTACAGCGCGCGGATCGCAACGTCGAGAGCGAGGCCGAATCCGGCCGCGATGAGGATGCCGAGCACCGCCCGGTACCACCCTGGAGCCCTCAGCTTTGCCGCAAACGCCACTGACTACCTCCTCCTAGCCCTTGCCGACGCTCAGTAGGTATTTCACCAGAGCATCGATCTGCTGTGGGCTGAGCTGTTGTCCGAAAGTTGACGGCATGACCCCCTTGGGGAAGCCGGGGACGGTGAACGCCTCGGGATCCTTGATCGACTGCTGGACGTAGGCCTGAGGGTTCTCCTTCAGCTGCTTCCCATACTTTGCCGCGTCGGCCACGATGTTGCCCAGGTTCGGGCCGACCGTGCCGTTGGCACCGGCGTCGGCGAGGGTGTGGCAGCCGCCGCAGCCGTTGGCCGTGAAGAGCTGCTTGCCCTGAGCGACAGCGGCACCGCCGCCGCCTCCGCCTCCACCACCACCGCCTGACGGCGCGGCCGCCTGGAGCGGCTTTGACTGCTGCTGCAGCCAGGAGGTGAACTGCTGGTCGTTCACCACGTGCACTGGCGCGCGCATCGTCGAGTGGCCGAGGCCGCACAGCTCCGTGCAGACCACCGTGTAGTTGCCGAGGCGGTTGGGCGTCAGCCGGATCTGGGTGGTGATGCCGGGGACTGCGTCCTCCTTGAGCCGGAACTCCGGAACCCAGAACGAGTGGATCACGTCCTTGCTGCAGATCTTGAAGTGGACCGGCTCGTCGTTCTTGAGTACGAGCACGTTGGTGGTCACCTGGTTGGGACCGGTGTTGCCGCAGGGCCCGGGATCCCCGCCTGCGGACTTGGCGTACTGGAAGTGCCAGGCGAACTGCTGGCCGACGACGTTGATGGTGCGCTCGTTGGGCTTCTTCGCCTCGACCTTGTCGAGCACCACCCAGCCGTACACGGCGAGGGCGGTGACCATCAGGAACGGGATCGTGACCCAGATGATCTCGAGCCGCGTGTTGCCGTGGATTGGCGCGCCGTCGCTCATGTCGCCGGGCTTGGCGCGGAACTTGACCACCGAGTAGATCGCGACGGTCATCACGAGCACGAAAACCGGCACCGAGCAGATGAGAAGGACGTCGTAGAGCGTGTCGATCTTGTGGGACGCGGTGTCCGCCGACTTCGGGAACCAGTCGATGTTCAGCGCGATGGCGATGCCGATCAGGGATGCGACGATCCCGATGCTCAGCATCTGCACGATGGGGTGCTTACGCACGCGTAGTCCTCCTCGGGCCCCTCATCGGCGCGCGAGTTTACCCGCCGCCCCACATGAATGGCCCGGGACCCCTGTTAAGGGCTCGGGTGAGGGCGGCGATTAGTCCGCTACGTGGTCTTCGTTTGAGTGCTTGAAGCTCGACGGCGGAGCGCCATGGTGTCGGCGGAACGTCTTCGCGAACTGCGCCGGCTGCCGGTAGCCCACGTTGTGGGCGACCTGTCGCACCGGAATCTCGCCGGTGCGGAGCAGCTCGAGGGCGTGGCGCATCCGCACTTCGGCCAAGTAAGTGCGGAAGCTCGTGCCGCCCACCTCAGCGAAGGCGCGTTGCAGCTGGCGCCTCGATGTGGCTATTTCAGCGGCGACCGAGTTCAGGTCGATCTGGCGGGGGTAGTCGCGCTCGATGATCGCGACCGCTTCGTCGAACAGCGCTTGTCGTCGTTCAACTGTCGAGTCTCTTCTTGCCATGGGAGACCGTCGCGTGCGTGAGCCAGGAACGCAGGTCCCAACGGAGTAGACGGTATGGATCGGATGCTCGAGTCACTGGGTATGGGGTGATCGTGAGCACGACGGCTGGCTAAGCCGCTGGGGTAAGCTTGCGCCAAATAGCACTTGACGTCAAATCGCCGCTGAGGGCAGATCGGAGGGGGCATGCAGGTCAGCGACGGGATGAGCTCCGTAGTACTGACGATTGGACCGGGTCACAGCCTGCGGGATGCAGCCAAGGCAATGACCGAACGGAAGGTCGGAGCGGCTGTCGTAATGGACCCCGATCAGCCGGGTCCGGGGATCATCACCGAGCGGGATCTGCTCGAGTCGGTCGGTGCCGGCCAGAGCATCGACGAGGAGAAAGTGGCCGATCACCTCTCCACGAACCTCACGTTCGCGGCCAGCGATTGGTCGCTGGAACGCGCCGCCGAGGCCATGGTGCGCGGCGGCTTCCGCCACCTCGTGGTGATGGACGGCGGCGAGGTGACGGGCGTGCTGTCGATGCGGGACATCGTTAGGTGTTGGACCGACGTCGGGGCAACCTGTGATGTGCCCGGCACTATCAACGCCGCGTGACCCTCTGCGAGTAGGCAGTTGGCAGTTGGCAGTTGGCAGTTGGCAGTTGGCAGGGCGGCGGGAAGAGTGCGGCGTCAGTTCGCGAGCAGTGGCCGGCGGGCCAACTGCCTACTGCCTACTGCCAACTAGTGGATCAGTGCTCGAGTGGGAGATCGGAGATCTCCTCTCGGGCCTGCCTGATCCACTTCACGATCGCGAACAGTGCGATCACCACGCCGATCCCGCAGACGACCCAGGACAGCAGGATGCCGACGAGGGCGATCGTGATTCCGAACGCCACCCACACCGGGAGGTAGCTCGGATCGGGGAGATGGACCTCCTCCGTGGGAGGCGCGGTCTCGTCGTCGCTCTGCGGAGGAATCGGCTCGGTGGTCATCAGTAGAGGTACGCCGCTACGAAGGCGAGCGCGAAGATGATCAGCGAGATCGCTCCGGCGATAAGCGCAGTGCGGATGTTCCTGTTCGCCAGGCGACGGTCCATGCGGGCACCTTTGTAACAGATCGGGAGGCTGACCGGGACCGTAAGGCTTGTATGTTCTGACGCGGCCATCTCCACCCCAGGTTCAATGTGAGCGACATATCCGAGCTCAGCGTAGGCGTCGACGTTGGCGGCACGAAGATTGCTGCCGCCGCCGTTTCCGGCACCTCGGTGGTCGAGAGCACCGAGCGCCCGACACTGCTCGACTCGGAGGGCATCGTCGACGAGATCGAGGCGGCGGCCCGTGGGGCGATCGAAAAGGCCTCCGACTCGGTGGTTGCCGTCGGCATCGGCGTCCCGTCGCAGGTGCACTTCGAGACCGGGCGTGTGATGGCCAGCGTGAACATCCCGCTCAAGGGCGTCGAGCTGCGCGAGGAGCTGGGCACGCGGCTCGGGCTTCCGGTCTACGTCGACAACGACGGCAACTGCGCGGCCCTTGCCGAGGCCTACCTCGCCGCGGACGGCCCGGTGAACAACCTCGTGATGTACACGCTGGGTACGGGAGTGGGGGGCGGCGTGGTGATCAACCGGCGCGTGTTCCGCGGAGCCACCGGTCTCGGCGCGGAGCTCGGCCACGTGGTCATCCAGGCCGACGGCCCGGAATGCCCGGGCAACTGCCCCAACCGCGGCTGCATGGAGGCTCTGTGCAGCGGGCTCGCGCTCGAGCGCGACGCCACCGAGCTCGGCCGGGAGCGTCCCGACTCTCGGCTCGGCCGGATCGTCGCGGAGAAGGGGCGAGTCACCGGGCGCGACACCGTCGCCGCGGCCCACGAGGGCGACCCCGATGCGCTCAAGCTGTTCGAGCAGTTCGGCACCTGGCTCGGGGTGGGCGTCTCCAACGCGATCAACATCTTCGAGCCGGAGTGGGTGGTGATCGGCGGCGGGCTGTCCGCCGCGAGCGACTTCTACTTCGACCGGGCGGTGGAGGAGGCCAAGTCGCGCGCGCTGCCGGCTTCGCTCCCCGGCGTTCGCATTGCAATGGCCCGTGGAGGTCCCGCAGCCGGGGTAATAGGCGCGGCCCTTCTAGCTTCTCAGGAGTACGCGAGATCGACTCGGGAAACCCACTCGGAAACCGCTAGCGAGGGAGTCCTATGACGACAACCCCCACGGACACGCGGGCTCTCGAAGAGCTTTGCGTGAACACAATTCGCACCCTCTCGATGGACGCGGTTCAGGCCGCGAACTCGGGACACCCTGGCGCCCCGATGGCGCTCGCCCCGCTGGCGTACGTCCTGTACGCGCGGGTGATGAAGCACAACCCCGGCAACCCCGAGTGGTTCGACCGCGACCGCTTCGTGCTCTCCAACGGGCACGCGTCGATGCTCCTGTACGCCTCCCTCTACCTCTCGGGTTACGGCCTCACGCTCGACGACCTCAAGAACTTCCGCCAGCTCGGCTCGAAGACCCCCGGCCACCCGGAGCGCCACCACGCGCCCGGTGTGGAGATCACCACCGGGCCGCTCGGGCAGGGCGTGGGCAACGCCGTCGGCTTCGCGCTCGCCGAGCGCATGCTGGCCGCGCGCTTCAACAGGGATAGCCACGAGATCATCGACCACCACACCTTCGCCATCGCAAGCGACGGCGACATGATGGAGGGCATCGGCTCCGAGGCGTCCTCGCTGGCCGGCCACCTCGGCCTCGGCCGCCTCGTGATGTTCTACGACAACAACCACATCTCGCTCGACGGGCCCACCGCGCTCTCGTTCAGCGACGACGTCGGCGCCCGCTACGAGTCGTACGGCTGGCACGTCCAGGACCTGGGCGAGGACCTCGAGCTCGACAACATCGAGTCCGCCACGCGTGCGGCGATGGAGGTCGAGGACAAGCCGTCGCTCGTGATCCTGCGGACCCACATCGGCTACGGCAGCCCGAACAAGCAGGACACGAAGGCCGCGCACGGCGCCGCGCTCGGTGAGGAGGAGGTCGAGCTGACCAAGAAGGCCTACGGCTGGCCTTCGCTCGAGCCCTTCTATGTGCCCGAGGACGCGCTTGCTCACTTCCGCCAGGCCAAGGATCGCGGCGCGCAGTACGAGGAGGAGTGGGACGAGCGGGCCGAGGCCTACGAGGCCCAGCACCCCGAGCTCTGGCACGGGCTCAAGCTGATCATGGATGGCCGGCTGCCCGACGAGTGGGACGCCGACATGCCGCGCATCGAGGCGAGCGAGGGCAAGATCGCCACCCGCAAGGCGGGGCAGCAGGCGCTCGACTGGACCGCCTCGAAGATCCCGAATGTGCTCGGCGGAGCGGCGGACCTGTCGTCCTCGACGCTCACGACGATCACGGACGGCGGCGACGTCGAGCCGGGCAGCTTCGATGGGCGCAACGTCTACTACGGCGTGCGCGAGCACGCGATGGGAGCGATCGTCAACGGCCTCGTCGCGCACGGCTTCCGCGCCCTCGGGGCGACGTTCCTCCAGTTCTCCGATTACATGAAGAACACAATTCGGCTGGCCGCTTTGATGAAGCTGCCGTCGTTGTTCGTCTACACGCACGACTCCATCGGGCTCGGCGAGGACGGGCCGACGCACCAGCCGATCGAGCATTTGGCCGGCCTGCGCGCGATCCCGAACCTCTACGTCCTGCGCCCGGCTGACGCGAACGAGACGATGCAGTCCTGGCGCTTTGCGATGTGGCGGCTGGACGGTCCCGTGGCGATCGTCGAGACCCGGCAGGGTCTGCCCACGCTCGACCCGGACAGCGTGCCGAACGACGCGGTGGACCGCGGCGCCTACGTGCTGAGCGACCCGCCCGACGGCGCGGAGCCCGACGTGCAGCTGATCGGCACGGGCTCCGAGGTGCAGCTGTGCGTGGAGGCGCAGAAGCTGCTGGCCGACGAGGGCATCGCGGCGCGCGTGATCAGCGTGCCGTGCGCCGAGCGCTTCTTTGAGCAGGAAGACGGTTACCGCGATGAGGTGCTCCTGCCCGGCGTGCGCGCGCGCGTGGCTGTCGAGGCCGCGGCGACGCTCGGCTGGGAGCGCTTCACGGGCGATCTCGGTTCCGTGATCGGGATGCACACATTCGGCGCATCCGCGCCAGACAAGGTCCTCTTCGAGCATTTCGGCTTCACCCCGCAACGGGTGGCCGAAGAGGCACGCGCCTCGCTCGACCGAGCCCGAAGGTAGGAGGAGCTCACATGAGCGTTACGCAGGGTGTGAACGAGCGGCTCGCCGCTCTCACCGAGGCCGGCGTGAGCATCTGGCTCGACCAGATCCGCCGCAGCCTGATCGATTCCGGCGAGCTCGAGCGCATGGTCCGCGAGGACTCGCTGCGCGGCGTGACCGCCAACCCATCGATCTTCGAGAAGGCGATCCTCGGCAGTCCCGACTACGACGAGGAGCTCGCGCAGCTCGCGCGGGACAACCTCGAGGCGCGCGAGATCTACCGCAAGCTCGCGGTGGAGGACGTGTCGCTCGCCGCCGACGTGCTGCGCCCCGTCTGGGAGGGCACCGGCGGCCTCGACGGCTACGTGTCACTCGAGGTGGCCCCTCGCCTCGCCCACGACACCGAGGGCACGCTCGAGCAGGCGCGCCAGTACTGGGGCCTGGTCGACCGGCCCAACCTGATGATCAAGATCCCGGCGACGCCGGAGGGTATCCCCGCGATCGAGCAGGCGCTCTACGAGGGCATGAACGTGAACGTGACGCTGCTGTTCGCGGTGTCCGCCTACGAGGACGTCATGCACGCGTACGTCCGCGCGCTCGAGCGCCGCCACGCCGAAGGGCTGCCGCTCGACCGCCACTCGGTCGCCTCGTTCTTCGTCTCGCGCGTCGACACCGAGGTCGACAAGCGGCTCGAGGCCGCCGGCCACAGCGACATCGCCGGCCGCGCCGGGCTCGCCAACGCCCGCGCGGCGTACCTCCGCTTCCAGGAGATATTCGAGGGCGAGCGCATCGCCGTCCTGCGCGACGCCCGCGCATTCGTGCAGCGCCCGCT
>DATBKS010000281.1:0-13063 GCA_036555755.1 Thermoleophilaceae bacterium
ATCAGGCGGTTCAGCTCGACGGCGTACTCCATCGGCAGCTCCTTCGTGACCGGCTCGATGAAGCCGTTCACGATCATCGCCGCAGCCTCTTCCTCAGACAGCCCGCGCGACTGCAGGTAGAACATCTGCTCGTCGGAGATCTTGCCGACGACGGCCTCGTGGGCCACGGTCACGTGCGGGTTCTGAATCTGAATGTCAGGCCACGTATCGGAGCGTGAGTACTCGTCCATCATCAGGCCGTCGCACTGGACGCGAGCCTTGGACCCCTGCGAGTTGTGGCCCATCCGGACCAGCCCGCGGTAGCCCATGATCCCGCCGTCCTTTGAGATCGACTTGGCGAGGATGTTGGACGTGGTGTTCGGCGCGAGGTGCATCACCTTGGCGCCGGTGTCCTTCCACACCTCCCCGCTGGCGACGCCCACGTTCAGGTGGTCGGCACGCGCGCCCTCGCCGAGCAGGAACGAGCCCGGGTAGAGCATCACGTACTTGGCGCCCATGGAGCCGCCGACCCACTCGACGGTGCCCTCGGCACCGACGACCGCGCGCTTGGTGTTGAGGTTGTAGACGTCCTTCGACCAGTTCTGGACCGTCGTGTAGCGGGCCTTGGCGCCGTCCTTCACGAAGATCTCGACCACGGCCGAGTGCATCGAGTTGACGCTGTAGGTCTGAGCCGTGCAGCCCTCGATGTAGTTAACGTCGGAGCCCTCGTCGGCGATGATCAGCGTGTGTTCGAAGGTGCCCTCGCCGGCGCCCTCCATGCGGAAGTAAGCCTGCAGCGGAAGGTCGACCTTCACGCCCTTGGGCACGTAGACGAACGAGCCGCCCGACCAGATCGCGCCGTGCAGCGCCGAGAACTTGTTGTCCTGCGGCGGCACGCACTTGGTCATGAAGTAGGGCTCGACCAGCTCGGGGTACTTCTGCACCGCCGTGTCCATCGAGCAGAACAGGATTCCGAGATCGGCGAACTCCTTCTTCAGGCCCTCGTACACGGGCTCCTGGCGCCACACGCCTACGACGCCCGCGAGGTGCTCGCGCTCGGCCTGCGGGATGCCGAGGTCCTCGTAGGTCTTCTTCATCTCCTCGGGGACGTCGTCCCACGAGTTGTAGCGGCCCGCCGTGGGCGGGGAGTAGAGCACGAGCTCATCGAAGTTCAGGCCGGAGAGATCGACACCCCAGGTCGGGATGGGCTTGCGCTGGAAGATCTCGAGCGACTTCAGACGCTTCTGGAGCATCCAGTCGGGCTCACCCTTGATCTTGGACATCTCCTCGACGACCTCGCGGGAGATCCCCTTCTTCGCGACGAGCTGCCCCTGCTCGTCCTCGTTTATCGAGCTGGGCTTCTGGATTCGCGTCTTGTCAGTGCTGGCCAAAGTAATTCCTTGTACCGAAGTCGGATATGGGCGGGATTCTAGCGATCTGCTCTGTCCGAACGTGCCCCGAGCGGTCCGGGGCAAAACGTCGCTCAGGAAGCGATTTCAGCAGGCTGGATCGCCGTCTGCAGCGGATCGCGCGCTCGCACGCGGCCGAGCGCCACAGCCAGGATCCCAGCCGCGGCCGACGGTATCGCCATCAGCCCGTACGCCTGGTGGAACGTGTGGAGCGACTGACTCGTGCCAAGTAGCGCAATCAGCACCGAGATGCCGAGCACGGCGCCGACCTGACGAAGGCAGGACGCGATCGCGCTGCCGGTGGCGAAGCGCGTGGGCGGCAGCTCCGCCACGGCCGCGCTGCTGAACGAGGCGAAGCTCATCCCCACGCCGGTGCCGGTGAGGATGGTTGCCGGCAGGTAGTGGGTTAGGTAGTGCGGGTCGGAGCCGAGCGTCGTGGCGAACATCAGGCACCCCGTCGCGAACACCAGAGGACCGGGCACCGCCATCACGCGCTGGCCGTAGCGGTCCGATATCCGCCCGGCAACGGCGGCCGACACGGCTGCCATCAGCGGCCCTGGCGTGACCGCGAAGCCCGCCTTGAGGATCGAGTAGTTCCAGACCTCGGTGAGGAAGAGGATGTTGCAGAGCAGCAGCGCGTAGAAGGCGAGCGAAAACAGGAACGTGCCCGTAACCGCGACGCTGAACGACCGGACCTTGAAGAGGCTCAGCTCGAAGACCGGGGCGCGGTGCGTGCTCGACCGGTAGATGAGGGCGACGAGGAGGATGACGCCGGCCGCCAGCGATCCGAGCGTCTTCGCGTCACCCCAACCCCAGTCCGGCCCCTTCACGATTCCGAGTGAAAGCGCTGCGACGCCCAGCGTCAGGAGCGCGGTGCCGAGGGCGTCCGGAAGACTGCCGCCCTCCTGCTTGACCTCCCTCAGCAGCTTGCGCGCCGGGACGAGCGCGGCGAGGCCAATCGGGATGTTCACGAAGAAGACGAGTCGCCAGTCGGTGGCGTGGACGAGCACACCGCCGAGCGAGGGGCCGGTGGCAGCGGCCACGGCGCCGGTCGCCCCCCAGAGCGCCGTCGCCGTGGCGCGCTGCTCGAGCGGGAACTCCGGCAGCAGCAGGCCGAGTGAGGTGGGGACGAGGATCGCGGCGCCGACGGCCTGGACCACGCGCGCGGCCACGAGCATCTCAACGGAGTTCGCGGCGCCGCACACCGCCGAGGCCGCCAGGAACGTGAGCAGGCCGACGAAGAACAGGCGGCGGCGCCCGACGATGTCGGCCACGCGGCCGGCCGGCACGAGCAGTGCGGCGAACACGATGTTGTAGGCGTTGAGCACCCACGAGAGGCCCGCGAGCGAATCGTCCGGGAAGGACGCGCGGATGTCCGGGAAGGCGATGTTGACGATCGTCACGTCCAGGAAGCCCATGAACACCGCGACCGCGGTGACCAGCAGGACCTTCCAGCGACGCTCCACCGCTCAGCTCTCCGACGGGAGGATCACGCAGGTGCAGGTCCCGGTGGCGATCAGCTTGCCGGTGGCGGCCGAGAACACTCGCCCCTCCGCCGTCGCGACGCGGCTGCCCGTGTGCACCACGATCGCCTCGCACACAACGCGGCCCGTGTCGGCGGTCATCGGCCGCAGGAACGTGGTGTTGAGGTCGAGCGTCGTGTAGCCGGTGCCGGGGTCGAGCGTGCTCTGCACGGCGCAGCCCATGGCGGAGTCGAGCAGAGTGGCGGCGAGCCCGCCGTGCACCACGCCGATCGGGTTGTAGTGCTGGACGCCCGGCTTGACCGCGAAGGTCGCGCGGCCGTGGCCGACCTCGACGAGCTCGAAGCCCATGAGCTCCGCGATGGGCGGCGGGGGAATCCGTCCGTCGCGAATCGCCTCGAGGTGCTCGAGCCCGGACATCTCGAGCGACCGGGCGTGCGGCCTGCGGCCTGTGGCCTCAGCGGTCACGAGCGGCGTTCCGCGGAACTCGGCCAGGTCAGGTCCTCGAGCACTTCCTCTTCGGTCGGGCCGAGGTCAGCCAGTCGCCGGGGGTCCTGGAGCAGAGCGGCGAGCGATTCCATGAGGTCTCCTGTGTGGTGCCGTTGCATGACGAAACGGACTATTGCACAGTGAGTTGCATGACGCAACCAACTGTGACTAGAATCACTCTCGTGCTCAAGAGGGACTACGAAGGACAGAACTGCTCGATCGCCCGGACCCTCGAGCTGATCGGCGAGCGCTGGACGCTGCTGATCATCCGCGACGCCTTCCTGGGCGTCCGCCGCTTCGAGGACTTCCAAGCCGATCTGGGCGTGGCGCGCAACGTGCTGAGCGCCCGTCTCGCGCGGCTCGTCGAGGAGGACATCCTCGAGAAGCGCCAGTACCAGGAGCGCCCCGCGCGCTTCGAGTACCGGCTGACCGAGAAGGGCATCGGCCTCTGGCCGGTGCTGATGACCCTCGTGAAGTGGGGCGACAAGTACGCCGCCCCCGACGGTCCCCCGCGGCTCATCGAGCACCGCGACTGCGGCGGCCACGTAACCGACCACCTGACCTGCGACCGCTGCGGCCAGCCCCTGACGGCCAGGGATGTCGTGAACCGCCCGGGCCCGGGCGTCCAGGCCGCCGCATAGTGCGTCACCCACCGCCGGCTCGAAGCAGAACCGGCGGTGGTGATACGCGAGGTCGGCTACTTCCTCAGTGGTGCTTGTGCTTGTGCTTCCCGCGGACCTTGATGCTCTTCGCGGGGCTCGTGCCCGGGGAGATCGCGCCGCCGGCCGAGACGACGACGGCCTGGTAGGTGCCCGTCCGCTTCAGCCGCAGGCGGCGGCTGAAGGTCGAGGAGCCCGCGTTCTTGTGGTGCAGGTTCGTGTGGGCGACGGTGTGGAAGATCCCGGTCCGGTCGCGCTTCTGGATCTTCACGATCAGCCCGTCCTGCGCAGGCAGCACGGTGCCACTGAAGCGCGCGAGGTGTCCCTTGCGCACATGCGTCGGCGTGTGCAGCGAGATCAGCGATGTCACCGGCATCGTCACCGCCGCGGTCGTGATCGGCGGGTTCGTGTTCGCCTTGATCTCGAACTGCGAGCTTGCTGCCGCGGACGAGAACGTGAAGGCGTACGTGCCGTCGGCGTTGCTGATGATCGAGTTACCGATCTGAACGAACGGCGTGTTGTAGGGGAACGGGCGTCCAAGCAGCGTGACCGTCGCCTTTCCGGAACCGGTGCCGGTCAGCTGGCCCGAGATGGTGAACGGGTGGCTGAACACGACCGGGTTCGGCGTGAACGTCGGCGTCGTGGTCGGCTTCAACGTCTTGAAGGACCGGTCGCCACTCCGCTTGGTGCCGGCGCTGCTCGTCGCCACGAGCCGGAAGTGGTAGCGCGTGCCGGACTTCAGCCCGGCAACGCTGGCGGCGACGGGGATCGGCGTCACGCCTGACCCGACCGCCTGCTTGGGAGTCGTGTTCCCGTATTTCTTCGTAGTTCCGTACTCGAAGTGGATCGTGGTGGCGTGGCCGTTCGAATTCACGCTCCCGTTCAAAGTGGCGCTCAGTGGCCCAACGTTCGAGGCCGGAGCGCCCTTCGGCGCGGGTGCGGTGGCTGCCTGTGCCGGCGCAGCCAGCACAACGAACGACAGCAGTGCCAGGACGGTATGGCGCATGTCTCTCCTTGGTGAGGGTCACCCCGAAAACCCGCATCGGTGCGCTAGTTGCGCCGATGCGTCGGCGATTCAGTACCCGATCCGTGGGATCCCACCTCCCGCGAAGCGCGGGCTGCAATCAGTCTTGCGGCGAAGCCCCGACTAGTCCTGGGGCCAGGAGGCGTCGCCGGTGGTCGCACCGCGGAGCACCTTGAGGCTGAGCAGCGCGCACTTGCGGCGCGTGGGGGAGATGTCGATCCCGAGCTGGTCGATCACCCATTCGGCGGACAGATCGCCCACGTCGTCCACGGGCATTCCGATCAGCTCCTCCGAGGAGATCGAGGCCGCCGCCTGCGAGATCGCGCAGCCCTGTCCGTGGAAGCGAAGGTCGGCGATCTTGCCGTCCTCGACCTTGATGTGCACGCCCAGCTCGTCGCCGCAGAGCGGGTTGTGGTCGTGAAACTCGAGGTCGCGGGAGTCGAGCTCTCCGAAGTTCCTCGGGTTCTTGTAGTGGTCGAGGATGTTGTCTCTGTAGAGCTCGTCCATAGCCATGGGCTTACAAAAGGTTAGCTAGAGCTCGAAGACTCGCCGGGCATCCTGAAGCGCGTCCACCAGACGGTCCACATCGTCCGGGTGGTTGTAGACGTGGAAGGACGCGCGGCCGGTCGCGCCCACGCCGAGGCGGCGCATCAGCGGCTGCGTGCAGTGGTGCCCCGCGCGGATGCAGACCGCATGGCGGTCGCACACCTCGGCGATGTCGTGCGGGTGGATGCCCTCCATCGCGAACGAGACGACACCGCCGCGCTGCGACGCGTCGGGCGGCCCGAAGACGGTCAGGCCCGGAACCTCGGGCAGCCGCTCGAGCGCGTATGCCGTCAGCGACTCCTCGTGCGCGCGCACCGCGTCCATCCCGAGGCCGCTGAGGTAGTCCACGGCGGCGCCGAGCCCGATCGCCTCCGCGATCGCGGACGTGCCCGCCTCGAACTTGTGCGGCAGCTCGCTCCAGGTGGACATCTCGTCGTCCACCCGGGAGATCATGTGCCCGCCGGAAACGAACGGCCTCATCGCGGACAGCAGCTCGCGCCGCCCGTGCAGCACGCCGACGCCGGTCGGGCCAAGGGCCTTGTGCCCGGTCCACGCGTAGAAGTCCGCGCCGATCTCGCCGACATCGACGGGCATCTGCGGCACGGCCTGCGTGCCGTCGACGACCACCACGGCGCCGGCCGCATGCGCACGCGCCACGACCTCGGCCACCGGGTTGATCGTGCCCAGCACGTTCGACACGTGCACCACGCCGACGAGCTTCACGCGCCCCTCGGCGAGCACGGAGTCGAGCTCGTCGAGCGAGATGAGCCCGTCGTCGGAGATGTCCAGGTAGCGCAGCTTGGCGCCGGTGTCCTGGCAGGCGAGCTGCCACGGCACGATGTTCGAGTGGTGCTCCATCCGCGTGATGAGCACCTCGTCGCCCGGGCCGAGATGGTCGCGCGCCCACGCGTAGGCCACGAGGTTGATCGCCTCGGTGGCGTTGTGGGTAAAGATCGTGGTCTCGGCGTCGCCGCCCACGAAACGCGCGATCCGCTCGCGCGCGCCTTCGAACATGTCGGTGGCCTCGCGCCCGAGGTCGTATAGCCCGCGGTGCACGCTGGCGTTCGACTCGCGCAGGAAACGGTCCATCGCGTCGAGCACCTGCGTGGGCTTCTGCGACGTCGCCGCCGAATCCACGTACGTCACCCGCTGCCCGTTCCACTCCCGAAGTAGCACGGGGAAGTCGGAGCGGACGTCCGGGAGGGTGGTGGCGGGTGCGGTAGCCATCAGCGCTGCGAGATGTACTCCTCGACGTGCTCCTCGGCCGCCGCGATCTTGCCGGCGATCCGCTCGCGCACGACCTCCTCGAGGTGCTCGTCATCGAGCTTGCCGATCACCGGCTCGAAGTAGCCCTCGACGAGGATCCGCACGGCGTCCTGGCGCGAGATGCCGCGGGTCATCATGTAGAAGACGATCTCGTCGTCCACCTCGCCGACGGTGCCGCCGTGCGACGCGGACACGTCGTCGGTCTTGACGATCAGCGACGGGATCGAGTCCGCCTTCGCCTTCGGCGAGAGCAGCATCGAGTGCGTCTGGAGATAGGTGTTGGTCTGCTGGGCGCCCTCCACGATGTGGATCAGCCCCTCGTACGAGCCGCGCGACTCGCCGGTCAGCGCGCCCTTCCACACCGTGTCGCCCGTGGTGTTGCCCTGCTCGTGCAGGTCGGTGGTGAAGAGGTCGAGGTGCTCCGTGCCCTCGGTGAAGTAGAGCCCGTTGTGGCGCATGTCGGCGCCCTGCTCGGCGGTGATGATGTCGAGCGTCTGCTTGGTCAGGTGGCCGCCCAGGTGGATCGGCACCCAGCCGCAGTGCGCGTCGCGAGCGATCTCCACGCGCTTCACCGAGATGTCGTAGATCTCGCCGCTGCCCCAGTCCTGGAAGTGCGCGAGACGCACCTGAGAGCCGGTCTGGCAGTAGAGCTCGAAGCCGCCCGCGTGCAGCGCCTGGCCCTCGAAGTCAGGCGCCACGCAGTACTCACGGAGGTAGCACTCGGAGAACTCGCCGACGACGCCGAGCGTGTGCGCGTACTGCGCCGTGCCCGGCTCGTCGATCACGTAGACGACCTGGAACGGCTTCTCGATCTTCAGGTTCTTCGGGACGTGCAGGAAGGCGCCGCCGGTCCAGAACGCGGCCGACGCAGCGGGAAACTTCCCCTCGTCCTCGGAGAGCCGCTTCATGTACCAGTGCTCGACGAGGTCGGGATGCTCCTCCACGGCGCGCTCGAGCGACGTGAAGATCACGCCCTGCTCCTCGACGGCCGGGTCGAGCGTCGAGTAGATCGTGCTCGCTCCGCGCTGCACGATCAGCCCGCTGAGCTCCTCGGAGCCGAGCACATCGTGCGCCACCGCGGGGATGTCGTCGAACGACTCGACAGCGTCGTAGTGGCGCGGCTCGAGCTCGTCGAGCTGCAGGTTGCGCAGCGACGTCGTCCAGAAGCCGGAGCGCCGCCAGGTGGGAACGGGCTCGCGCTCGTAGACCTCGAGCGCGGCCTTGCGCCGCTCCTCGAGGAAACTAGGCGGCACCGGCGCCCACCTCCTCGCGGATCCAGTCGTAGCCCTTCTCCTCGAGCTCGTCGGCGAGCTCCTTGCCGCCCTCGCGCACGATCTTGCCGTCGAGCATGATGTGCACGAAGTCGGGGGTCACGTACTGCAGGATGCGCGTGTAGTGGGTGATGATCAGCGTGCCGAGCTCGGGACCGCGTAGCGCGTTGACCCCGTCCGAGACGATCCGCAGTGCGTCGATGTCGAGGCCGGAGTCGGTCTCGTCGAGCACGGCGAACTCGGGCTTGAGCATCGCCAGCTGAAGGATCTCGGCGCGCTTCTTCTCGCCGCCGGAGAAGCCCTCGTTCAGGTAGCGCTTCGTGAACTCCGGGTCGATCTTCAGCAGATCCATGTTGGTCCGCAGCGTCTGCCCGAACTCCTTGACCTTGATCGGCTCCTCGCGGCGCGCGTTCACGGCCGTCCGCAGGAAGTTGGCGACGGACACGCCCGGGATCGTGGCCGGGTACTGGAAGGCCATGAACACGCCGGCCTTGGCCCGCTCGTCGGGATCGGCCTCGGTCACGTCCTCGCCGTTCACGAGGATCTTGCCCTCGGTGACCTCGTAGTTGGGGTTGCCCATGATGGTGTTGGCAAGAGTGGACTTGCCGGACCCGTTGGGCCCCATCAGGGCATGGGTCTCGCCCTTCGAGACCTTGAGGTCCACGCCCTTGAGGATCTCCCGCTCCTCGATGCGGACGTGAAGGTTCTGAATCTCCAAGCTCATACGGTTGCTTTCTTCCTAGTCGTCGGGACTACAAGTTCTGACAGCGTGATGTCCTTCAGCGTGCGCACGATCGAGCCCTGAACGCGCGTCCACAGGACCTTCGTGGGACAGACGCGATCGGTCTGCGCCTCGCGGGCGCATACGAGCGTGCCATCGTCCTGCGCGCTGATGCACTCGATCGGGGCGATGTCGCCCTCGAGCGCCTCCACCACCTCGGCCATCGTGATCGAGTCGGCGGGACGAGAGAGGGTATAGCCGCCGTGCGCTCCGCGTCTCGAGTCCACGAGCTCCGCACGCCGCAGGCGCTGCACCAGGTGCTCGAGATACGCCAGCGGCAGGCCCTCGGCGTCCGCGATTGCGGACAGCGAGACGGGGCCATCCCCGTCGTACGCAGCGAGGTGGGCCATGATGCGTATGCCGTACTCGGCTTTGGTGCTGAACATCATCGCGCGAAAACCTACCTGCCAAGTAGGATAACGATCACTCGCGCGCTAACAGCCTCATGTCGTGCGCGATGCGATCTGGCGAGGTCTGATCAAAGGGATAGCCCACCCGCTGCATCCCCTTCTTGTCGATCAGGACGATGCGCGCCATGTGCTCCTCGTCGGCGCGCTGTGGCGTGACCGCGTAGCCCTTCCAGATCGGCTCGAGCTCCGCCTTCGTGCCGAGCAGCCAGCGGAACGGCACGCTGATCTTCTCCTTGCGCAGGAAGGCATGGACGCTCGCCGGCGTGTCGTTCGCGGGATCGACCGTGAAGGCGAGCACCGTTGCCGGCGGGTTGCCCAGCTCCTTCACCGCCTGGTTGACCAGGCGCGCCTCCGCGGGGCAAGTGTCCTTGCAGTGCGAGTACAGGAACGTCGCGATCACCGGCTTGCCGCGAAACTCGGCCATGCTGGTGGCGCGGCCGTCCTGGTCGCGCAGGTTGAACGCCGGCGCGGGCACGTCCGCCGGCAGCAGCGAGCCGTCGAACTCGTCCTTGCCCTTGCTCCCCGTTCGCTCCGCCAGGGCCACCGCTCCGATCGCGATGAGCGCGGCGGCGGCGAACGTGACGAGCGCGATCAACTGACGCGAACGCACGCCAGCCAGAGTAGCTTTCGCGGGCGGATGAGGGGGGCGTTCGTAGCGGGAGCCTTGCTGTTGTCGGCGATCTTCGCCGCGCCGGCGTCGGCTGCCGGAGTCCAGGCATGGGACGGGTCGAACCCGTTCACCTGCACCGTCCAGAACGGGGCGGCGCTCCAGGATCCCGCCGCGGATCCGCTGTGCGCCTCCTACGACCATCCCGGCTCGAGCGCCGCCGACGCCGAGGCGCAGCTCGTCGCGCTGATCAACGACGGGCCGAACCAGCTGTCGGCGACGGTCAACAAATGCGCCGTCTACCGGGTCGACCACTTCACCGGGCCGCTCTATGAGTTCGACAGCGCGCTCTTCTTCAACAAGGCCACGGGCACCGGTGGCAGTGCGCTGACGAAGGTGCTCATCAACGGGCTGCCTGCCCCGCCGAGCGCCATTCCCGGTCTGCCGAGCGACCTGGGCTCGATCGTCAACGTCCCTGTGGTCCAGAGCTGCGCGACCCAGGCACAGGGCGGCGGCGGTAGCGGTGGCGGCGGTGGCGGCATCCTCGGCGGACTCGGCGGGCCGAATCCCGGCACCACGACGCACGCCGGCGCGAGCTGCAAGAACCTGCGCGGCAACGCGAACAACGGGATGGGCCGCGCGCGGCTCGGCCTGAAGCGGGCGACCATTCGCAAGCGCTTCGGCAAGCCCACCCGGCGCGCCCACGGCTTCTACCACTACTGCCTGCGCAAGGGCGGTGACCTCGCCGTCCACTTCGGCCGCAAGTCGAAGACCGACGTCGTGATCGCGAGCGGCAAGTCGTTCCACGCCGGCAAGGTCAAGATCGGTTCGCGCCTGACGCGCGTGCGCAGCTCGCTCCACCACGAGCAGGTGCTCGGCCACCGCAAGCGCGACTGGGTCTTCGGCGTGACCCACAAGCACTGGCGCCTGCTGGTCGGGTTGTCGAAGAACCGTGTCGTCTACATCGCCTCGGTCTCGCGCAAGCTCTCGATACCGAAGCTCGCGAAGATCCTGACCAACGCCGGCCGCTAGCCAACCGGCGCACGCGCGCGCGTGAGGGGCTAGCTTTCCGTCCGCGATGCGGGGGGCGATCCTGGCAGGGGTTGTCGTCGCCTTGGCGGTGACATTTGCGACGCCGGCGTTAGGCGCGAGCGTCGAGCCGTGGGACGGCTCGAACCCGTTCATCTGCACGCTTCAATACGCGGGCCAGGGGACGACGTTCCCGAAGCCGAACGCCGATCCCTTCTGCGTCGACTACGACAAGACGCACCAGGACATCACCCAGCTCGGCCTCGTCACGTTCCTGACGAAGGAGCCCGCGCGCGTGGCGGCCGCCGTGAACAAGTGCTGGTACTACCAGCAGGACCACTGGACGGGCCAGATCATCGCCGGCGACGGGTCGACCGAGACCTACCACTTCGACGGCCACTATTTCTTCGACAAGCGCTGGGGCAACGGCGGCGTGCACGTCGAAAACTTCACGATCAACCACAAGACCGCGGACCCGTCGCAGCTCCCGGGCTTCCCGGCTGACTGGAAGCCGTACTTCGGCCCGGGCCGCGGCGGGGTCGTGCTGATCGGGAAGGTGCCGGCCGATCCGGGCTGCCAGGCCAAGCCGGGCCCCGGCCACTACACGCCCTACAAGGACCCCGGCAAGTACAGCGGCCAGAAGGGCAGCGGTACGACCGGCGGCGGCGGAGGCTCCGGAGGCGGCGGCGGGTCCGGCCACGGCGGCGGTGCCGGAGGCGGCGCGGGCGGCAAGCTCCGCGCCTGTCCGAAGTTCGGCGGCGCCGCCAACAGCGGGCTCGGCAGGGCCCGTCTCGGGATGACGCGCGCGCGGCTCACCCGGGCGCTCGGCGCCGCGACGCGCCGCGGGCACGGCTTCCTCCACTTCTGCCTGCGCGGCGGCTATGACCTCGCCGTGCACGTCGACGGCCACGGCCGAGCGAACTTCGTCGTGTCAACCGCTGCGTCGTTCCATGCGGGGCGCGCCCATGTTGGCGTCCGCCTCGGCACGGCCCGGCGCGCCCTGCGCGGCGAGCGGGTGCTCGCCCGCAGGGGCAACAACTACCTGCTGTCCGTCTCCCACCGGCGCTGGCGGCTGCTGATCGGCGTCCGCCACGGCAGGCTGAGCTGGCTCGCTGCGGCGTCGAGCCGCTTGAAGAAGGCACAGCTCGCCCGTCTGCTGGCCTCCTCCGGCTGATCTGCAAGATGGGGCCCAGACCCCATGTCCCGACCCCCAAAGCGTGAGACACTGAACGAGGAAGCTTTTGGCTTCCACAGCATTTCTTGGGTCTAGGATTCGAGGTGCCCTTCGGGGCGCCTCGAACCATTTCTGGGCCGCTACACTTAATGAAGTAAAGACCGACCGGCTTTTAGGAGTTTCGAAGAGATGCCCAGCGGCGCAGACCTGATCCGCGAGATCAGAAGCCAGATAAAGGAAGTGGACCCGGGCGAGGTCCATGAGCTGATTTCGAACGGCCACAACGGCTACGTGATCGTGGACGTCCGCGAGCAGCACGAGTTCGAGCAGTCGCACCTGCCGGGCGCCGTGCACGTGCCGCGCGGGCACCTCGAGTCCCGCATCGAGGGCGCCGCGCCCGACAAGGCCGAGCGCGTGATCACCTACTGCGCCTCCGGCCAGCGCTCCGCTCTCGCAGCCAACACGATGCTCAAGGAGCTCGGCTACGAGAACGTCGAGTCGATGAACGGCGGCATCACTCTCTGGAAGGACCGCGGCTACGAGGTCGACGTCCCCAAGGCCCTCTCGGCCGAGCAGCGCGAGCGCTACTCGCGCCACATCCTGATTCCCGAGGTCGGGCTCGAGGGCCAGACCAAGCTGCTCGAGGCGAAGGTGCTCCTGCTCGGCGCCGGCGGGCTCGGCTCACCGGCCGCGCTCTACCTGGCCGCCGCGGGCGTGGGCACCCTCGGCATCGTCGACAACGACGTCGTCGACCTCTCGAACCTTCAGCGCCAGGTGGCGCACTCGAACGACCGTATCGGGATCCCCAAGGTGGACTCCGCGGAGACCGCCATCAAGGAGATCAACCCGGACGTCAACGTCGTCAAGTACCAGACGCGCCTCGACGCCTCGAACATCATGGAGATCATCGAGGGCTACGACGTGATCGTCGACGGCGT
>DATBKS010000282.1:0-12478 GCA_036555755.1 Thermoleophilaceae bacterium
TTCGAAGAAGCTCACGCCGGACGAGGTAAGCGGCGGCACGTTCACGATCACCAACCCCGGCGCGTTCGGCGCGCTGCTCGCGACGCCGATCATCAACCAGCCGCAGGTGGCGATCCTCGACCTCGAGGCCGTGACCAAGCGGCCCGTGGTGGTGAACGGGGATAGCATCGCGATCCGGCCGATGACCTACCTCTGCATGTCGTGGGACCACCGGGCGCTCGACGGAGCGCTGGCGGCGCAGTTCCTGTCGGCGGTGCGGAGGCACATCGAAGGCTGGGATGGCTGAACTACACGTCGTAGAGCACACAGAGCTGGTGCCGTACGCCGAGGGCGTGCGGATGCAGGAGGAGCTCCGCGACGCCGTCCAGGCGGGCGAGTCCGGCGATCATCTGCTCCTGCTGGAGCACGAGCCGGTCTACACGCGCGGGCGTCGCACCGGAGCCGGTGAGCTGCCCATGGGCGAGCAGTGGTACGCCTCCCAGGGCATCGAGGTGTGCAACGCCGACCGCGGCGGGGCCGTGACCTACCACGGTCCCGGTCAGCTCGTCGGCTATCCGATCATGCGCATCGAGGGCGTGCACGAGTATGTGGCCGCCCTCGAGCGCGCGGTGATCGCGGCGCTGGCGGATGAGGGCGTCGAGGCGGAGGTCCGCGACGGCCTGACCGGTGTGTGGGCCTCCAAGGGCAAAATCGCCTCGATCGGCGTGCACGTGTCGCGGCGTGTCACGACGCACGGCTTCGCGGTGAACGTCGACAACGACCTCCAGCCGTTCGAGTGGATCGTCCCGTGCGGGATGGAGGGCGCCCAGATGAGCTCGATCTGCAAGGAGACTGGGCGCGACGGGCACATGGAGTCGTTCCGCGCGGCGATGCTGGCCCGCCTGTGCGAGGCGCTCGACCGCGAGCCACGGGTTGTAGTCTCGACAGCGGGATGAGCGCCACCAGATCCAGAGCCAACCCCGGCGGCGCCCGGGTGCTCGAGATGGGCGAGGTGCTGCCGTTCCGGGAGCGCAAGCCGGAGTGGTTCAAGCGGCCGGCGCCCGGCAGCGCGCGCTACCGCGAGCTGAACAAGCTGATCGAGGACCAGGGCCTCCACACCGTCTGCAAGGAGGCGGCGTGCCCGAACATCGGCGAGTGCTGGCAGCGCGGCACCGCCACCTTCATGATCCTCGGCGACACCTGCACGCGGCGCTGCGGCTTCTGCAACGTCAAGACGGGCAAGCCCACCTTCAACGATCCGCTCGAGCCGCTGCGCGTGGCCCAGTCGGTGAAGAAGATGGGCCTGCGCCACGCAGTGATCACGAGCGTCGACCGCGACGACCTGCCCGACCTCGGCGCGAGCGCCTTTGTCGGCGTGATCCGCTCGATCCGCCGGCTCGCGCCCGGCACCAAGGTCGAGGTGCTTACGCCCGACTTCCGCGGCGAGGAGATGCCGCTCGCGCGCGTGATCGCCGAGCGCCCCGACGTCTTCAACCACAACGTCGAGACCGTGCCGCGCCTGTATCCGCTGGCGCGCCGTGGCTCGAAGTTCCTGCGCTCCTGCCGCGTGCTGCGCAACGCGAAGGAGATGGGCGGCGACGAGGTTGTGACCAAGTCCGGCCTGATGACCGGCCTGGGTGAGACCAAGGAGGAGCTGCTCGAGACCTTCCAGATCCTGCGCGACCACGACGTGCAGGTGCTCACCGTCGGGCAGTACCTGCGTCCGACCCGCGACCACCTGCCGGTGGTCCGCTACTGGCATCCGGACGAGTTCGCGGAGCTGGAGCGCGAGGCCTACGAGATGGGCTTTGATTCGGTGGCTGCCGGACCATTGGTCAGGTCCAGCTACCACGCGGATCAGGCCTTCGAGTTGGCAGTTGGCAGTAGGCAGTAGGCAGTTCCTGCGACCTGCGACCTGCGACCTGCGACCTGATTCTTGATCCCGCTGAAGGACAACATCCCGACGCGGCGCTTCCCGATTCTCACGGTCGCGCTGATCGCGATCAACGTATTTGTGTTCGTGTTCCTGCAGCACGGCGGGCACATCGGTTTCGGCTCGCCGAACGAGAACAACCTCGTGCGCTGGGGACTGATCCCGTATGAGGTCACCCACCCCGGCAAGCACTGCGACCTCGTGCCGGGGGGCACGGTGGCGTGCCAGGGTCAGCCGGGCGTCAGCGGCACGCCGAGCAACCAGCCCGCCACCTGGATCACCTTCTGGACCTCGATGTTCATGCACGGCGGTTTCCTGCACATCGCGGGCAACATGCTGTTCCTCTGGATCTTCGGGAACAACATCGAGGATTCGATGTCGCGCTGGCGCTTCGTCCTCTTCTACCTGCTGGGCGGAGCGGTGGCCAACTTCGCGCAGGTCGCCGTCGGGCCCGACTCCACGGCGCCCGGCATCGGGGCCTCTGGCGCCATCGCGGCCGTACTGGGGGGGTATGCGCTCTTATATCCGCGCGCCCGCGTGATCACCGCGGTGATCCTGATCTTCTTCATCACCCTGCTTGACCTGCCCGCGCTCGTCGTGCTGGGTGGCTGGTTCCTGCTCCAGCTCCTTGACGCCGCCCTCAACTCGCCGCTGGGGGGAGGCATCGCCTACTTCGCGCACATCGGCGGGTTCGTCTTCGGGTTACTGCTTATCAAGCTATTTGCGAACCGCGTGAACACCGAGTACGACCAAGCCAACCGATTGCCGGTGTACTAATGCAACGTCTGCTCGTGCGCGGAGCGGCACTGGCGATAATCGCGCTGCTCGCGTTCCTGACGCTGGGGGTGGCGCTCGAGCATGGGGTGGACGTGCTTGTGGTGGTGTCGTTCATCGTGCTGGCGATAGTCGGAATCGGGGTGTTTGGGGCGCTTGGATCGGACGAATAGTCCTAGCCCGCTGCAGGGCGGCTCGCGGCGAAGGGAGTGGCGCAAGCGCCGCCTGCGCAGGCGCCGCTTCCGCGCGTTCTTCGCGGTTCTGCTGCCCGTCGCCGGAGTTGCTGCAGCCTGGTTCCTGCTCGCCGACAACGGCAACACCGTCGGCCCCGACACCGCGCCGCAGGCATCGCTCAAGCCGGTGGTCCGGGCGCCCGCGCCGCAGTCCGCTCCCGCGCCGCCTGGCAACCCGTACGCCGTCTCACTCGAAGGAACGGACACCTTCCAGCAGACGTTCAAGCACCCACCGAAGGCGGCCATGGTGTTCGACGTCAAGACCGGCCGCGTTCTCTGGCGCCGCAACCCGCTCGAGACGCTGCCAATCGCCAGCATCACCAAGCTGATGACCGCGCTGCTCGTGGTCCAGAACACGAAGGCGAGCGACGAGGTGCTGATCACGCCGGACGCGCTCCACTACACGGGCTCGGGCGTCGGCCTCCTGCCACGCGGCAGGCACGTGACCGTGAAGGCGCTGATGTACGGGCTGCTCCTGCCCTCGGGCAACGACGCCGCGATCGCGCTCGCCGACTACGTGGCCCACCGGCAGCCGCGCTTCGTCCGGATGATGAACGCAAAGGCGCGCCAGCTCGGGTTGCGCTGCACGCACTACGCCTCACCGCACGGGCTCGAGCCCGGCAACCGCTCGTGCCCGGCCGACCTCGCCGCGCTCGCCCGGCTCGACCTCCATTACGACCGCATCGCCAACATCGTGCGGCAGGCCCACGCCGTCGTGCGCTTCCCGATCAAGGGCGGCAAGCTCTGGCTCAACAACACCAACCCGCTGCTGCGGATGGGCTATCCCGGCACGATCGGCTTGAAGACCGGCGACACCGACGAGGCGGGCCACTGCCTGATCGCGGTCGTGAGGCGCGGGCCGCTGACGCTCGGCGTGGTGCTGCTGCACTCGCCCAACCCGCAGCAGCAGGCGAGGGTGTTGCTCAATCGAGCATTCCGGGTCGATCGGCCCTAGGTCGCAGGTCGCAGGTCGCAGGTCGCAGGAACTGCGTACTGCCTAGCTAATCGCCAGGAGCTCTCGCGCACGCTGCGCGAGCTGCGGGACGCCGAGCTTGTCGAAGTCGGCGGCGGCTTCCTCGAGGATCGTGCTTGCCTGAGCCGACGCCGTGTTACGCGCCAGACGGCCGGCCAGCAACCTCACACGTCCGGCGTCGAGCGGGCGGCCGATGTCGAGCCAGGCGCGGCGCGCCTCCTTGAGCTTGTCGAAGTCGCCGCTCGTGAAGCCGTCGGCCTGCAGCGCTGCCGCCTGCCCGACGGGGTAGTGCAGCCGCTCGGCCAGCTCGACCGCCTCCTCGGCCGCCTCCCGGCCCTGCTCCTCGCGGCCCGACATCGCGTACGCCTCGGCACGCGAGGCGATCGCCTGGATCGACTGCGCGATGAGGCCCGCCCGCTCGCACACGTCGAGCGCCTGCCCGAGTACGGTCACGGCGCCGCCGAAGTCGCCGCGGTCGCGCAGCACGTTCGCCAGCCCGAAGAGCGCCGAGAACGCGGCCTCCGACCAGCCCACCTGCTCGGCGAGCTCATGCGCGCGGCGGAACAGCCGCTCGGCGTCGCCCCACTCGCCCTCGCGCCAGTGGAGGATGCCGCGCAGGACGTAGGGGAGGCAAAGCTTGCCGGCGAGGCCCTGCTGCTCGCTGAGACGGACGCTGGCGTCGCTCGAGTCGCGCACCTCGTCCCAGTCGGCGCGGTAGAGCGCGAGCCAGCCGAGCGCGGCGTGCAGTTCGACCTGCGACGGCACGTCGCCGATCTCCTCGGCGAGCGCGAGCGCGTCCGTGTACGCGGACTGCGCCTGCGGGTAGTCGGCCTCCGAGACCTCGAGGTGCTGGCCCAGCGCGAGCAGGGCAAGGATCGTCTCGCTCTGGTCGGACCCGCGGGCGAGCTCCACCGCGCGCTCCAGGTTCTCGCGCGCCTTGGCCATGTCGCCGATGCGGCCGAACACGCGGCCGAAGATCCCGTGCGCGCGGCTCGCGGCGCGCGTCTCGCCGAGGCGCTCCGCCAGGCGCAGCGCCTTCTCCGACGCGTAGATCGCGAGCATGTTGTCGCCGGTCTGCATGTAGAGCCAGGCGGCCTCCTCGTAGAGGCGCACTAGCTCGAGGCACGGCGGGCCGTCCTTCAGCAGGTTGATGCCCTTCTGGTGGTGCTCGATCGCCGCGCGGCGGTCGCCCTTGTGCCAGTAGCCCGAGCCGATCTTGCGGTGGAGGTCGGCGAGCCGCTCGAGGTTCTCCTGCATCCGGTGGCGCTCGAGGCACTCCTCCCATACCTCGATCGCGGCGTCCACGCGGCCGAGCCGCAGCGCGGCGTCGCCCTGCTTCTCGCCCACGCGCGCGAGCGCCTCGGGGTCGTGCCGGCGGGCAAGGTCGCGGGCAGCCTCGTAGTGCTGGAAAGCCTCGCCGTTCGAGTAGAAGCTCATCGCGGTGTCGCCCGCGGCCTCGAGGTAGTGCAGAGCCTTGCGCTCGATGCGCTCGAGTTCCGCGGAGTCGAGCGTGGCCTCGCGCCCGAGCGCGGCGGCGCGGCCGTAGTGCTCGGCGAGCAGCGCCACCACCTCGTCGGTGCGGTCGCCCGAGCGCTCCTCCACGAATGTGCCGACCTCGAAGTGCTTGTGCGCGCGAACCGACTTGGGGAGCATCCCGTAGGCGACGTCGCGAATGAGCACGTGCTTGAACGCCAGCTCGGGCTCGCCGGCAAGGCGGCTGCCCTCACCCGGCACGACGATGTCCTTCTCCTGCAGGGCGGCAAGCGCCTGCGGGAGGTCGCGTCCCTCGCCCTCCGCCACCGACACGAGCGAGCCCTGCCAGAACGTGCGGCCCACCACGGAGGCGTGCTGCACGAGCCGGCGCTCGAACGGGTCGAGCGAGTCGAGCCGCGCAGCGAGCAGCGCCTGCACGGTGTCCGGCAGCTGGCCGCCGTTCGAGCCGCCCTCCTCGCTCACGAGGCGCACCATCTCCTCGGCGAAGAACGGGTTGCCACCGGCGCGCTCCACCACCACAGGGACGAGTGCCTCGTCGGCGACGGAGTCGGGCAGGAGGGAGGCGATCAGGTCGCGCGTCTCGTCGGGCGTGAGCGGCTCGAGGAACATCGAGGTCGTGCCGCGCCGCCCGCCGCCCCAGCCGGGACGCCGCTCGAGCAGCTCGTCGCGCGCGAGGCAGAGGATCAGCAGCGGCCCACGCACCCACTGGCCCAGGTGCTCGATCAGGTCGAGCATGCCCTGGTCGGCCCAGTGGATGTCCTCGAACACGAGGACGAGCGGGTTGCGCCGCGCCATCGCCTCGATGGCCGACTGCACGGCGGCGAAGAAGCTCTCGCGCATGCGCTGCGGGTCGTGCATGTCGGGCATCGGGATGTCGGGCGGCGCCTCGATGCCGAGCAGGCGGCCCATCAGCGCGGCCATCCGCTTGGGATCGCCGTCGCAGGTGAGCATCTCGACCTTCTTGGCCATCTTCTCCCAGGCAACGTCGGCCGGGTCCGAGTCGACGATCTCGCACTCGGCGCGCAGCACCTCGCCGAGCGCCCAGAAGACGATGCTCGACCCGTACGGGAGGCAGCGGCCCTGGCGCACGGTGGGCGGAATGGGCTTGCGCTCGAACTCCTTCTCGAGCTCGCGGGTGAGCCGGCTCTTGCCGACGCCCGCCTGCCCGATCACGGTGACGAGGTGCGGGCGGCGCTCGCCGACCACGCGCCCGTACAGCGAGCCGATCAGGCGCAGCTCCTCGCGGCGGCCGACGAGCGGCGCCTCGCTGCGACCGTGCGCGCGGCCCGCCGGTTGTGCGGCGATCGCGCCGACGGCCTCCCAGGCCAGCACGCGATCGGTCTTGCCCTTCAGCTCGAGCGGCTCGAGCGGCCGGTACTCGACGGCGTCGCGCGTGGCGCGGTAGGTGCGCTCGCCCACCGTCACGCTGCCGGGGCGGCCGGCGGTCTGGAGGCGGGCGGCCACGTTCACCGTGTCGCCGATCACCGTGTAGTCGCGACCCAGGGCGCCGGCGAGCACCTCGCCGGTGTTCACGCCCACTCGCAGGGCGAAGCTCACGCCGTGCGTCTCGTCGAGGCCTGCATTGATGTCGGCCATCGCGTCCTGCATCCCGAGCGCGGCACGGACGGCGCGCTCGGCGTCGTCCTCGTGCGCCACCGGCGCGCCGAAGATCGCCATCACGTTGTCGCCGATGTACTTGTCGACGGTGCCGCCGTAGCGCTCCACCTCGTCGCCGAGGCGGCGCAGGCAGCGCTCGACGAGTCCCTTGACGGCCTCGGGATCCATGCGCTCGGCCACGGCCGTGTAGCCGGAGAGGTCGGCGAACACGACGGTCACCTGGCGGCGCTCCTCGGGGAGCGCCTGTGCGGGCTCTACCTTCGGGCGGGCCGGCTCGTCGACCGGGGCGCCGCACGACATGCAGAAGTGGGCCTCGGGCGGAAGTGGCGTGTCACAGACCGGGCAGCGGCGCTCGAGTGCCGCGCCGCAGGACATGCAGAAGCGAGCGCCGTCTGGGTTCTCGTACGAGCAGCTTGAGCAGGGTCGTGGCACTTCGCACGTGACGATATCGGCGCCTCGCCAGGCAGTGCGTGACGTTTGTTGCACTTCCCGTCCGCCGTCCGCCGTCGGCAGTCCGCAGGTCAATGCCCTGGCGTACCTGCCGATCACCCCGTGGGCAAGCTATTTCCGTGGAGGAACTGCCGTGAAGGAGTACCGCGACGAAGCGATGAAGCACTTGGAGGCCGCCGAGCGCGATCAGCCCAGCGACCCGCAGGACGTCCAGCTCGCCATCGCTTCCAGTCTCGTCGCCATCGCCGAGACCCTGCACGCGATCCGCGCGAGCCTCGACAAGCTGGCCGCCTAGCCGGCCGGGGCCGGTGGCAATGCCACCGGCTTGGCCTTCGCCACCGCCGCGTGCTTGACCCACGAGCGCAGCGCGCTGAACATCCGGCGCGGGCTGCCGTGTGAGTTGAGCAGCGACGTGTCCCAGTTCACCTTGAACGGGGGCGACACGAGCCCGTACTGGAGCATCGACTTCACGTGCGGGTTGTGGTACGCGATCGAGAAGCCCTGCCGCAGGTACTTGGCCTGCCGCGCGGAGCTCAGCCGGAAGCGGCCGCGCACCATGTAGCCGTACTCGTTGAGGTACAGCGGCAGCACGTGCCCCGTCCGCGTGCGCAGGCGGTGCTTGCGGCGCAGCACGCTCAGCTCATGCGTGAGGCGGCCGAGCGTGGCGAGGGTCACGTCCTGGCGGCCCTTGCTGCGCTTGTTGGGAGCGTGCGAGTAGTCGTAGGGATGGTGGGCGTAGCCGTCGGCGTACAGGTGCGAGTGGCCAACCATCTTGCGAAGGAACGTGAGCGGAGCCATGCCGGCGCGGCCACGGGCCTGCGGCGAGGTCTCGCCGATCAGCACCTTGGCCTTGGGGTCCGCGCTCTTGATCGCGCGGTAGCCGGACAGGTAGAGCAGCTTGTAGAGATGCGGCGCGCTGCCGTGCGGGGTGAGCCAGCTCTTCCAGTTCGGCTCGTTCCAGATGCTGTAGCGGTCGACCCTGCCCTTGAAGTGGCGGGCAACGTCGCGCACGAACTTGCCGTACGCGCTCGCGCGCGGCTTGTAGACGCCGACCCTGTGGTTGCCGGTGGCCCAAGCGGGGGCGGGACCGGTGAGCGTCAGCTCGACGCGCATGCCGTGAGCGGCGGCCGTGTCGATGAGGTTGTCGAAGTGCCACCAGTTGTAGCCCGGGTTGCTGGGCGCGTGCTTGCGGCGCGGATTCGTGACTTCGTGGGACCAGACGAAGTTGACGCGCAGGCGGGTGACGCCGAGCTCCTCGGCCTTCTGGAAGGCCTTGTCGCGGTTGTACCAGGACTGGTTGAGGAAGACCTGGTCGTCCTGGAGGGCGATCTCCATATGGCGCGCCGCGTGAGCGGATGCGGCCGGGATGAGGAGGCCGGCGGCGGCGAGGGCAGTGATCGTGAAGTTCTTTAGGTGTCGTCGCATGTAGGGGTTCGCAACACCCCTCGCCCCGCATGGGTTGCGGTCGTTGTCAGGTTCCTGACGCAACCGTGGGACGCCCGTGTTCGTGGCGGTCGGTACATTCCTGCCGTGCGACAAGTTCTGAATGTGTTGCTGGGCCTCGCCGCACTTGCTTGTCTCGCGTTTGTGCCGGCAGCCGGCGCGAAGACGGTCTGGCTGTGCAAGCCGGGGCTGAAGAGCGATCCGTGCACGAGCAGCATGACCGCGACGGTCGAGCTCGCGAGCGGGGCGTCGGGCACGCAGCACGCGTCGCCCGCGCGTAAGCCGAAGATCGATTGCTTCTACGTCTATCCGACGGTCAGCGGCCAGCCGGGCGTCAACGCCAACCGCCACATCGACCCGGAGGAGATCGGCGTGGCGATCAACCAGGCCTCGCGCTTCTCGCAGGCCTGCCGGGTGTACGCGCCGATGTACCGCCAGCTCACGACCACGGGCATCCTCGGCAAGACCACGGCCGCCCAGCGCGCGCTCGCCTACAACGACGTGCTCGCCGCGTGGCATGACTACCTCAAGCACTTCAACAAGGGCCGGGGCGTCGTGCTGATCGGCCACTCGCAGGGTGCGTTCGTGCTCGACCAGCTCGTAAAGGACGAGGTGGACAAGAAGGCGGGCGAGCGGAAGCGGCTCGTGTCGGCGCTGCTGATCGGCGGCAACATCCAGGTGCCGGTTGGCAAGCGCGTGGGCGGCGACTTCAAGCACGTGCCCGCCTGCGCGAGCGGTAGGCAGAACGACTGCGTCGTCGCGTACTCGACGTTCGACACCGTGCCGCCGGCGGACGCGCTGTTCGGGCGCGTGCCCGGCAACCCCAAGCGGCAGGTGCTGTGCGTGAACCCGGCGTCGCTGTCGGGCGATCACGGCAAGCTGCTCAGCTACTTCACGACCTCGCCCGAGCCGGGTCCGCTGTCGGCCGTCACGACGCCGCAGTTCTCGGCGCCGACGCCGTGGGTGTTCGTGCCGAACTTCTACACGGCCAAGTGCATGAACCAGGCCGGAGCGAGCTGGCTGCAGATCGACAACAACTCCGGGCCGTCCGACCCGCGGCCGGTCGTGCCGCCGTCACTCGGCCCGACGTGGGGCCTTCACCTCGCCGACATGCAGCTGGCGATGGGGAACCTCCTAGACCTCGTGAAGCTCGAGACAAAGGCATATCTGAAGAAGAAGCGCTGAGCGCACTGCCCGCGAAATAGGGAAACACCTGATGCGGGCGGGGTCCCGTGGGCCGGAAGATCGGCGTGTATGAACGGGACCCGGACTGCCATTCTCGCTGGTCTCGTGGCCGCGCTGCTCCTGGCGCCTGCCAGCGCCGGGGCGCGCGGCCCTCTCCACCTGACGTGCAACCCCGCGCGCGGGCATGTGGTGTTCCAGCGAGGGCACACGCGGCTTTTCTGGATGCCGCGTGGGCCGGCAGGTGCCAAGCACGCGGTCTGGTACGCGTGCAGCTCGCGCATCCACCGTCCCCGGCCCTTCGTGTCCGGGTCCCGTGACAGCTACGACCTCGTCGACCACTTCCGTGCGTTCGGCAACCGCGTCGGCTTCGTCTGGAAGCACTTCGCGGCCGTGTCCTACGGGATGGACATCCAGGAGTCGGTCGGCTGGGTGGACGTGACGACCGGCGAGGAGCGCGACACCGTGCTCACCGCCACGGACCCGAGCGGCCTCGGTCTCGGCGACGTGACGGGCGAAGCCGTGGGCACCGATGGAGCAGTCGCCGGCATCGTGAAGCCCCAGGGCGACAGCGAGCTGATCGCCTACGCGCCGAACCTCGCGGACGGCCTCGGAGACGCGCGCCCAGTGTCCACCGTTGACGCGGGCGACGTGATCCCCGCGTCGCTCCAGGTGTCCGGCGACACGGTTTCCTGGACGAGCAGGTCCGGCGGGCCAGGCACCGCGCCCGTGCTGCCCTAGAGATAGAGATGGAGCCTGCCGGGATCGAACCGGCGACCTCCTGCTTGCAAAGCAGGCGCTCTCCCAACTGAGCTAAGGCCCCTTTCGCGTCAATGGTAGGCGCAGGCCGCCCGCATCGGCTGAAAGGATGCGCGGCGCTATGGCCGAGGTCTCGAACTACGAGATCGTCAATCAGTACTTCAGTGCGGCCGCCGAGCGGCTGGGTATCGCTGACGACGTCGCCGAGGTTCTGAGCAGCTCGTACCGCGAGGTGCAGGTGCAGATCCCGGTGACGCTCAGCGACGGGCGCATTCACACCTACACGGGCTTCCGCGTGCAGCACAACGGGGCGCGCGGGCCATACAAGGGCGGCGTGCGCTTCCACCCCGAGGTGGACCTCGACGAGGTGCGGGCGCTGGCGCAGCTCATGACGTGGAAGACGGCGATCGCGGGGATCCCGTTCGGTGGCGCGAAGGGGGGCGTCAACTGCCCGGCCGACCAGCTGGAGAGCCCCGAGCTCCAGAAGATCGCGCGCTCGTTCATGGACAAGATCGAGAAGGTGCTCGGCCCGACGCGCGACATCCCGGCCCCCGACGTCGGCACGAACGCGCAGACGATGGCCTGTCTGATGGACGAGTACGGCAAGCTGCACGGCCACACGCCGGCGATCGTCACGGGCAAGCCGATCGCCCTAGAGGGCTCATACGGGCGCGAGGCGGCCACCGGCCGCGGACTCATCTACATGCTGCGCGAGGCGGGCCCGCGGATCGGGCTCGCGGCGTCGGACACCCGGATCGTGATCCAGGGCTTCGGCAACGTGGGCTCGTGGGCGGCGCGCATCAGCCGCCAGCTCGGCTGCCGGGTGGTGGGCATCTCGAACGTCGACGGCGCGATCCGCAACGACAAGGGGCTCGACGTCGACCGCGTCATGCGCCATGTGTTCGAGGAGGGCGGGAAGCTGCCCGACTACCCCGGCGGCGACTCCGTGACCGCCGATCAGCTGCTCGAGATCCCCTGCGAGGTGTTCATCCCCGCGGCGCTCGGCGGCATGATCAACAAGGACAACGCGCACCTGCTCGACTGTCGGATGGTCATCGAGGGAGGCAACAGCCCGACCACCCCGGCGGCCGACGAGATCCTCACCGAGAAGGGCATCTACATCGTCCCGGACGTGATGGCCAACGCAGGCGGCGTCGTGGCCTCGTACTTCGAGTGGGTGCAGAACCTGCAGCACTTCCGCTGGGACGAGCGCGAGGTGAACGACCGCCTCGGCACGATCATGCGCAGGGCGTTCCGCGACGTCGCTGCCCGCGCGGAGGCGCAAGGGACCACGCTCAGGGTGGCCGCCTACGAGCTGGGAATCGAGCGGGTGCTCGAAGCCGCGAAGGCTCGCGGCTACATCGAATAGGCGCCTGCGCGGCGGAGAAGCGGCAGCTGGGGGAGCCACGCGCCCGCGGCTCCCCCGCTGCCGGTTAGCGGCTTTCTTGCCGCTCCGAACGACGGAACCCTCCATGCCGTCGTATCCCGGTTATCGTCGCCACCCGCATGGGGCAACAGCGGTTTTAAACCGAAATGGACGAACGTCTAAGGGCTTGTGACGGACTACTCGAAGTCGAAGTCGCGGGGCGGCTTCTGCTCGAACCAGAGGCGGTCATGCTCGGGTGCGTCCTGGAGAAATTC
>DATBKS010000283.1:0-4723 GCA_036555755.1 Thermoleophilaceae bacterium
CGAGGGCGAGGGCGCCGTGGTGGTGGCAAGCGCCGCGGCGCTCGCGGAGAAGGTGCCCGACCCCGAGCTGCGCCCGCACGGCTTCACGATCGAGAAGGGCGGCCTGCTCGACCTCGACGAGGTGGCCGACCAGCTCGTGGCCTGCGGCTACGAGCGCATCGACCAGGTGGAGGAGCGCGGGCAGTTCGCGATCCGCGGCGACATCCTTGACGTCTACCCCGCCACCGAGGAGCGCGCTGTCCGCTGCGAGCTGTTCGACGTCGAGGTCGAGCGGCTCACGTTCTTCTCCACCTTCACGCAGCGCTCGCTGGAGGAGGCCGACGTGGTGGAGATCGCGCCCGCCGCCGAGCTGGCGCCCGAGCACCGCGAGCTCGCCGAGATCGCCGCGACCGACGACGAGGAGGAGCGGCCGGACGTGGCAGAGCTGCTGCCGGTCGATCGCTTCTGCACCTTCCTCTCGCTGATCCCGGAGGGAGCGCTGGTGGCGGTGGCGGCCGAGGAGGAGATCGCCCCTTCTCTCACCGACCTCTGGAACGACGTCACCACGAGCTTCCACGACCGCGACGCGCACCACCTCTACGTACAGCCCGAGCAGCTCGAGCAGGAGCTGGACGGGCGCACCGAGCTCAAGCTGTCGAGCATCAGCGGCGACCAGCCGCACACGTTCCGGGCCCAGGGAGCCGACACGGCCGCCAAGTCCCTCAAGGAGGCCGAGCCCGAGCTGGAGAAGCTGGTGCGATCCGGCTACCGGACCGTGGTCGCCTGGGCGCGCCACGGCGAGGCGGAGCGCGCCCAGTACAACCTGGCCCGCGTCAGGGCGGAGTTCCTCGACGGCCAGGCGCCGCACGAGCCGGGCGTGATGTTCGCCGCCGCAAGCCTGCGGGAGGGCTTCCTCGCGCCGCAGCTGAAGCTCGCCGTCCTGCCCGAGCACCGCCTCCTCCGGCGCAGGCGCGCGCCGACCGGGCCGAGCCCGATGGCCTCCTTCACGGACCTGCGCAGCGGCGCCGCCGTCGTCCACGAGGACCACGGCATCGCCCGCTTCACCGGCTTCGAGACGAAGACCGTCGGCGGCGTGACCCGCGACTACCTGGAGCTCGAGTACAAGGACGGCGACCGCGTCTTCGTGCCGAGCGACCAGCTCCACAAGATCAGCCGTTACGTAGGCGCCGACGCCGGCGACCCGCCGCTGTCCAAGCTCGGCGGCAGCGCCTGGGAGAAGATGAAGCTGCGCGCCCGCCGGGCCGCGCAGGCGCTCGCCGGCGAGCTGATCAACCTCTACGCCGAGCGCCGCCGCCGCGCCGGGGTCGCCTTCCCGCAGGACGGCGAGTGGCAGATCGAGTTCGAGGGCGCGTTCCCCTACCGCGAGACGCCCGACCAGCTCGACGCCATCGAGGCCGTGAAGGCTGACATGGAGGAGGCCCGCCCGATGGACCGCCTGATCTGCGGCGACGTGGGCTACGGCAAGACCGAGGTGGCGCTGCGCGCCGCGTTCAAGGCCGCCGCCGACGGCAAGCAGGTCCTCTTCCTCGTTCCCACGACCGTGCTCGCCCAGCAGCACTTCGGCACCTTCAAGGAGCGGCTGCGCGACTACCCGTTCACCATCGAGATGGCCTCGCGTTTCCGCTCCGCCAAGGAGGTGAGGGAGGCGCTCGCGGCCTTCGGCCAGGGCAAGGTGGACATCCTGATCGGCACCCACCGCGTGCTATCGCGCGACGTGCGCCCCAAGGACCTCGGCCTCCTGATCGTGGACGAGGAGCAGCGCTTCGGTGTCAAGCAGAAGGAGCTCTTGCGCCAGCTCAAGCTGCGCGTGGATGTGCTGTCGCTATCGGCCACGCCGATCCCGCGCACGCTCCAGATGTCGCTCGCCGGGCTGAGGGACATCTCGGTGATCGAGACGCCGCCCGAGGGCCGCCGCCCGGTTCGCACGTATGTGGGCGAGTACGACGAGGAGCTCGTCAAGCAGGCGATCGAGCGCGAGCTCGCGCGCGGGGGACAGGCGTTCTTCCTCCACAACCGGGTCGACACGATCGACGAGACGGCCGAGCGCATCCGCGCGATCAGCCCCAAGGCGCGCGTCTCCGTCGCGCACGGCCAGATGGACGAGAAGCAGCTCGAAAACGTGATGCTCGAGTTCCTGCGCGGCGAGGCGGACGTGCTGGTCTGCACCACGATCGTCGAGGCCGGGCTCGACATTCCCACCGCCAACACGCTGATCGTCGAGCGCGCCGACGCCCTCGGGCTCGCCCAGCTCTACCAGATCCGCGGCCGCGTCGGCCGTTCTCGCGAGCGCGCGTACGCCTACCTCTTCTACCCCTCACACTCCGCGCTCACCGAGGAGGCCCAGAAGCGCCTCTCGACGCTCTCCGACTACACGGAGCTCGGCTCCGGCTTCAAGATCGCCATGCGCGACCTCGAGATCCGGGGCGCGGGCAACCTGCTCGGCGACGAGCAGTCGGGTCACGTGGCGGCTGTCGGGTTCGAGCTGTACGTGGCGATGCTCGACGAGGCGGTGGCCGCGCTGGCGGGCACCTCAGCCGACGAGGCGCCGGAGCCCGTGCGCCTGGAGATCCCAGTCGACGCCTACGTGCCTGGCGACTACGTGCCGTATGAGGCGGCCAAGATCGAGATCCACCGGCGCGTGGCCGGCGCAAAGGAGATCGCAAACCTGATCATGCTCCGCGAGGAGCTCGAGGACCGCTTCGGACCGATCCCGCCGGCGCTCGACAACCTCATCCGGCTGCAGGACGCTCGCATCAAGCTCGGCCGGGCGGGCGCCCGGGACGTCGGTTTCCGCTCCGGACAGCTGACGGTGTCGCCGATCGAGCTGGACTCGAACGGCACCAAGGCGCTCCGAGCCGCTTTGCCAGGCGCGATCTACGAGTCCGGTCGCAGCACGGTGAAGGTGCGCGTCCCGGACGATCCGGCTGCGCGGTTCCCAGCCGTGGTGGCGGCGGCTGAGGCGATCCTAAGCGTCTCCTAAGCCGTCGCCACGGAACGAAAACGTCCGCTAGTATCGATTCCCTGCGCGCCAGGCCCGGGAGGCTCGCGCATCCCCGCGCGCAATGGTCTGTATCACCGACACCCTCTGAGGAATGACAAAGAAGCTGCTCACCGCCATTGCCCTGGTCACCCTTGCCGTCGCCGTGCTGGTCGCTGGTTGCGGCAGCGATGTGCCCTCCAACTCCGTGGCCGAGGTAGACGGCACGCCGATCAAGAAAGCGGACTTCGACCACTGGTTGAGCGTCGCCGCGAAGCAGTCCGTGCCGCAGGGGAGCACCGCCGCCGCGGCTGTGCCCGACCCGCCGGACTACACGAAGTGCGTCGCCGCCCTCCAGAAGCAGCCGGTGCCGAAGGGCCAGAAGGCGCCCTCGCCGGCCGCTCTCAAGGCGCAGTGCCAGCAGCAGTACAACGGTCTCAAGACCCAGGTGATGCAGTTCCTCATCCAGTCGCAGTGGCTGCTCAAGGAGGCGGACGCCCGCAAGCTCACCGCCAAGCCCGCCGCGGTGCAGAAGCAGCTCGACGACCAGATCAAGCAGTCGTTCCCGAAGCGCGCGCAGTTCAACAAGTTCCTGCAGACGTCCGGGATGACGATGGCCGACCTGCTCTTCCGCGTGAAGGTGGACCTGCTCACCCAGCAGGTGCGCCAGAAGATCGTCGCCGGCAAGGACAAGGTCTCCGACGCCTCCGTCACGGCCTACTACAACAAGAACAAGTCGCGCTTCGCTCAGCCTGAGCGTCGCGACCTGCTCGTGGTCCTGACCAAGACCAAGGCGCAGGCCGACAAGGCCAAGGCCGCGCTCGAGTCGGGCACGCCGTGGAAGGACGTCGCCAAGAAGTACTCGATCGACCAGGCCTCGAAGGCGCAGGGCGGCAAGCTGCCCGGCGTCGCCAAGGGCCAGCAGGAGAAGTCGTTCGACAGCGCGATCTTCGGCGCCAAGAAGAGCGTCATCGTCGGCCCGGTGAAGACGCAGTTCGGCTACTACGTCTTCAAGGTCACGAAGATCACGCCCGCTTCGCAGCAGACGGAGCAGCAGGCGCATGACACGATCGTGAGTCTCCTGCGCTCGCAGCAGGAGCAGAACGCGATCAACGCCTTCGTCAAGGACTACCAGAAGCGCTACACCGACAAGACGAAGTGCGCGAAGGACTACGTGATCTCGAGCTGCAAGAACGCCCCGAAGACGAAGTCGAGCACCGCACCGGCGTCCGGCGCCTCCCCGCAGGGCACGTCGACTCCGAGCGGGGCCACGGGCCAGTAGTGGATGGGGAGCCGGCCCGCTCCCTGGTCGCGCTCGACGAGATAACGCGGCGCCTGCGCCGGGACTGCCCATGGGACCGTGAGCAGGACGAGCGCTCGATCGTGCCGCACACGGTCGAGGAGGCGTACGGGCTCGCCGACGCGGCCGCGTCGGGCGACGACGAGCGGCTCCTCGACGAGCTGGGCGACGTCCTGTTCCAGGTCTACTTCCTCGCGCTGCTGCTCGAGGAGCGCGGGAAGGGCGACCTCGCCGCGGTGGCCGACCACTGCCGCGAGAAGCTGATCCGCCGCCACCCGCACGTCTTCGGCGAGGTCCGCGCGGACACGGCCGGCGAGGTTCTCCGCAACTGGAACCAGATCAAGCGCGACGACGAGCGTGGGGGAGAGATCTTCGGCGCGATCCCCGACACGCTGCCGTCCACGCTGTACGCCAAGAAGGTGCTCAAGCGCGCCGACAGCGCCGGC
>DATBKS010000284.1:0-5939 GCA_036555755.1 Thermoleophilaceae bacterium
GAAGGTGAACATCCTCGAGATCAAGCGGCCGGAGCTGGACGCGAAGCTCGTGGCGCAGTCGATCGCCGAGCAGCTCCAGAACCGCGTCGCCTTCCGGCGCGCGATGAAGCGCGCCCTGACGAGCGCGATGCGGTCGGGCGCCAAGGGCGTGAAGATCCAGGTCTCCGGTCGCCTGGGCGGCGCGGAGATGGCGCGCACCGAGGGCTACTCCGACGGGCGCGTGCCGCTGCACACGCTGCGGGCGGACATCGACTACGGCTTCTACGAGGCCCGCACCACCTTCGGCCGCATCGGCGTGAAGGTGTGGATCAACAAGGGCGAGATCATGCCCTCGGGCTTCGCCCAGGACCTGACGCAGATCGAGGCTCCGCAGCAGGCGGCGCCCGGCGGCGGTGGCCCCGGTGGCGGTCGCGACGGCCGTGGTGGCCGCGGCGGCCGTGACGGCGGTCGCGGTGGTCGCGGCGGCGGCCCCGGTCGTGGCGGTCCCGGCGGTCGCGGCGGCGGACCCGGCGGTCCCGGCCGTGGCGGTCGCGGTGGCGGCGGCGGACGTGGTCCCCGCGGTGGCGGCGGTGGCGGCGGAGGAGGTCGCTAGCCGATGCTTCAGCCCAAGCGAGTCAAGCACCGCAAGCAGCACCGCGGTCGCATGCCCGGCAACGCGAAGGGTGGCTCCCGCGTGGAGTTCGGCGAGTACGGCCTGAAGACGCTCGAGCGCGGCTGGATCACCAACCGCCAGATCGAGGCCGCGCGAATCGCGATGACGCGCAAGATCAAGCGCGGCGGCAAGGTCTGGATCAACATCTTCCCGGACAAGCCCGTCACCGCGAAGCCGGCGGAGACCCGCATGGGCTCCGGTAAGGGCTCGCCCGAGGGCTGGGTGGCCGTGGTCAAGCCGGGCCGAGTGATGTTCGAGCTCGCCGGCGTGCCGGAGCCGCTTGCGCGCGAGGCGATGCGCCTCGCCGGCCACAAGCTTCCGGTCAAGACCAAGTTCGTCGTGCGAGAGGGTGCGGGCGAGTGAAGCGCACCGACGCAAACGGAATGCAGGACCCGGAGCTCGTGGAGTTCATCGGGCAGAAGCGCCAGGAGCTGTTCAACCTGCGCTTCCAGCACGCCACGGGGCAGCTTGAGAACACCGCGCGGCTGGGGGAGGCCAAGCGCGAGCTCGCCCGTGGGCTTACCGTCGCCCACGCGCGCGACATAGACGTCGAGAGAGAGCTGAAGAGACAGAAGTCATGATCGAAGAGAACGAAGAGCAGCAGCCGGTCGACGAGACGCCGGCTCAGGACGAGTCCGCAGAGGGCAGTCCGCAGCCCGCGGAGCCGGAGGCCGAGGCGCCCGCCGAGGAGCCCGCAGCCGAGGAGGCCCCTGCAGAGGAGGCCACGGCTGACGACGCCCCGGCCGAGGATGCCCCTGCCGAGGAAGCTCCCGCAGCAGATGAGGCTCCCGCCGCGGCGGCGGAGCCCGAGGAGGCCGTGCACCCGAAGGAGCGGCGCAAGCGCGCGCGCTCCGAGCACACGGGCGAGACCCGTCCTCAGCGCGGCCCGGAAGAGCGCGCCACCGAGCGCACCGCCAAGCGCAACCGCCTGGCCACTTCCCGGCGCGCCTACCGCCAGAAGCAGGGCGAGAAGCGCGCCGCCAGCCCGCGTGCAGAGGTCGCCCCGCAGGAGGGCAAGGAACACGGTCCCGGCGCGCCGCGCGTGCGCCAGGGCGTCGTCGTGTCGGCCAAGCCCGACAAGACCATCACCGTGCGCATCGACATCGCCCGCCGGCACCGCACCTACAAGAAGATCGTCCGCTCCTCGTCGACCTTGCACGCTCACGACGAGCGCAACGAGGCGAACGAGGGCGACACGGTGCGCGTGATCGAGACCCGTCCCCTCAGCCGCACCAAGCGCTGGCGGCTCGTGGAGATCCTGGAGCGTGCCCGATGATCCAGGCGGAGACGCGGCTCAAGGTCGCGGACAACACCGGCGCGCGCGAGATCCTCTGTATCCGCGTGAGCGGTGGATCGCGCCGCCGCTACGCTGGAGTGGGCGACATCATCGTCGGCACCGTCAAGCAGGCCATCCCGCAGGGGTCGGTCAAGAAGGGCGAGGTGGTGCAGGCGGTCGTCGTGCGGACGAAGAAGGAGTTCGGCCGCGAGGACGGGACCTACATCGCCTTCGACGAGAACGCGGCCGTCCTCATCGATCCCCAGAACAACCCGCGCGGCACGCGCATCTTCGGCCCCGTGGCCCGCGAGCTGCGCGAAAGAAACTTCATGAAGATCGTGAGCCTCGCACCCGAGGTTCTCTAGGACACGAGATGGCACTAAAGATCCGCAAAGACGACATGGTGAAGGTCATATCCGGCAAGTCCAAGGGCCGGACGGGTCGCGTGCTGCGCGTTGACATGAAGAACCAGCGCGTCTTTGTCGAGGGAGCCAACATCATCAAGCGCCACCAGCGCCCGACCACGCTGCGCGACACTCAGCGCGGCAGCTCGGTCGGCGGCGGCGTGATCGAGAAGGAAGGGCCGATCCACATCAGCAACGTGATGCTGCTCGACCCCAAGTCCGGCGATCCCACGCGCGTGCGGGTCAGCCGCGAGGGCGGCCAGCGCAAGCGCGTCGCTGCCAGGTCCGGGGAGGCGATCGACTGATGCCGGTCGCCGAGCCCAAGATCAACCCGCGTCTCAAGCAGCGCTACTACGGAGAGATCCGGCCGCAGCTCGTCGATCGCTTCAAGTACTCGAGCCTGATGGAGGCTCCGCGCCTCCAGAAGATCACGCTCAACATGGGTGTCGGCGAGGCCAAGACGGACACCAAGCTGCTCGACAACGCTCAGGAGCAGCTCGCGACGATCGCCGGCCAGAAGCCGAATGTGCGCGTGGCCCGCAAGTCGATCGCGGCCTTCAAGATCCGCGACGGCATGCCCATCGGCGTGGCCGTGACGCTGCGCGGCGCGCGCATGTGGGAGTTCCTCGATCGCTTCACCTCGATCGCGATCCCGCGCATCCGCGACTTCCGCGGCCTCAACCCGCGTTCCTTCGACGGCCGCGGCAACTACTCGATCGGCGTGCGCGAGCAGATCATCTTTCCCGAGATCGACTACGACTCGATCGACCAGGTGCGTGGTCTCGACGTCACGATCACGACGTCCGCGAAGACCGACGCCGAGGCGTTCGCGTTGCTCGAAGCCCTGGGCATGCCCTTCGCACACGAGGGGCGGCCGGGCGAGGACACCGCTGCCGAGGAGGCGGCGGACGAGGAGCGTCGCAAGGAGGAGGCTCGACAGCGCGCCGAGGCCGAGCAGGCCGCGCTCGAGCAGCTCAAGGAAGAGAACCCAGATGCTTACGCAAGGCCCGAGCCCACCGAAGAGGGCGAAGAGGGCGAGGCCGCCGAAGGTGCGGCCGGCGAAGAGACTGCGAAGGAGAGCTAGTGGCAAAGACGTCCCAGGTGGTGCGCCAGCAGCGCCAGTCCAAGTACAAGACGCGCAACTACAACCGCTGCAAGCGCTGCGGTCGCCCGCGCGCCTACTTCCGCAAGTTCGGCCTCTGCCGGATCTGCCTGCGCGAGGTCGCGCACGAGGGCTACGTCCCCGGACTCACGAAGTCGAGCTGGTAGCGCCATGTCGATGACCGACCCGCTCGCCGACTTCCTCACCCGTGTCCGCAACGGGCTGGAGGCGGACTTCGAGTACGTGGACATCCCGGCCTCCAAGTTCAAGACCGAGGTCGCCCGCATCCTCAAGGAGCAGGGCTACATCGAGGACTATTCCACCGAGCCCGCGCGCGTCGGTCAGACGCTGCGGGTCCGCCTCAAGTACACCGAGCAGCGCGCGCCGGTGATCACCGGCCTCAAGCGCGTGTCCCGGCCCGGCCGCCGCGAGTACGTGGCCGCGGGCCAGGTGCCCAAGGTCTTCGGCGGCATGGGCACTGCCATCATGTCCACTTCGAAGGGCGTCATGACCGGCCACGACGCACGCAAGGAGGGCGTCGGCGGCGAAGTTGTCGCGTACGTCTGGTGATTCAGCAATGAGCCGTATCGGAAAGCTCCCAATCCCCGTGCCGACTGGCGTCGATGTCTTCATCGAGCCCGAGCTCGTGCGCGTGAAGGGACCCAAGGGGGAGCTCGAGCAGCGCGTCTCGCGCGAGATGACGGTCGAGCAGGAGGACGGCACGATCGTCGTCAAGCGCCCGACCGACCGCGGCGAGCACCGCGCGCTCCACGGCCTCACCCGGAGCCTGATCTACAACATGGTCCACGGCGTCACCGAGGGCTACGAGAAGCGCCTGCAGATCCAGGGCGTCGGCTACCGCGCCGCACTCCGCGGCCGCGACATCGAGCTCGCGGTGGGCTACTCCCACCCGGTCGAGATCAAGGCGCCCGACGGGATCGAGTTCGAGGTGCCGCAACCCACGCAGGTCGTGGTGCGCGGGATCGACAAGCAGGTGGTCGGCGAGATCGCCGCACGCATCCGCAAGGTGCGCCCGCCCGAGCCCTACAAGGGCAAGGGCATCCGCTACGACGGCGAGTACGTGGCCAGGAAGGTTGGTAAGCGCGCATGAGCATCGCGACGAAGCCCGCCAAGCGGCTGCGCCGCCGGCGTCGCGTTCGCGCCAAGGTGCGCGGCAGCGCCGAGCGTCCGCGGCTGTCGGTGTTCCGCTCGCTGCGGGGCATCCAGGCGCAGCTCATCGACGACGACAAGGGCCACACCGTGGCGGCGGTCACGTGGACCGAGAAGGACCTCAGCACGCTCGCCCGGGCCGATGCGGCCAAGAAGGCCGGCGAGGTGCTCGCGAAGCGCGCGAAGGACCTCGGCGTCGAGTCGTGCGTCTTCGACCGCGGCGGCTACCAGTACCACGGGCGCGTGAAGGCGCTCGCAGACGGGGCGCGTGAGGGCGGCCTCAAGTTCTAACCCTTAGATACCCTCGACGAGACCTATGGCAAGAGACAGGACAGTAACCCCAGCCGGAGACCTCCAGGAGCGCGTGGTCGAAATCAACCGCGTAGCCAAGGTGGTCAAGGGCGGACGCCGGTTCTCCTTCACCGCACTCGTGGTGGTGGGTGACGAGCGCTCCGTCGTGGGTGTGGGCTACGGCAAGGCAAACGAGGTGCCGCTCGCGATCCAGAAGGGTGTCGAGCGCGCGAAGAAGAACCTCTTCAAGGTGCCGATGTACAAGACCACCATCCCGCACGAGGTGACGGGGATCTTCGGCGCCGGCCGCGTGTTCCTGAAGCCGGCCTCCGAAGGTACCGGCGTGATCGCCGGCGGCGGCGTGCGCGCGGTTCTCGAGCTCGCGGGCATCCACGACGTGCTTTCGAAGTCGCTCGGCAGCCAGAACCCCATCAATCTTGTGAAGGCCACCGTCACGGCGCTGCAGATGCTGCGCTCGCCCGAGGAGGTGGCGGAGCTGCGTGGGCTCACCGTCCGCGAGGTGCTCGGTTTGCCTGAGAGCTCGAACGGCGGCAATGGCTCCGGCGAGTCCGCAGAGAGCAGTCCGCAGTCCGCAGAGGCTGAGGGCGAGGCTGCCGCGGCTGGTCCTGCTGCGACCGAAGAGGGCTCGGCGTGATGGCCACCCTGCGCATCACGCAGGTGAAGTCGACGAACGGCACCAACCCGCGCCAGAAGGGCGCGCTGCAGTCGCTCGGCCTCGGCCGCATCGGCAAGACAGTCGAGCGTCCCGACCACCCGACGGTGCTCGGCGCAGTGCGCTCGGTCAACCACCTCGTGAAGGTCGAGGAGGTCTGAGATGCCCGCCGACATCGGACTCCACTCGCTGAAGCCGAAGCCCGGCAGCCGCCGCCCGCGCAAGCGCGTCGGCCGTGGCGAGGGCTCGGGCTTCGGCAAGACCTCCGGCCGCGGGGAGAAGGGCGCGGGCGCGCGCGCCGGCTCGAAGACGCGGCCGACCGCAGAGGGCGGCCAGATGCCGATTCATATGCGGATGCGCAAGCTGCGCGG
>DATBKS010000285.1:0-24417 GCA_036555755.1 Thermoleophilaceae bacterium
GGGTGGATCATGCTCGACCGCAAGGACCAGGACCCGGCGGGGTCGGGCACGGTGATCGAGGACAACATCGCTACCGCGATCACCAGCGATGACGGCTCGACCGCCGCCGAACAAGACCACAACCTCGTCCGCCGCCAAGTCCGCCATGGAGACCGCCGCGGCACGCCGCGCTTCATCGGCGGCGCAAATCCGACGGCGTGGTGGGGCTTTGCGCTGGCCAAGGGATCTCCCGGCCGTGGCGCCGCATCTGACGGCGGAGATCTGGGAATCCAGCCGTACTAGCGCTAGGTGCCCTGCGCCACGGCGGCGTGCACAGCCGCGGGCGACGAGGCCCCGGCCAGGAACAGCTTGGGCGTGCCACTGCCGTCGGCCGGCACCGACAAGACATTCCCGCCGAGCCCATAGAGGACGTGGTTGTCGTCGAGCCACTCGGCCTGATCGTCCACCGAGCGAGTCTCGGCGAGCGGGGTCTCCCGCATCGTGCGGAGGTCCAGCACCGTGAGCCGCCAGAAGTGATCGCGGTTGCCCGTGCGGTACTTGAACGCGATCCGCGTGCCGTCCGGCGAGATCGACGGGCACTCCACGTTCCCGTGGATCACCCGGGCCGTCGCCTGGCTCACGGAGCCCTGGATGAGATAGGTCTTGCCCGCGGTCGCCATCGTGGCGTAGAACCGGTCGCTGTTGCGCGGCGCAAAGGTCACGCCCCAGAAGGTCCGGTCGTCCGCCGTCACCTGGCGCTCGTGGTCGAAGACCGTGAAGTTGCCGAGGTCCCCAATCTTCGTGCCCGTCTTCATGTCGATGAGAACGGTGTCGGTCGAGAACTGCCCGATGTTCACGTATGCCTGCCCGGTGATGAACATCGTGACGGCACCGTAGCGGCCATCGGGTGACACGCGGGCCCGGCTCGGTGAGCCTTCGACGGGCAGCGTGTGCTGCACCTTCAGATCGGGCCCGAGGACCTCGGCCAGGTGGTTCGCGGCCGCCCCGGGGCCGGCGGTCACGCACAGGCCGCGCCCGGCCGCCATGTACGCGCGGTCACAGCGCAAGGACGCGATGACCGGCTCCGTCGCTCGCCCGCCGGCGAGCTGCGCGACGGCCAGGCGGCCCTCCTCACGACTGCCGTCGCGCACACTCCCCTCGCCCTCGAGCGTCATCACCGCCCGCGGCCCTCCGGCGTCGGCCTGTCGAATGAGCGCTGTCGCCTTCGCCGTTCCGGCTGGCCGGGCGCTGCCGCCGACCCCAACGGCAAGCGCCACGGCCAGACCAACCAGGACGCAACAGATGAGACCTCCGACAATAAGCGTGTGGCGGCGCCAGACGCGCGTGGCGCTCATCAGCCCAGCCGAGCCAGCGCCTTTGCCGCGAACTTGCGGGCGATGCCGCACTGCGCCCCGACCGTCAGCACCCGTCCCCCGGAGAGGGACACGTACAGCGTCGGCTGCCCGTTTGCGCCGCAGATGCCGGCGTGGTGGGCCACTCGGATCCGCTTGCGATTCTCGACCTGGCGCGCGAGGCGCGGCAGGCTCGTGTACTGCACCGAGAGCGTGACGAACTGCTTGCCGCGACCCGCGCTGCGGTAGATGCAGGTGGGACCCTGGGGAGCCTCGACTGGCCCGATCAGGCGCGTACCGATGATGGCGCTCGCCTGTGCCCGCGTGACCAGGTTGCAGGGAGTGAAGCGGCTCCGCGGGCGAGCCTTCTGGCGCTCCACCAGCTGCTTGTAGCTGGGCGAGTTTTCGGCCTTGCCGGACTGGTCGGCGTCCCTGGCCGGGTCAAACTCCTCGCTGCCCACATTCCCCTTGGCGGTGAGCGGGTTCGAGGGGCTGCCGGGCGCCGCGGGCTGCGAAGGGTGGCTGCCACCGCAGCTCGCTATGGCTGCGACCACCGCGATCGCGGCCACCACGAGGCACAGAGTCACCCACTTGCCGTTTCTCATCGGCGGCCGCTCATGTCCCGGGGGCGAAGAGGACATCGACCCAGTAGTTGGTCGCGTTGAAGGTCTGCGACGGGAACGTCAGCGTCGCGGAGTACGCGTACACGCCGTTCGGGCTGGCGATGTTCGACAGGGCGTGGAGCGGCGGGTTGTCGACACCCGAGGACGCAAATGCGCCCGCGCTCGCCGAGTAGCCGCCGCGTGGCGCCAGGTAGCCCGCCACGTACGTCGTGTTGGCGCTGATCGGCACCGGCGTAGAGAAGATCACGGACTGCCACCCGGACGCGGTCTCGGGCCCGAAGGTGGCCTGTGCGAGCAGCTGGCCGGCCGTGTTCCAGAGCCCGCCTATGTGGGTGCCGGTATTCGTCGCCGACTTGTAGAAGCGGATGCCGGTGATTGAGCCGGCCGTGTCGGAGCTGAACTTCGTGCCGAGCACGACGGAGTCCGTGTCGCCGGAGTCCGGGTTGGTCGGCGCGCTGAAGTCGAAGATCGCGGCCCGCGGGGTGACCGCCGAGGTCGCCGCCGAGTTGGAGCTATCGCCGACGCTGTTCGTCGCCTTCACGCGGAAGGTGTATGGCTTTCCGTTAGTCAGACCGGGCACCACTGCGCTCCTGGCGGAGGCGGTCGCGGTCACCGGCGTCAGCGCGGTGGAGCCGTCGAACGGCGTCACCGTGTACTGCGTGATGGCACTCCCGCCGTCGCTCGTCGGAGCCGACCAGGCGACGCGCACCGATTGCGAGGCGGGCTCCGCCGACACGCCGGTGGGCGGGTTCGGCGCGACCGCAGACGAGGTCGGCACGACCGCGTTCGACTGCTGCGAAACGGGTCCCGTGCCGTCGACGCTGCGCGCCTGCACGGTGAACGTGTAGCTCGTGCCGGCGGTCAGGCCGGTGATCGTCGTCTGCGTGGCCGGGGGACTGCCGGTGACGGTCGTCGCGGTCTGCGCGACGCCGGCGGCGTACGGCGTCACCTTGTACGAGTCGACGGCGCCGCCGGTGGTCGGGGCGTTCCAGTCGACCAGAGCCGAGTTGTTGCCGGCGGTGGCCGTCAGACCGGAGATCGGCCCCGGATCGGAGATGGGCTGGAAGAGGACGTCAACCGCGTAGTCGCTGGCGTTGAACGATCCGACCGGGAACGTGCTGGTCGCGCCGTAGGTGAACACGCCATTCGGGCTGGCCGTGTTGCCGAGGGCCTTCAGCGGCCCGTTGTCGATCTCCGACGCCAGCCCGTTGTTGGTCACCGAGTAGTGGCCGTTCACATCGAAGTACGAGGCGATGTAGGTCGTCCCCGGGTTGATGGTGACCGGCTGCGAGAACGTCGCGCTCTGCCAGCCGGAGGCCGACTCGCCCGTGAAGGTGACCTGCGCGAGGCGTGTGCCGTCCGTGGACCACAGGCTCCCGGTGTGCGTGCCGGTGTTGCCGCTCGCCTTGTAGAAGCGGATGCCGGTCACCTGGCCGTGGACCGTCGACTGGAACTTGACGCCGAGCTCGACAGGCGTTGTGTCGCCGCTGTCGACCGTCGTCGGGGTGGCGAAGTCGTAGATCGTCGCCTCCGGCGTGACCGACGCGGAAGGACTCGAGTCGGGGCTCGTGCCGATGCTGTTGGTCGCGCTGACGCGGAAGGTGTAGGCGGTGCCGTTCTGGAGGCCCGTGATGGTCTTCTGGGTCTGCGATGGATCGACTGTCACCGCCGTCTGGGCGTTCGAGCCGATGTACGGAGTCACCGTGTACTTGGTGAGGTCGCTTCCGCTGTCGCCCGGCGGCGCCGACCAGCTCACCGCCACCGACGACGAGGCTGGGCGCACCACGACGTTCGTGGGAGCCGCGGGCGGCGCCGCGACCGTCGGCGTGACCGCGTTCGACTGCGCGGACGCCGGCCCGGTGCCGCTCGCATTGCGGCCTGCGACCGTGAAGGTGTAGGTGGTGCCGGTGGTCAGGCCGGTCACGTTCGTGCTGGTCGTGCTGCCGCCCTGGACCGTGATCGCCGTCTGCGCCGTGGATCCGATGAACGGGGTGACGACGTAGGAGCTTGGCGCTCCGCCGCCGGTCGGCACGCTCCAGGTCACGTTGGCCGACTGGCGCCCAGCGGCGGCGGAGACGCCCGTCACCTGGCTCGGCTTGGGCAGCGAGTACATCACGTCCACCCAGTAGTTCGACGCGTTGTACGAGTTGCTCGGGAACGTGCTCGTGCTGCTGTAGGCGTACACCCCGTTCACGCTCGAGCTGTTCGCGACCGCGTGCAGCGGCGGGTTGTCCACGGCGTTCACCAGGCCCGCGTTGTTCGCGGAGTAGTGGCCGGCGGGGTCGAAGTACGACGCGATGTACGTCGTCCCGGCCGTCACCTGCACGGGGCTCGAGAACAGGGCCGTCTGCCAGCCCGAGGCAGACTCGTTAGTGAAAGTCACCTGGGCCAGGCGCGTGCCCGTGCTGGTCCACAGGCTGCCGATGTGGGTGCCGGTATTCGCAGCCGTCTTGTAGAAGCGGATGCCGGTGATGGAGCCGTTCGAGTCGGCCGTGAACTTCACGCCCAGCTCGACCGCCGTCGTGTCGCCGGAGTCGTCGATCGCCGGCGTTGCGAAGTCGAAGATCGTCGCCTGCGGGATCACCGCATTCGAGGGCGACGAACCCGGACTCGTGCCCGCCGCATTCGTCGCGGTCACGACGAACGTGTAGCTGGTGCTGTTCGTGAGGCCGGTGACCGTGGCGCTGGTGGCGGACGCGCTCACCTGCGTCGGGGTCTGCGGGGTGGATCCGATGTACGGAGTCACCGTCTGCCCGGTGATCGGGCTGTCGCCCGTGGCGGCCGATGCGGTCCAGGTGACCCTTGCCTGCTGCGAGGCGGGCTGAGCGACCACGTTGGTCGGCGCCGACGGGGCGACCGCCGTCAGCGGCGTCACCGCGTTGGACTTCGCGGACTCCGGACCCGAGCCGTTCGGGTTCACCGCCTGCACGGTGAACGTGTAGGTGGTCCCGGTGGTGAGCCCGGTGATCGTCGTCTGCGTCGCCGGCGGCGATCCCGTGATCGTGGTGGCCGTCTGGGCGGCTGAGCCGATGTACGGGGTGATCTTGTACGAGGTCACCGGCCCGCCGCTGGTTGGCGCGGACCAGGAAACGTTCGCCGAGGTCCGTCCGCCGGCAACGGCCGACACGTTCGACACCGCGCCGGGCGCCGACAGCGGCGAGAACACCGGGTCAACCCAGTAGTTCGTGGCGGCGAAGGAGTTCACCGGGAAGGTGCTCGCTGTGCTGTAGGAGTACAGGCCGTTCAGCGTGGTGGCGTCGGCGCGCACGGCGTGCAGGGGTCCGGCGTCGGCGATGCCACCGCCGTTCGGCCCCGGGTTGGGAGCGCGCCAGAAGTAGTCCTGCGTGCCCGAGTAGTGGCCATTGGGCGCGTAGTAGGACGCGACGTAGGTCGTGCCCGGTTGCACCTGCACCGGGTTCGCGAAGGTCACCGTCTGCCAGCCCGACGCAGACTCGTTCGTGAAGGTGGCCTGCGCCAGGCGCGTGCCGTCTGCCGTCCAGAGACTGCCGGTGTGGGTCCCCGTGTTGGTCGCGGCCTTGTAGAAGCGAATCCCAGAGACCGTGCCGAACGTGCTCGTGGTGAACTTCATCCCGACCTCGATCGGCGTGGCGTCGTCCGCGTCCGGGTCGTCCGGCGCGACGTTGGGGCCCCACAGCGAGCACGGGCAGTTGACGGTCACCGTGACGCCTGCGCCAGGCGTCTCCAGGTTGCCGCTGTCGTCGACGGCCCGCGTCCTAATTGTCGCGGTCGACGGGTTACCGTGCGCGATCCACGTGTAGGTCCAGCTGGTCGTGCCCGTGGCCTCGTGCCAGGTGGCGCCGCCGTCAGTCGACACCTCCACGCCGGCCACCTGCCCGCCTCCCCCGTCGGTTGCGGTTCCGCTCAGCGTCACCTTCGACCCGTCTGCCACGGAGCTCGGCGGGGTGGAGAGCGTGGATGTCGGCGCGGTCGTGTCGGTGGACTTCGTGGTCAGGACAAGGCCGGGGATCAGGGTGGTCGGTTGGGCCCCCATGTCCGCGAACAGGTTGACCGTGGCCTGTTGCATGTTGGGGTCGGCGGCCGTGCCGACGGGGTTGTCGTCGTCGAGGCCCCAGGCCCACTGCACCGTTCCCGCCCCGAAGACCAGCGCGCCGCTCGGAGCGCGGTACATGGTCAGGTTGTGGGTGGCCGTGCCGTTGAGCTTGGTCGTGCTGCCGTAGTCGGTGAACACCTCGAGCCCGCTGACCGTCGTCGACGACAGGCGGAATTCACCGGCCGGTCGGTAGCCGTTGTCGGCATCGACGTCCCACTCGTAGCCGAGCGTGTTCGGTGCGAGCGACAGGGTCTGCCCGGCGCTGAGGCGCGCGGCCGCCGTGTTCCGCCAGAGCCTCAGCTTGCCGTAGGCGGCCGGCACCGTGATCTGGGAGGTCCCGGTATTGACCAGGAAGGATTGCCCGGTTAAGGCGTTCTCGGGCGTGTTGACCGCCGCGGTGGTCCAGCGTGGGTCGCGCCATGTGCCGGTCCAGGCCACCGGGTCCTGAGGCGATGCGAAGTGCGTGTCCTTGTAGGACACCAGTGTGCGGTCGGCCGTGTTGCTGCCGTCGATGCTCGGCTCCCAGCGCGTCTTCCAGAAGCTCTCGTTGCCGGTGAAGAACACAAGGTTCACCCCGGCGTCCCGCGCGGCCGCCACGTTCGCGCGCTGGCCTGCCGACCAGTACTCGTCGTGGCCGCTCGACATGAAGATCTTGTGGTTCAGGAGCAGGTTGCCGCGGCTGTTGACATCCGAGCTGCTGATGTAGCTGGCGTCGTACCCGTTCCTCTCGAGGAAGCGGATCATCGAGTACTCCGCGCCGGTGAAGAGCCATGAGCGGCCGTCGTCGTCGTCGGCCGTGTGGAAGGGCCGGTTGTACGAGACCTTGAACGCGCCCTGGTAGGTGCTCGGGTTGCCGGGCGGGCAGAGGTTGGTGCAGTCGTAGAGGCTTTGACCGCCGTAGGTGTTGTATGCCTGCCAGGTGGCGTCGGAGGTCTGCACCACGATGTCGGAATGGCTCGAGTCGTCGCGCACCACAAAGACGATCTGGCTCACGCCTCCTGTGTCGTTGCGTTGCAAGTGGGCTATGTAGACCCCCGATACCGCGGTCGAGGGGATCTGCCACGAGGCCGACACCGACCAATTGCCGCAGTCGACGAGGCCGGTGCTCGCCTGCGTCAGGCACGCCGGCTGACTGGAGCCCGTGTGCGACAGGTTCGACTGGATGAGCCTGGCGCCATCGCCGCCGTAGTAGCCGAGGCGGTAGATGTCGATGCGGTAGTTCGTGGTCGCGGACTTGATCTTGAAGTTGACCGTCCCGCCCTTGTTGGTGCTCATCTGGGTCGCGTAGCCCTGGATCGTGTCGTCTCCAGAGCCGTCGACCTCCCACGTCTCCGGATCCGTCCCGGGCAGCTGGTTCTCGCAGGCGACGGGGTTGGCGCACGCGGCGAGCGACGCAGACGGCCGGGCCGCCTGGGCCCCGAAGGCAAGGGCCAGGAACAGCAGCAGTAGCGCCGGGCGAGGGAGGGCTCTATTCAGATCGACCGCCTTGTTCAGTGTTCTCATGCGTCACCGGGGATTAGCGAGAACGGGTGATCGACGTGCAGGCAGCCACGCGGATCTTGAAATGAACGGACGGCCGCTACGAAAACTTGCGCGCCAAATTCTTTTCCACCGAACGAACGAAACGGGCCGGCACTCCGGCCCATACCTCGCCGCCCGGCACGTCGCGCGTCACCACCGCCCCCATCCCGACGAGCGACCACGGTCCGATCGTGCAGTTCTCCCGGATCAGACAGCCCGAGCCGAGGTAGCTGCCCTCCAGCACCCGCACCCCGCCCGCGATGCGCACCCCGGCGCCGAGGATGACGAAGTCATCGAGTCGGTCGTCGTGCGTCAGGACCGCCTGGGGCATCACGGCAGCGTGCGCGCCGACCTGCACGTCGGCCGTCGCGACAACTCCCGCGAGCACCACCGTGCCCGGACCGAGCCGGCACGAGCCCGAAATCACGGCTGCTGGGTGGACGAGCGTCGCGTAGCGCTCGGGCGCGATGCCCAGGCGGTCGACGATGCGCTTCTTCGAGGTGAAGTTCCCCGGGTGGCCGGTGCACACGACGACACGGGCGTCCGGCAGCTCGGCCAGCGCGTCGAGCCCGCCGAGGACCGGGGTGCCGACCAGGGACGTTCCGGCGAGCTCGGGGTCGTCGTCGAGGAATCCGAGAAGCTCCCAGGCGGGACCGTGCGAGCTCCGCTCGCGGTCGGCGTTGATCGCGCGGACTAGCTCGGCGGTCTCTCGCCCGAAGCCACCGGCTCCGATCAGGACGAGGGGCTCGGCCACGATCAGATTCCCTGGCGTGCCCAGCGCCGCCACCAGAGGATGTTCCGCACCCGCCGATGCACGGCGGACAGCATGATCGGCTGGAGGTAGGGGCACACCTCAGGCCCCACCTTCTGCCGCCAGCGCAGCCCCCAGTACTCGGGCAGTCGCTGGGCGTGCGGGTAGGTCGAGGTCGCGAAGTCGACGAGTTCGTCGATCGGCGTGGTCTCCATGCGGCGTCGCTCATATGCGCGGCAGGCCAGCCACAGCGCCTCCTTCGCCAGCCGCCGGTGGGTTCGAGCGGTCAGGCGCGCGCCGCCGGGGATCCGATCGGAGAACTCCTCGAATAGCGCGTCGTAGGCCGCCCTGCGCTGGATGAGGTCCACCAGCGGAACGCGGTCGACCGTCATCTGGCTGTCATGGATGCGGTAGTAGGCCTGATCGACGCCCTTGATGAACGCCACGTCGGAGTGGGCGGCGAAGCGCATCCACATCTCAACGTCCGCGGTGTGAGGCAGATCCGGGCGATAGCCCCCGATCTGCTGTTGCAGCGAAGTTCGCACCACCACCTCGGGCGAGCTCACCACCGAGTGCGCAAGCCGGCACACGATGCGAAGCCATTCATCGCCCGACCAGATGGTCACGCCCGTCGCGCGGGTCCTGGCCACGGGACGTGGCTCGGTATCGACCCAGTACCTCGAGTGCCCGTACACGAAGCCGACGTCCGGGTAAGCCTCGAGCAGGGTCGTCGCGCGGGCCAGCGACCCGCGCGTGAGCAGGTCGTCGGCAGAGATCAGCACGGAGTAGTCGCCCTCGGCCCAGGCGAGCAGACCCTCGTTGTAGGTCGCGATGTGTCCCTGGTTGACCCGATGGACCCGGACCTCGACCCGATCGTCCTCGAGTGCCAGCGCCGCCGCCACCTCTGAGGTGTCGTCCGGCGACGCGTCGTCGATGACGAGCACGCGGACATCCACGCCCTCCTGGTCGAGGGCGCTCTGCACGCAGTCGCGCAGATAGCGCCCGTACCCGTAGCAGGGCACGACGACGCTCACGCTGGGAGCGGGCGAGCTCACGGCTGGAACAGAGGCGCAAAGGTCTCAATGAGATCCTTGCGCTCGACCTCGGGCGAGTAGCGATCCATGATGAACTGGGCTCCCGCGCGGCTCGCGGCGGCCGCCTCCGCGGGTTGTTCCTCGACCCGGCGCATCACCCGCTCGACGGCGCGCGCGAACGCCACCACGTCTCCGTCCTCGACCGGCTCGGCGAACGGCGGCCGGAAGAACTCTCGCCCCGCGAAGCCGTCGTAGCCCACCACGAGGCAGCCGCAGGCCAGCGCCTCGCAGGGCGGGAGGCCGAAGCCCTCGCGCTCGCTGAAGCTGAGAAATATCGCGCTGCTGCGCATGAGATCGGCCACCTCCGCCTCGCTGCAGTGCTCGATACGGACGACCTCCCAGCCGGCCAGTGCGCCACGCGACTCGAGGAGCGCGAGCACCTGAGCGGCATCGTCGGCGCGCCGGCGAGGCATGTAACTGATCCTCTTGCCGGCGGGCATCGCGGCCGGGTGGTGGAGCGCGGAGTCGATGCCGTGATGGATCCGTCTGATCGGCGTGCCGGGGAAGGCGTAGCTGAGGACCTCGGCGCTGTCGTCCGAGACGACCACCACCGCCGCGAGGTCCGGGTTCTCCACGTAGGGCGCGGACGCGGCCGGACCGCTTGCCACGAGTGAGTCAAGCGTCACGTAGGCGTTCTGGTTCCAGATGATCTGCGGGACGCCCGCAGGCAGATCGAGGATCGCCGGACCGTAGATCTCCGGCACCACGATGACGTCCCCGCGGGCGACCATTACCTCACCGCTGGCGGCGATCCGAGTCGAATGCTCGAACCAGGTGCATTCGAAGCCGGGGCGCTCGTGGACGATCGCCGCGGGAATCCCCCCGCCGTTGAGAACATCGACGGCCCGGTACTGCTTCCGGATTCCGCCGGCGGGGTGATCCCAGTCGGGGCAGATCATCCACACGGTCGGCGGCTCGCCCCCGCGGCGTTCGCCGACACGCAGCTGGGGGACGCGCGGCTTGCCGCGCCAGCGCCCCACCACCGCTCGCTTGACGGCGCGGCCCGCCTCGCCGAGTGAGGGGTAATCGGCGACCGTCATGCAGCCACGGCCGGCGCCACATGGCTCGCGAGCCGGTCGATCACGTGGTCCTGCTGTTCATAGGTGAGCCCGGGGAACAAGGGCAGCATCAACGAGCGCGCGGATGCCGCCTCGGTATTCGGGAGTTCCACCGCTGTGCCGGCATAGGAGCGCTCCTCATGAATGGCCATGACTCCCCTTCGGGTGGGGACACCGTCGAGCAGCAGCCGGCGCATGAGCTCGTTGCGGTCGATCGGTGCGTCGGGATGGAGCGTGACCGCGTAGGACTGCCAGGTTCGCTCCGCGTAGCACGGCTCATACGGCGGTTCGAGGAACGGGATCGCGTCGATGGCCGCGGTGTAGCGCTCGGCGAGGTCTCGCCGCCGCGCGAGTATCTCGTCGAGCAACTCGAGCTGGCACAGCCCGAGTGCGGCCTGCATGTCGGTCAGCCGGTAGTTCCAGCCGCGCTCGGGATAAGCCTCGATCATTACCTCGCGAGCGCTGTGGCGCGCAAGGTCCGAAACGTCCATCGCGTGCTGGCGGAGTCGCCGCAGGCGCTCGGCGACGCTCGGGTTCTGGACGGCGATCATGCCGCCCTCGCCGGTTGTGATCACCTTGCGCGGATGGAGCGAGAAGCACGCCAGCGGTCCGAGCGAGCCGATTGCCCGTCCCTTGTAAGAGGCGCCGATCGCGCATGCCGCGTCTTCCACGAGCACGAGCGCGCGCTCCTCGCACAACGCGATCAGCGGATCCATGTCCGCCGGGAGGCCGAGCTGGTGAACCGGCATGATCGCCTTCGTCCTCGAGGTGATCGCTCGTTCGGCGGAGCCGGGGTCGAGGTTGTATGTGGCCGGGTCGATGTCGGCGAAGACGGGCGTCGCTCCGCACTGCCAGACCGCGTTTGCGGTGGCGATGAAGGACATCGACGGGACGATTACCTCATCTCCGTGCCCCACGCCGGACACGTAGAGCGCAAGTTGGAGAGCCGTCGTGCAGCTTGTCGTGGCGACGGCATCGGCGGCCCCCACGCGCTTGGCGAACGCCTCCTCGAACCTCCGGACCTGGGGTCCCTGGGAGACCCAACCCGAGGAGATCACCTCCGCCACGGCGGCGCCCTCGTCGCCGCGGAGGTAAGGCTTGCTGAACGGGATGTCCATGATCAGGACGCCTTCGCGAGCGAGCCGATCGGTACCGTCGGCGCTCCTTCACGTTCGCCTCGCCACCACTCCACGAGGCGGGTGAGGCCCTCCTCGAGATCCACCTCGGCCTCGAAACCGATCTGATCGCGCGCCTGGGACGTGTCGGCCAGGCGGCGGGGAACCTTGTTGACCGAGCGCTCGGGGCGGTGCTCGACGGCGAGGTCAGATCCCATCACCCGGGCGAGCGCCTCCGCGAGCTCGAGGAGGCTCGTCTCCACCCCGCTCGCGATGTTGAAGACTGCATCCGTCGCGTCGGCGTCGGCGGCGAGGAGATTCGCCCGGGCGACGTCCCCGACGTAGACGAAGTCCATCGTCTGCGCGCCATCACCGAACACGACCGGGGGCTCGCCGGCGGCGATGCGCTCCATCCAGCGCACGAGCACCTCCGTGTAGAACCCGTGGACGTCCATCCGCGGCCCGTACACGTTGAAGTAGCGCAGCGCGACGTAGTCGAGGCCGGTCATCGAGCGCATGCTGCGCAGCAGTCCCTCGAGGAAGAGCTTGGACGCCCCGTAGAGCGTGTCGTTGCCGTACGGGTGGTGGCCCTCTCGCGTCGGGAACTCCTCCGCGAGCCCGTAGATCGACGCGGAGGAGGCGGCGACGAGCTTGCCGACTTCCGCCTCGGCGGCGGCCTCGACCACGTTGTAGGTGCCGTCCACCATCACTTCGACGGCGAGCCGGGGCTCCGCGGCGCATTGCGTGATGCGGAGGGCCGCAAGATGAAACACGAGGTTCACGCCCTGCATCAGCCGGGCCACGAGCTTGCGGTCACGGATGTCCCCTTCGACCACCTTGACGTTCCCGGCGGCGCACGCCCAGTCAAGGTTCTCGCGCCGCCCACGGACGAAGCTGTCGAGGACGACGATCTCCTCGGCCCCTGCGAGAACCAGCTCGTCCGTGAGATTGGACCCGATCGTCCCGGCGCCGCCCGTTACGAGCACTCTGCCGTAGCGGCTCACAGGTAATCCTCGGGTTGGGTTGTGCACACGCGCATCGCTTTGCCTCCTATTTCCTGGTGCACTCGATCAACGCGAGTGGCGACGACGATCTTGCAGTCCCGGCCGAGATCGTCCTCACAAGTCCAGTGCGCTGCGAACCGTTTGTCCTCCGGTGAAGCTGGGTTTCCGCATCCACAGCCTGTGGCAGATGCGCAGGGGTCTGATCGGCGCCGTTGTGCTCTCGGCGCTGGTGGCTCTCTGGAGCGTGCAGCAGATCAGCCTGTTCCCGCCGAGTGTCACCCCGCGCAAGTTCGAGATGGCGAGCGCGACTACTCACGTGGTGGTCGACACGCCCAGGTCCGCGATCCTCGATCTCCGCGAGGACACCTACAGCCTTCAGGCGCTCACGAACCGGACGGTCCTCCTCGGCAGCATCATCGCGAGCGCTCAGGTCCGGCAGACGATCGCGCGGCTCGCCGGCGTGCCCGTTCAGTCGCTGCAGATACAGGCTCCACTGACGCCGAGCCAGCCCCGCACGACGGCGGACGCCAGCCACCAGAAGAAGGTGGGCGACATCTTGAAGTCAATGGACCAGTACCGGCTGGACCTCGAGGCAAACCCGACGGTGCCCATCCTCGACATCTACGCGCAGACCCCTGATCCGAAGAGCGCGGCCAAGCTTGCGGACTCCGCCGTCACCGCCCTCCGGCAGCATCTGGCGGCGCTCGCGGCCGCCGACCGTACCCCGCTCGGCGATCAGATTCGCCTCCGCCAGCTGGGCCCGGCCCATGGGGCGGTCATAAACAACGGCGTCGACTGGCAGGTGGTGTTCGTTGTCTTCTTCCTCACTCTCGGGCTCGCCTGTGCGTCGCTCATCGTCTACGCGCGCGTGCGGGAAGGCTGGCGGCTGGCGGTCCACTCCGAGACGGTGCCTGCGGACTGATGCCCTTGCACGACCTGGCGGTCATCCTGGTGTTCACGAACGAGGAGCGTTTTCTGCGCCCGTGCCTGACGACCCTCTTCGAGCACCTCGGAGACGTGACCGCCGACGTGATCGTGGTGAATAACGACTCGTCCGACGGCACCGCCGACATCGTCAGGAGCGAGTATCCGGACGCGCGCGTGGTCCCCTCACGCAATCACGGCTTCCCCCACGCCAACAACCGGGCCCTGATGACGTGCGATGCGCGCTACGTGCTCTTCCTGAACCCCGACACCGAAATCGTCGAGGGCACTTTCGCGCAACTGGTTTCCGTGATGGACGCCCGTCCGAGCGTTGGGCTGATCGGAGTGCGGCAGGTCAACGCCGCGGGCAAGCTCGACACGACGATCCGCCGCTTCCCGAATGCGCTTCGGGCCATCGGCGACGGGTTCTGTGCCGAGCGGCTGCCCCACAGGCCGGGCTGGCTCGGGGAGCGCGAGCTGAATCCCGCCTGCTACGAGCGGGAGACGAGCTGCGATTGGACCAGTGGCTCGTTCATGCTCGTCCGACGGGAAGCGCTCGAGAGCGCCGGCTTCCTCGACGAGCGCTACTTCATGTACTCGGATGAGACCGACCTGTGCCGGCGGCTGAAGACTGCGGGCTGGGAGGTTCGCCACGTCCCGTGGATGACGATCATCCACCACGAGAGCAAGGCCGGCGTCAAGCCGCACATCGAGAGCCTGGGCGCTCACTCGCGCATGACGTACGCGCGTAAGTTCTTCTCGCCCCTGCACCGCAGCCTCTACAAGGGCGCGCTCCTGTTGCGCGCCGGTGCGCGCGCAGTCTTCTCGGGGTTCGGCGAGCAGGCGCGGCTCAAGCGAGCTGCCCACCGGCAGGTGGTGCTCACGCTGCTCGGCCGTGCGCCCGTGCCGTTCGGGCCGCCGAGCTCGGTGTCGGTGAGGCCCGGGGATGCTGAGCTGCGCGACCTGCGGCGGTCGGCGCCCGCCGGCGCGCGCGGCGAGCGGATGGCGTCCTGATGGGCGGCCGGCCTCGGCGCCGACTTCGTCGCTTGCTGATCGGCGCCGGCGCGTTGATGGCGATCATCGTCGCGGGCCTTATGGTCTCCCGTTCGGCCACGACCTCGGGCCTGGCCACAACCCCCGTGATCGTCGACACCACGGCGTCGGAGCTCACGCATGCCTCGCCGCCGGGTGGTGACTCGCTCTCGTGGAGGACCCCGCTGCTCGCGGCCCTTCTGACCTCCGACGAGGCTCGCGCGCGCATCGCCGCCGACATCCGCGTTCCCGCGAGCGATGTCGCAGTCATCGACCCGACCCTCAACACCCCGCTCGTGCCCGCGGCCCTGCCCGTCTATGCGTCGCGCGCGGCCGCCCGCGTCACGGCGCCCTACGTCGTCACGCTGCTCGTCGACGGCGATCTTCCGCGCATCGTGGTCCAAGCCGCCGCACCGACACGTGCCGAGGCTGGCCGGCTTGCTGGAGCGGCGAGCCGCGAGCTGGCGCTACAGGGCAGCGCCCGGCCGAGCCAATCCGCCTCCGTGGAGGGCATCACCGTCACGGAATCGGGCGACATCGAAACCAAGGCGGTGACCAGTCGGGCGCCGCTGAAGGGGCTGGTCGCGGGGACCTTCTTCTTCGCGGCCTGGTGGCTTGGCGTATCGCTGTTCATGCGGATGCAGGCGCGCTCGCCTCGTCCGTCGCGGAGCCTGCGCCCGGCTACCGGGCGGCGCTGACTCCCGCGGGCGAGCGCGCCGGGGTCCGGACGCGCGGCGGCGCCCTGCGTGGTGCGGCCCGCAAATGGGGTGGTAGCACCTCGCGCGCGGGTGACTCCTCCTCGCCGCGCACCCTGACCGCCGCGGCCACCAGTCCGGCCAGGTACAGGAAGATGTAGACGCCGTGGGGGAATGACATCACGTCGTAGAGCGTGGAGACGACGAGGAACGCGACGCCCGCTGCGGCGCCCACCAGGGCGGCCGGGGTCGCAACGACATCGCGCGAGGCGATCGCCTTGCGGCTTATCAGCAGAACCGAGAGCGGGACCAGGAGGTAGGCGACCAAGCCGATCACGCCCATCTCGATGGTGCGGTGCAGGATCTCCGAATCGAGTATCCGATAGTCGACGTGGTTGTAACTGCCCAAGCCGCGTCCGAACGCAAAGTGGCTCCAGACGTCGGGGCGCACGGCGTCGTAATCGGAGGTTCGGTCGCTCACCGTAGGGAGGGTGGTGCGGTCGGGCCGGGTGAACTCGTAGATCGTCGATGCGATGGCGCCGGGCGACAAGCTGCTGACGAGGATGAGCACGCCAAAGCCAACCGGGGCGAGCTTGAGCAGCTCGCGGCGCCGAAAGTAGGCAAGCGTGAGCACGACCGAGAGCGGGGCCAGCAGCGCGCTCTTTCGATAGGTGGCGAACGTGGCAGCGGAGAGCGTGGCGATCGCCAGGGCGTACAGGATCTGCTCTCGCCGCCGTCCAGCCTGCAGTAGCCGCACCAGTGCGATCGGCAGGGCGAGAGTGAGCATCGTCACCGCCTCGAGCGGGGCCTCCGACGGCCCCTGGACGATTCGCCGCCCGATCTCGTCCACCGCCCCGCCGGGCAGCTCGCCGCCGACCGCGAAGAACCCGGGCAGCAGCTTGTCCGTGTACGAGTAAAAGAGGTTGTCCTTGAACCGGTACTCGTAGACCATTCCGAGCGCGCAGATCACCGCGAGCGCCAGGGTGTAGGTGAGGAAGGGGCGCACCTCGGTGCGGCGAACGGCGGTGGAGACGACGAGGAAGAGCATCACGTAGGAGACGAACAGGGGCAGCGCCTTCACCGACAGGTCGAGCTCCAGGGTGTGGTTCAGATAGCGCGCATCCAGCACGACGCTGAGGAACGCGCACGCCAGGAAGATCGCGAGCGCGGTGTGGACCGCCGTCCAGCGCAGGCGCGCGCGGCCCGGGTGTTTGGCCAAGAGGGCCCTCACCCAGAGGAAGATCAGCACCGGGAGCAGGAGCCGATCCAGGTTCAGGTCGATCGGGGCCGACATCGTCAGTCGGGTGGTGTTGAACGGCACGAGCCAGAGCACGGCGATGAAGACGGCCAGCATCCACGGCAGCGGGCGCGACGTGTGCGGCCAGTCGTCGTGCGCAGCCGCCGGCGGCTCTTCCCGGGCCGGCGCCTCCGCCTCCCGCGGCCGCCGTTCCCGGCCCCGCAGCCACAGCATTCCGAGCAAGCCGGCGCAGGTCAGCGAGAAGGCGGTGAGGAACGTCAGGAGAGCGATCTCCTTTGAGGCGCCCGAGTTGACCACGGCGCCTCGGGCCGTTCCCAGCTGGCGCAGCCGCACGTCCCCGGCGACGGTGCCGCCTTCCGGGCCAGCGATCGTGCTGAGATAGTCATTCAGCCCGGGCAGTGCCGCGTTCGCGAGCCGATTGGCCCCTGCGGGGCTCGGCGCCTGCGCGTAGATGTCGATGATCGGCTCGTCGGGACGGGCTTGGACCTCCAAGCGGTACTTCGCCCTCGAGACCTCGATCTCGCTGGCTCGGCGCTCGCTGCCGGGCTCGGTCAGGGCAAGCGGAACACCGGCCGTGGTGCGCCCCAGTCCCGAGAGCTCGCCAGCGGGTACTCCTGCTCGTTTGGCGATGCGCTCTAGCCCCGGCGGGCTGACCATCAGGCGGCCGAGCAGCTCCGCGTGCTTCGTCAGAGTGGAGAGGTCCTGCGGGCGCGCTCGCCTCTGGACGATGGACGGCGACGGGGACGGGTAGTCCACCGTCACATGTGTCGCCGACGCCGCGACCTCCAGGTCGCTGTGATGCATCCCGGGCGGCAGGAGCGTGATCGCCCCGCTGTTCGCGCCCACCGCGACCAGGCCGACCAGCGAGCTGATTGCCACGATCGCCAGCCGCCGGCGGCGGCGTTCCGACAGAGAGATCGCCATTCAGCCCATCAACGGCGGGCAGCGACCCATCCTCGCGCGCAATGCGCAGAAGTTGCGGGCGGCCGAGCTCGTTCTACGGGCGTGGACCCGCCCAGACACGCTGCGCGCGCGTCGTGAGCGACGTCCGCTCAAACGCAGAGCTGACGAGCGCGACGGCTGCCGGCTTGCGCTGGATCAGCGTCGCACGGCTCGCCACCGAGATCTTGCTCGTCCTCTCGATGGTGGCGCTGGCGCGCCTGATCCCACCGAAGGCCTTCGGGATCTTCGCGATCGCGCTGATCGTCCAGGAGCTCGCGGTCAACGTCCCAAGCGAGGGCGTCGCGGCGCCGCTCGTCCAGCGCGACAGCATCGACCGCGATCACCTCCAGGGAGGCTTCGCGCTCTGCCTCGTGGTCGGCCTCGCGCTGATGCTGCTGGGACTTCTCCTCTCCATGGTCCTCGTAGTGCCCCTCTTCGGGCACGAGACCGCGGTATTGGTGGCCGCCACCACTCCGTGGTTCTTGCTCGGGGCGGTCCTGGCGCTGCCGATGGCCGTGATGCGTCGCCGGCTCGACTTCCGCCGCCTCTCGATACTCACACTCGCCCAGAGCGGAGTCCGCTGCGTGGCCTCGGTAATCCTGGCGGCAGCGTTCGGGCTCGACGCCTGGGCACTCGTGCTCGGGGGGCTCGCCGGAATGATCGCGATCGTCACCATGGCGGTCGCGTTCGTGGGCGTACCGCTGCCGCGCTGGCGCACACAGGCGATCCGCGATCTCTTGCCGTACGGGCTTCCGGCCTCCCTTGCCTGCTTCTGCTGGGTGGGCTTCCGCAACGGGGACTACGCGATCGTCGGTGCGCGGCTCGGCGCCACGCAGGCTGGCTACTACTGGCGCGGCTTCCAGCTCGCCGTGGAGTACCAGACGAAGATCAGCTCTGTGATGACGCAGATGGCCTTCCCAGTCCTGGCCCGGACTGAGGGTGCAGACGAGATGCATGAGCTGCGGCGCCGCATGGTGCAACTCCTTGCTCTCGTCACGTTCCCGCTGCTGAGCCTGCTCGTGCTCCTTGCCCCGATCCTGATTCCCTGGGCCTTCGGGGCGGACTGGGAGCCCGCCGTCCTACCGACGCAGATCCTCGCCGGTGCGGGCGCAGCGACGGTGCTGATCGACGCCGTGGGCAGCGTCCTCATGGCGTCCGGCCGCGCGCGGGCGCTGCTGTCCTACGGGGTGGCGCACTTCGCGGTCTACATCGCCGCTGTGCTCGTGGGTTCCCGCTACGGCATCGCGGGCGTGAGCGTGGCGGCCGTTCTGTCCCACGCAGCGTTTCTCGTCGTTGCCTACAAGGTGCTGGCAAACGGGCGCGGCGAGTCGGCGTTAGGGCTGCTGTGGGGAGACGTGTCCGCGGCAACCGTAGGATGCCTCGCGCTGGCGGCCACCGCTTGGCCGCTTCATGTCGCCCTGAACGAGGCCGCCGCGCCCGCCTTCATCCACCTCGCGTGCGTGTCGGCGGTTGGAGCCGCCGCCTACGCGGTCGCGCTGCGCGTATACGCACCGCCGGCATTCCGCGACCTCGCGTCCCTCTTCCGCCGCCTGCTTCGCGTTCCCGCGGGGCGCGCGGCCGCCCGCAGCGTGCCGGTTGCAGCTTCGCGCTCCAGCTGAAGCGACGCGCATACGAGATCAGCCCTTTTCCGGCCTTTCCTGGCGTGCCTACGCGTCACCTCGAACCGTTCTTCTGATGTGAGACGGGTAAGACTCCGCAAGCCGAAGGCCGAACCCCCGCCGGCAAGCATCGACGACCGCGAGCTGGGCGAGGTATCGGGGGGCCGCGACCTGATCCGGGCACTTGCTGACGCGCATCGCGACGGCGTAGTCCTGGTCCGCGGCCTCCTGATCGCCCAGGAGGCGGCCGACGCGTGGACAGTGGAGGCCGACAAGACCTTCAGGTACGCGGCAAGTCACCCCGGCGACGAGCGGGCCTGGGCGCGGGCGGCGGACGCGCGCAGGCGCGCCGTCGTCGCGGACGACGAAGAGCTGCGCGCCACGGAGCGCTGGGCCACCCACCTCGAACAGGTCTGGACGCTCATCGCACTCGCGGAGGAGCTCTGCCCGGTCGGGATCACCGCCGGGCGGCCCGTCACGGCCACCCGGAGGTCGCTTCGGTCGGGGCGCCGCTCACGCGGGCACTGCTCGCACTGAGCCACGCGCAAGCATCGCCCACCGACAGACGTTCTGTGTTGAGCGAACTCCGAAAGGACTGAACATGGAGCGACTGGATACGAGGATTGACGGGCCGATCGTGATCAAGCCCGTCGTGTACGGGGACGAGCGCGGCTTCTTCCACGAGACCTACCGCCGCGGCATATTCGCTGAGCTCGGCATCCCCGAGGAGTTCGTCCAGGACAACCACTCGCGTTCCTCGAAGGGCATCGTCCGCGGCCTGCACTTCCAGGTGGGCGACGGCATGGCCAAGCTGGTGCGCTGCGGCCGCGGCGCCGTGCTCGACGTCGTGGTGGACCTGCGGCGCGGCTCGCCGACGTTCGGCGAGTGGGAGGCCTTCGAGTTGACGGACGAGAACCTCCACCAGCTCTACTGCCCAATCGGCTTCGCACACGGCTTCTGCGTGATCAGCGACTACGCCGACGTGATGTACAAGTGCTCCGGCTACTACGACGAGAGCATCGAGCGCGGCATCGCCTACAACGACCCCGACGTGGCGATCGCCTGGCCCGAGGGCCTCGAGCTCCAGCCCTCGGCACGGGACGCAAGCGCGCCGCTCCTCCGCGAGATCGAGGACGAGCTGCCGTTCGTCTACGAGCGCGCGCCGCTCATCGCGTAGCGGCCGAGGCCGTCAGCCCGGCGAGCGACATGTAGTCGTCGAGCGCCTCGCGCCAGTGCCGCATGGGCGCCAACGCGGCGCCCTGGACGCGCGCGCTCGAGAGCACGCCGTTGAGCGGTCGCTCCGCCGTGCCGGCGGGACGCGTCGTCGAGACGGCCTCGATGCGAACCTGGATGCCGGCGTTCTCCATGATCGCGGCCGTGAACTCGTGCCACGAGCAGCGGCCACCGTTCGTCAGGTGGAGCACGCCGGTCACACCCGCGCCCACCGCATCCATCAGCGCCTGGGCGAGGTCGCCCGTATAGGTGGGCGTGAGCAGCTGGTCGGCGACCATGCGGAGCTCGCCGTCGGACCGGGCCCGGCCGAGCATGCGGGTCACGAAGTTGCCGCCCTTCGAGACGCTGCCGTGGAGGCCATACAGGCCAGCGCTGCGAACCACAAGGGCGTCTGGACAGTAGGCGAGCGCCATCTGCTCGCCCGCGAGCTTGGAGATCGCGTACACGCTGCGCGGATTCGGCCGATCGTCCTCGATGTAGGGGGCGCCCGAGCGGCCGTCGAATACGTAGTTCGTGCTGAGGTGAACGAGCCGCGCGTCAGTTGCCGCGCAGCGCTGCGCCATCCGCTTCACGGCCCGCGCGTTAACCTCGAACGAGCGATCTTCGTCCGTCTCGCACACCTCCACGTTGTGGAAGGCCGCGCAGTTGAGGACGAGGGTCGGCGCCACGCGCTCGAACGTCGTCTCGAGCGCGCCGTCATCGGCGATGTCGAGTTCCTCGCGCGGCAGGGCGACAACGTCGTAGCGGTCGTCGAGAAGCTGCTTGAGGTCGGAGCCGAGCTGACCGCTCGCACCTGTGATCAGAACGCGCACTGCCCGATCAACGGTCGGGAGGGCTCGTACCTTCCGCATCCATGGCCGCCGCTGCCGCCTCCTCGCGCGAGCCCACGCCCAGCTTCGCGAACGCGCTGGTTAGACGGCTCTTCACCGTGCTCGGCGAGATGTGCAAAGTCGCGGCGATCTCGCTGTTCGTGCGCCCGGCTGCGACGTTCGCGAGCACCTCACGCTCGGCGTGCGTAAGCGCGACGCGGTAGATGCGCGGTCGTGCCTGCTTCGGAATGGAGAGCTGTCCGGCGCACGCGGCGCGGACCGCAGCGGGAAGGGCCAGCACCACCTCGGAGTCGAGCACCAGGCCGTCGAGGCCGGCTCCGAGCGCTCGCCTGAGGTCCTGTGCGCCATATGACCGGCACACCGCAACCACGGCGACGTCGGGCAGCCGCTTGGACACCCTGGTGATCATCGGGGGTACCGGGGCGAGCGAGTCGCCGGAATGGAGAACCACGACGTCGAGGTCGCGGTCCACCGTTTCGAGCAGCAGCTCGTCCAGGTCGAAGGAGACAGCTGCGACCTCGAAGTCGGGGCCGGACAGCGCCTCCACGATCCGGCGCAGGTTCGCGTGATCCGCCGCGGCCGTCGCTACGCAGAGCTCAGGCGCGACACGCCCTGCGGCACGCGCGATATGCCGCTCGAGTCGAGCCATCTAGAAGCAGTATGCCTTTTGCGCGCGGATTGTCGAGCAATCTGTCGCACGGACAGCCGTTGGGCCGCTCTGCCCCGCTCCGCGTCAGTCAGGCAGTCCGGCACCCCTGGGTTGTCGGACCTGCTTCGAGTTCAACCAATGCGCGCTGCATCGCGCCGCGGCCACGGTGGTGGAGACCATGGATCGACCCCTCGGACCTGCCAAGCGAGCTTGCGATCTCCCGGGGCGACATACCGAGGATGTGCCGCATGATGAGCACCTCGCGCTGATCCCGTGGCAGTAAGGCGAGCGCCTCCTGGAGGCACTGCGAGCGCTCACGCGCGGTGTCATCGAAGTGCTCGTCGACCCCCCGGATCTCCTCGCACGGCACCGCGCGCCGCTGGCGCAGGTGGTCGAGCGCCAGGTTGCGAGCCACGCGAAGGATCCAGGCGGAGAACGGGACCTCGCGCTCCTCGTAGTTGGGAAGGATCGACGTCAGCTTGGTGAAGAGGTGCTGAGTGATGTCCTCGGCGTCGTGCTCGTCCCGCACGATGCTGGAGACATAGCCGTAGATGTTGTCGGCGAAGCGCACATAGAGGAAACGCAGCGCGTCCCGGTCGCCATCACGGGCAGCCACCACCGCCTTTGAGACAAGCCTCGAACTGCCCTCGTCTGCAGGGGCGGTTCGACGCCGGAATCCGGATACAGATCCGTTCACCGGGGGCAGCGGCACAGATCGATACGGAGCACGACTCGTCATCTCCGTTACCTCGGTCGGGGTCCCTGGGGGGCGGGCCAACCCAACGATCGGGGCTTAGCGTAAGACGACCTCGGTCGGAGGCAGTTGCGTGCGCCGTTAGATCTGTGTTAGCCGGACGGTTTTCGGCCAAGCCCGGCGACTGGTTGCGAATCGTAGGTAGCTATGTTCAAATGATCCTCGAGACAGACAAGCCTCTGACGTGCATGAGAAGGATCTCTCTCGTTGGGCACGGAAGACGGACGTTGGATGCATCACGGTACGGCCCCCCAAGCTTCCGCGGACGAGGATCGGAGCAGCGTCCTCACTCCGGCTCGTTCCGCCAGCAGTAGGCCAAGCGAGAAGCTCGGTCGACTCTTCGATGAGTTTCCATATGGGATCCTGCTGCTGGCCAGTGATCGCTCGGCGCTCGACATCAACAGCGCGGCGACGAAGATGCTCGGGCTCTCGGCGGAGACCGCAGCGCCAGGCGCGCTGACCTGCTGCGACCTCTTCGGCTGCCGTACGCCGGGCACGTCTCTCGAGCGCCGCTGCCTCACAGAGATGGCGCTCGCGGACAAGCTCCCGCCCGGCGAGATCCGGATCGACCTCCCGCCTGGCGCCGGCGCGACAGCCGTCTGGCTTACGGCCGCCCTTCTGAGATCAGACCCGCAGCGGGTTCTCGTCCACCTGCGCAGGTCCGACCGGCGAGACCGGCGGCGGGTGAACGTTCCGATCTGGGAGAGCGACACCGAGCTCGAGATCTTCACTCTTGGCCGCACGAGAATCGTTGGAGCCGGAGGATCCTTGAACGGACCGTGGCTCAGGCAGCGCCCGGGGATGCTGCTCAAATACCTGATCTGCGAACGGCGCCGGCTGGTGCCGGCAGATGAGATCGCCGAGGCGTTCTGGCCGGGAGGCGACCAGCGCGCCGTCGGCAACGTCCGGCACTTCGTGCACTCCTTGCGCTCGAACCTCGAGCCCGGCCGCGCCAAGCGGACGCCGTCCAGGTTCATCATTGCGGAGCCCGGTGGCTACCGGCTCAACACCGAGGCGGTGACCGTGGATGCCGACGAGTTCCAGCAGCTGGTGACGGCGGGCCTTCAGCGGCTGAAGCACGAGGACCAAGAGGCCTCCGAGCGGCTGCTGGTCGACGCGATGGTCCTCTACGGAGGCGACTTCCTAGGCGACGAGCGCTATGCGTTGTGGGCGTTCGCCGAACGCGACCGCCTCCGCGACCTCGCGGGCGAGGCCCTCCACGCCTTGGGGGGGTTGCGCCACCAGGCGGGTGATCTCGAAGGCGCGGCCGCCTATCTGGAGCGTCGCGCCGACATGTACCCACTGGATGCGGACATCCAGCGCGACCTGATCGCGCTGGCGCTCGAGCAGGGCCGCCACACCCTCGCCAAGCGGCGTTATGCCGCGCTCCGGCGGCGGCTCCTCAGCGAGTTCGGCCGCGAGCCGTCGTTCGACCTGCACGACGTAGCCGCAAGCGTGAGCAACGGCCAGGATCAGGCAGCGGGCAGCGCCGGCTGACTACAGCTGGGAAGTCGCGCTAGCGGAATGGTCGCTGGCCGCGATGGCGTGCGAAATCCTGCCCTCGTCCGCGCTCGCCAGGTAGTACATCGCCGCGTGTTGGATCACTTCCTCCACGCTTACGCCCTGACTCTCCGCGGCGTCGTTGAGCGCCCTCCAGCCGAAGTCCTGAAACTCGACCTCAACGCGATACGTCATCCGTGCTCCCCTTAGTTTCCCGGACCGAAACTCACTCCACACGCCCGAGACGCCCTCGGCGTGTCAGTCGGCAGACAATACCGACTAAAGCGGCGGCAGTTACGACAAATAATGCGCAAATACCGTTATGGCGGAGGATCTTTTTCTCAGACTCGCGCGCTACTTGTGCGCAAGAGCCTTATTACTGCTCTCGACCGTGCGCTATGTGGTCGCGTTC
>DATBKS010000286.1:0-6913 GCA_036555755.1 Thermoleophilaceae bacterium
TAGACCGGTCGGCTCGGAGCCGTGAGCGCGAGCTCGAGCGCGTGTTCGATGATGCCGAGCTCGCTGGGGCTCGTGATGCGGAAGGTCCGCTTCGTCACCGGCTTGAACATCGCCTCCTGGTCGGAGGCCTCGTGCAGCGCGCCGCGGTGCACCCCGGGGCGGCGGATCGAGGCCGGGATGTCGGTGGCGATCACCACCACCGGGGAGCCCGAGGCCCACGCCTCGCCGAGAGCGCCGAGCGTGTTGGCCGCGCCCGGACCCGTGGTCGTGATCGCGACGCCCACGGAGCCCGATGCCCGCGCGTAGCCGTCGGCCGCGTACACGGCAGTCTGCTCGTGCCGCACCCCGATGAGCCGGATGTCGGACGAGGCGAGCGCCTTCCACGCGGCCAGGTTGTGCACGCCGGGCAGCCCGAAGCAAACCTTCACGCCGGCGGACTCGAGGCCGCCGACCAGCAGCTCTGCGCCGGTTGGGCTCACCCCGGCTTTGTACAGGTCAGGCGATGCGCGCGTCGTCGAGGGCGCCGCCCTCGATCTCGACCACGAGGGCGTCGACCACCGCGGGATCGAACTGCGTGCCGGCGCTGAGCCGCAGCTCCTCCACCGCCGACGAGCTGGTCATCGCCGAGCGGTAGGGCCGGTTCGACACCATCGCGTCGTATGCGTCACAGACGCTGATCACGCGCGCGCCGAGGGGAATGGCCACGCCGGCGAGGCCGTCCGGATAGCCGTCCCCGTCCCAGCGCTCATGCGACCAGCGCACGAGCTGGTGCACCTTTCCGAAGCGCGCCACTTGCTCCACCATCAGCGCGCCCACCACCGTGTGCTGCTTGATCTCCTCGAACTCGGAGTCGGTGAGCGGGCCGGGCTTGTTGAGCAGCTCGCGGCGCACCTCGATCTTGCCCACGTCGTGGAGCAGTGCGCCCCAGCGGAGAGCGCGCAGATCGGACCCGCGCATCCCCAGCCGCGCGCCCACGCGCTCGGCCAACTCCGCCACCGATTGGGCGTGCTCGGCCGTCCCGAAATGGGTGCGCGCAAGCGCCTCTGACAACGCGAGGAGGCGGGTCACGCCGCATACCTTCAACGGGGGACCCGAGGGTCCTTTAGCGGGGGAGGTCGAACTCCAGGCGGGCCCCGCCCTCGGGCGACTCGCCCGCGCGGATGCGCCCGCCGTGCGCCTCGACCAGAGCGCGGGCGATCGCGAGCCCGAGCCCGCTCCCTCCCGTGGTGCGCGCGCGTGAGATGTCGGTGCGGTGGAAGCGGTCGAAGATGCGGTCACGCTGGTTCGGCGGGATGCCGGGCCCGTTGTCCTCGACCGCGAAGCGCACGTAGCGCCCGTTCGCGGCCGCCGACAGCCGCACGAGGCCGCCCTCTGGCGTGTGCGCCACCGCGTTCTGCGCGAGGTTGTGGATCACCTGGGCGAGGCGGTCGGGGTCCGCCTCGATCGTCACGTCGCTCACCGCTCCCAGCTCGAAGTCGCGGTCCGCAGTGAGGCTGACGGCGTCGAAGACGTCGTGCACGTAGTCGCGCAGCTCGATCTGGCGGCGGTCGAGCGGGCTGCCCTCTTCGGTCTTGGCGAGCATCAGGAGGTCGTCCACGAGCCGCTCCATGCGCTCGGTCTCCGCGCTCACGAGCCGGGTGACGCGCGTCACGTCCTCGCGCGAGACGTCCGGCTGCCGCGCGAGCACCTCGAGCTGGCCGCGCACCACAGTCAACGGCGTGCGCAGCTCATGCGACGCATCGGACACGAACGCCCGCTGGCGCGCGAAGGCATCGTCGAGGCGGTCGAGCATGCGGTCGAAGGACTCGGCGAGGATCTGGATCTCCTCGCTTCCATGCGTATCGCCGATCCGGTGCGAGATGTCTCCGGCATTCACCTCCGCCGCCGTCCCCGCCATGCTCCGCAGCGGCCGGGCGACGCGCGTGGCGAGCAGGTAGCCGGTGACCACCGCCGCCAAGAGCGCGAACAGGCCGACGAGCAGGAACGTGCGCGCCACGCCGTGCTGGGCCCTGACCACAGTCCCGAGCGGCTCGCCCACGCCCACGAACGCGACGGTGCGCCCGTTGCGCGCCACCCGCCGTACGTAGACCCGCAGCCCGCCGAGGTCGAGGGCATCGACGGTGGTGAAGCCCTCGGGGGCGGTGCGGAGCTTGCGGGCCGCGCGCTGCTCACTCTGCCTCGCGTCGGCGGACTCGGGCTCGGTATCCAGCTCGCTCTGAACCCCGAGCAGGTCCGGCTCGTTCGTCACCACCTTGCCGTCCGGCAGACGCGCATACAACAGCTGCGATGTCGACCGGAAGGGCTGGTGCGTCACGTAGCGGTCGATCGCCTCGGTGAGGTTCTGTTCGTCCCCGCCGCCCGATGGGAGTGCCGCGGCGAACGCGCCGGCTTGCGCGACGAGGTCGCGATCCAGTTCGTTGCGCAGCTGCTGCCCGGTGCCGCGGTAGATCGCGGCGAAGCTCGCAGCGACCACGAGGATCAGGATCACGGCGATCCAGAGCGTCAGGCGTGCGCGGAGCCCGCGCGGAAATCTGAATCTACTCACGGTCGACAAGGCGATACCCGACCGAGCGCAAGGTCTCGATCGGTGCCGGTCCACCATACGCCGCCAGCTTGCGGCGCAGATAACCGACATAGACCTCGACCACGTTAGTCCCGGGGTCGAAGTCATATCCCCACACGGCACTCAGGATCTGCTGCTTGGAAAGCACCTGACCCGGGTGACGCATGAAGTAGGCGAGCAGCTCGAACTCGCGAGCCGAGAGCGTGATCGGCATGCCGCCGCGCTCCACCCGCCGGGTGAGGAAGTCGAGTCGGATGCCCGCCACCGACAGCTCGGTGGCGCGGCCCTGCTCGGGGCTGCGCAGGTGCGCTCGCACGCGCGCGGCCAGCTCGTCGAATGAGAAAGGCTTGGTGACGTAGTCGTTGGCGCCGCTGTCCAGCGCGCCGACCTTGTTCTCCACCTCGTTCTTCGCGGTGAGCATGATCACCGGCAGCGCCGGCTTTCGGGTACGGATCGTGTCCAGCACGTCCATCCCGTCGCGCTCCGGCAGCATCACGTCGAGGATCACGAGATCGACCTCGCCGGAGAGCGCTCGGCGCTCACCCTCCAGGCCGTCGTGCGCGCAGTCCACCGAGTACCCCTCGGCTTGGAGCCCGCGACGCAGAAAGTCCGCAATCGCCGGCTCGTCCTCGACCACCAAGATGCGCACGGGCTGGATGCTACGCCCGTGCGCTAAGGGATTTCTAAGGTCTGGTCAGAGAGTGACCAGCTCGTCGACCGGAGTGTGATCCGGCCGCGGTGTGGCGAGCGGATTCTCGGACTCCGCCCAACGCAGCCACTTGTCGCAGGCGGCAACGTGCTGACCTGCCTGCCGCAGGCGCACGTAGGCGCCGAGCTCGCAGCTCGTGCCCATCGCGGCCTCGTAGCGTTCGCGGGCGCGATCGCGGTCGGCGAATGCCTTGGCAAGCCGCTCGCGGGCGTGTACAAGCTCGGCGGAGGTCGTCGAGCGATCCTCGATCATCAGGGCCATGAGGGTTCTCCTCCCACGGAGAGCCGGGAACGGGACGGGGGGAAACCGGCTCCGCGCCCGGGCCTTGGGCAGGGGAGGGCGTCTCGAAGGCCCGGACGCGGGGGGAGATGCCGGCGTCGCGGAAAGCCTCCACGGTTGCCCTAAAGCAGGCGTAAACAGGTGGTGAGGATTCAGTTAAAGCGCGCCGCTACACCGTTTGGTGGAGAATGGCCGGCATGAGGGAGGGGGCAGTGTCGGAGCGCGCGGCGTCGAACGGCGCGGGCTCGGTCAGCGAAGTGGCGGGCCTCGCGGCGCGGCTGGCGGCCGCGTTCACGAACGAGTTCCAGCGCCGCATCCCGCGCGCCGACCTGGACGAGCGCGACCCCGACTACATCCGCGAGACGCTTCCACGCCTGTGGCTGGCGGCGACGGTCTGGTTCCGCGGACGCGTGCGCGGGCTCGAGAACATCCCCGAGGAGGGGCCGGTGCTGCTCGTGGGCAACCACTCCGGCGGCAACGTCACGCCTGACACGCTCGTCTTCACGCTCGCGTTCAACACCTACTTCGGGGTCGAGCGGCGCTTCTTCCAGCTCGCTCACAACCTCGTGCTCACGACGCCGGGGCTCGGCTACCTGCGCAAGTACGGCACGGTGGCGGCCTCGCCGGAGAACGCGGACAAGGCGCTGTCGTCCGGCGCGGCGCTGCTCGTCTACCCGGGTGGCGACTACGAGGTGCACCGCCCATCGTGGCAGTCGGGCAAGGTCGACTTCGGCGGCCGCAAGGGCTTCATCCGGCTCGCCCTGGCGAAGGACGTCCCGATCGTGCCGGTGGTGTCGATCGGCGGCCAGGAGACCGCGCTGTTCCTGTCGCGCGGCGAGTGGCTCGCACGGCTGCTCATGCTCGACAAGGTCTTCCGCCTCAAGGTGCTGCCGATCTCGCTGGCGCTGCCGTGGGGGCTGAACATCGGCGACATGCTGGGGCACATCCCGCTGCCCTCGAAGATCACGGTCCAGGTGCTGCCGCCGATCCACCTGCGCAGGGAGTTCGGCCGCAACCCGGACATCGACGAGGTCTACGACTCCGTCATCGGCCGCATGCAGACCACGCTCGACACGCTCGCCTCGGAGCGGCGCTTCCCGGTGATCGGCTGATGCGGATCGAGGAGTGCATCGACGTCAATGCTTCGCCCGAGGAGATCTGGCCGATCATCTCGTCCGCCGAGGGGCTCGCGAGGGTGCTCGTCGGCGTGACGCGCTGGGAGGTGGAGGGCCGGCGCAAAAATGGGCTCGGCACGCGCTACCGGATGCTGATGGAGGTGGGCTCGGCACAGGTTGGCGGGCTGATCGAGATCGTCGAGTACGACGAGTGCCGGGATCTCGCCTGGACGAGCATCACCGGCATCGACCAGCGCGGCCGCTGGCGGCTGCGGGAACGCGACGACGGCTCCACGCGTGTCACGCTCCGTCTCAGCTATCACTCGCCCGGCGGCTTCCTCGCCGCCGTGACGGATCGGATCTCGTCGAGGATTGTCCAGAGCAACATCAAGGAGTCGCTCGAGCGGCTCCGGGCAGAACTAGAAGGGGAGACGGTGAGCAAGAACGAGACTCAGGTCGGCATGCTGACGGTGGCCGCGAACAAGCTGAACACGATCCGCGTGCTCGCGGGCGCCGGCTTCGTGCAGCCACAGCGGCCGGATCGCATCCTGCGCAGCCTGGGCGCGCTGCGCCGCTGGGGCCCGACGCCTGCCGCGGGCTTCGCCGGCTCCGCCATTCGCTACCCCGGCGAGACCGCGATCATCGACGAGCTGGGCACGCTCACCTTCGAGCAGGTGCACCGGCGCACGAACGCGCTCGCCAGCTCGCTGTCCGATTCCGGCGTGCTCGAGGGTGACCTCGTCGGCGTGATGTGCCGCAACCACCGCGGCTTCATCGAAACGGTGGTGGCGCTGTCCAAGCTGGGCGCCCATGGCCTGTATCTGAACACCGCCTTCGCCGGGCCGCAGCTCACCGAGGTCGTGAAGCGCGAGAAGCCCGTGGCGTTGATCTTCGACGAGGAGTTCTATGGCCTGCTCGACGAGGCCGGGCACCGGCGCAAGCGGTTCGTCGCCTGGCACGACGAGGAGAAGGCCGCCGACCCGACGCTCGACCAGCTGATCGAGGCGGGCGACGAGGCGGACCTCGTGCCGCCCGAGAACCCGGGGCGCACGATCATCCTCACCTCGGGTACGACCGGCTCGCCGAAGGGTGCTGCCCGGAGTCAGCCCGAGTCGCTCGATCCGGCGGCCGCGCTCCTCTCGAAGATCCCGTTGAAGACGCGGGAGAAGTGGCTCATCGCCGCGCCGCTCTTCCACAGCTGGGGCTTCGCGCACTTCTCCCTCGGGATGGTGCTGTCGGCGACCTTCGTGCTCCAGCGTAAGTTCGACCCGGAGCAGGCGCTGGCCGCCGCCGCCCAGCATGAGGTCACCTCGATCCCGATGGTGCCGGTGATGGTGCAGCGCATCATGGAGCTCCCCAAGGAGACGCGCGATCGCTACGACCTTTCGCACGTCAAGTGCGTGCCGCTGTCGGGCTCCGCGCTGCCCGGTGACCTCGCGATCAACTTCATGGACGAGTTCGGCGACGTTCTCTACAACCTCTACGGCTCGACCGAGGTGGCATGGGCCTCGATCGCGACGCCGCAGGATCTGCGCGCCGCGCCGGGCACCGCCGGGCAGGCGCCGCGCGGGACGATCGTGAAGATCTACGACGAGAAGGGCAACGAGCTGCCCACCGGCCAGACCGGCCGCATCTTCGTCGGTAACGAGATGCTCTTCGAGGGCTACACCGGCGGTGGCAACAAAGACATGGTGAATGGCCTGATGAGCACCGGCGACACCGGCCACCTCGACGACCACGGGCGCCTGTTCGTTGAGGGTCGCAGCGACGAGATGATCGTCTCCGGCGGCGAGAACGTGTTCCCCGCCGAGGTGGAGGACCTGCTCGCCAAGCACGAGAACGTGGCCGAGGCGGCGGTGATCGGCGTGCCCGACGACAAGTTCGGCCAGCGCCTGAAGGCCTACGTCGTGAAGAAGGGCAGCGTCAGCGAGAAGGACCTACAGGACTATGTGAAGGCCAACCTGGCGCGCTACAAGGTGCCGCGCGAAGTTGAGTTTCTCGATGAGTTGCCGCGTAACGCGACCGGCAAGGTTCTCAAGCGCGAGCTCAAGGAACAGCACGAAAAAGTTCCCAGTTCCTAGTTCCTAGTTTTCGTCGTCTGTCGGGCCGCCCGGAATCGGGTCGCCCTTGTAATCCTCGGGGTCGACCTCCTCGCCCTCCACTGTGACGCTGCCGTCCTCGTGGTGGCGGACGTCGGAGTGGCCGAGCTTCGCCTCGGGCCCCTCGTCGTATGAGTGCGTGCCCTCA
>DATBKS010000287.1:0-4962 GCA_036555755.1 Thermoleophilaceae bacterium
ACCTGCGCCCTATGGTGCAGCTCGACGGCGGCCGCTTCGCAACATCCGACCTCAACGACCTCTACCGTCGCGTCATCAACCGCAATAACCGCCTCAAGAGGCTGTTGGAGCTTGGCGCGCCCGAGATCATCATCCGCAACGAGAAGCGTATGCTTCAAGAGTCTGTGGACGCCCTGATCGACAACGGGCGGCGCGGTCGCGTGGTCTCCGGTTCGGGCAAGCATCGCCTCAAGTCCCTCAGCGACATGCTGAAGGGCAAGCAGGGCCGCTTCCGTCAGAACCTGCTCGGCAAGCGCGTGGACTACTCGGGCCGCTCGGTGATCGTCGTCGGCCCCGAGCTCAAGCTGCACCAGTGCGGTCTGCCCAAGGCGATGGCGGTCGAGCTCTTCAAGCCGTTCATCATGGCCCAGCTGGTCGAGCGCAAAGCCGTGCAGAACATCAAGGCGGCGAAGAAGATGGTCGAGTCGATGATCCCCGAGGTCTGGGACGTGCTCGAGGAGGTCATCCAGGAGCACCCGGTGCTGCTCAACCGCGCGCCGACGCTGCACAGGCTTGGCCTGCAGGCGTTCGAGCCAGTGCTCGTGGAGGGCAAGGCGATCCAGGTGCACCCGCTGGTGTGCCACGCCTTCAACGCGGACTTCGACGGCGACCAGATGGCTGTCCATCTGCCGCTGTCGGCCGAGGCCCAGGCCGAGGCCCGCATCCTCATGCTGTCGGCGAACAACATCCTGTCGCCGGCGCACGGCTCACCGCTCGCCACGCCCACCCAGGACATGGTGCTGGGCGCCTACTACCTCACCTACGGACCCAGCCCAGAGGAGCTCGAGGCACTCGAGACCAAGGTGCAGTCCGGCAAGTGGGACGAGAAGAAGGACGGCACGCGGCCGCACGTGTTCCGGTCGGCGCAGGAGGCCGAGCTCTCCTACGAGCACGGCATGGTCAAGTTGCACGATCTCGCCGAATACCGCCGCCGGGGCGTGGAGCACCACGTCCTCACGACGGTCGGCCGGATCATCTTCAACGACCGTGTCGAGCGTGCGCTGATGGAAGTGCTCGAGGACGAGTACGACCCCGCGGCGTACGAGTTCGTCAACTCGCCGCTCAAGAAGCGGGACATGAACAACGTCATCGAGAGGCTCGTCGGGCTCTACGGCCCGTACGCGATCGCTCTCGTGCTCGACGCGTTCAAGGAGCTCGGCTTCCACTTCGCCACGCAGGCTGGCATCACGATCTCGAAGAACGACGTCGTGATCCCGCCGCAGAAGGAGCAGATCCTCAACCGCTACGAGACCGAGGTCGCGGAGATCCAGGACCAGTACGACACGGGCCTGATCTCGAGCGAGGAGCGTCACGAGGCGGTCGTCGAGAAGTGGAACAGCGCCACGGACGAGGTCGGCCAGGCGATGCAGGACAACCTGGACCACCTCAACCCGGTGTTCATGATGGCCAACTCCGGCGCGCGCGGATCGTTCAAGCAGATCCGCCAGCTCGCCGGCATGCGAGGCCTCATGGCCAATCCGAAGGGCGAGATCATCGAGCGCCCGATCAAGGCCAACTTCATGGAAGGCCTGTCGGTGCTCGAGTACTTCATCTCGACCCACGGCGCCCGTAAGGGCCTCGCGGATACGGCGCTTCGCACCGCTGACTCGGGCTACCTCACCCGGCGCCTCGTTGACGTGGCGCAGGACGTGATCGTGCGCCTCGAGGACTGCGGCACGAAGGAGCACATCGAACTGCCGGCGACCACCGTCACCGGTGAGCCGAACGGCCAGGTCGTCGGGCGCTTCGCTGCGGTGCAGGTCAAGACCAAGCGCGGACGCGTGCTCGCCGAGAAGGACGAGATCATCACGCGCGAGTCGCTGGCGGACATCGTCGAGGCATTCGGCGACGAGCCGTACAACGTCCCGGTGCGCTCGGTCCTCAAGTGCGAGGCCGAGTCCGGCATCTGCCAGCGCTGCTACGGCATCGCCCCGGCCACCGGCAAGCTCGTGGCGATCGGCGACGCGGTGGGCATCATCGCCGCCCAGTCGATCGGCGAGCCGGGCACGCAGCTCACCCTGCGGACGTTCCACACCGGCGGTGTCGCCGGCGCGGACATCACGCACGGTCTGCCGCGTGTCGTCGAGCTGTTCGAGGCGCGTAAGCCGAAGGGCCTCGCCAAGCTGTCCGAGGTCGAGGGCACCGTCGCGGTGGAGGACACCGAGAAGGCGCTCAAGGTGATCGTCACCGACGCCTCAGGCGAGGAGCACGCCTACAGCTTCCCGCGCCGCACGCGTCTGTTCGTGCAGCCCGGGGACAAGATCAAGGAAGGCACTCAGCTCAACGAGGGGTCGATCTACCCGCACGAGCTGCTCGAGATCCGCGGCCGCACCGACACGGAGCAGTACCTCGTCGCCGAGGTGCAGAAGGTCTACCAGTCGCAGGGCGTGGACATCAACGACAAGCACATCGAAATCATCATCCGCCAGATGATGAAGAAGATCCGCGTCGAGCAGAAGGGCGACACGCTCTACCTGCCCGGCCAGCTCGTCGACCGGCACGAATTCCTCAAGGTCAACGGCGACGTCAAGAAGGCGAAGGGCGAGCAGGCGCTGCACGAGGAGGTCATCCTCGGCATCACCAAGGCGTCGCTTGCCACGGACTCCTTCCTCTCGGCAGCCTCGTTCCAGGAGACCACCAAGGTCCTCACGGACGCGGCGCTCGAGGGCAAGACGGACCGCCTGCTCGGCCTCAAGGAGAACGTGATCATCGGCAAGCTGATCCCGGCCGCCACCGGCCTGCGCCGGTACCGGCGGCTCGAGATCGAGCCCACCGAGCCGATCCCGCGTCCGACCCCGGACGAGATGGGTCTGCTTGACGAGGGCGAGCTCGCCGCAGAACTCGGTCTCACGGGCGACGGCGACCTCGAGGGCTTCAGCTTCGGCAACGGAGGCGACGGCGAAGCCTTCGGCGAGGAGCTGGCTGACCTCGCGCTGCCACCGGCAGACGACGACAAGGACTAACGGGAACGGGGCCGCGAAAGCGGCCCCGTCTCTTTCCTAGGCCGACTCGAGGTTGGCGCGCAGCTTGTCGTGGTAGCGGGCGAACTGCTTGGCCATCACGCGCTTCGTCAGCGGCTCGAGCACCCGCATCAGCCCGCTGAGCGGCCCCTCGGCCACGAACCTGACGCTGGTGCCGTCGCCGTCGAGCACGAACGTGTAGGTCGCGTCGATGGGATACGGCCCCTCGACGATGTGCACGTGAAGGCGGCGCGGCCGGTCGAACTCGGTGAACTCCACCACCTGCTCGAACTCCTTGCCGCCCGGCGGCTTCGTGCGCTCGCGCACGCGTGTACCTAAGCCAGGCGGGCCGTCCGTGAGCTTCTCCACGGAGGTCTTGCTCGTCTGCCAGCTCGCGAGCTTGGTCTCGTCGGTCACGTAGTCGAACACCGCCTCGGGCGGCCGCGCGACCCTGAACGTCTGCGCGATGCGCACAGCGGCACCCTAGAGCGCGTCCGCCCAGGCGAGCAACTCGTCCACGAGCTCGTCGGTCAGGCCGGTGTGGGACTCGGTGCGCACGAGCAGCGTTGGCTCGGAGCGCCCGTCCGCCCAGCGCTCGCACTCGTCGTCCAAAAAGTCGTCGACCCAGGCCGCCGGACGTCCGCGCGCGTACTCATTCAGCGCGTCGAGCTTCCAGTGCGCGGATCCGAACACCGCCCCCGTGTCGAAGCTGACGATCGGCAGCTCCGAGACGTCGAGGCTCAGCAGGTGCGGGAGGTACTCGTTGGCCTTCTCCTCCCAGCCCGTCGCCCACACGAGCTCATAGGACTCGCTCAGGCGGATCAGACGCGGTCCACAGGCTTCGTTGATGCAGTGGATCACCCCATCGACCCAGTGAAATGACCCAGGAGGGGGATCCGCTTGGGAAAAGCCGAAAAGACTTATGACACCGTCGACGTCGACGAACAAAATCGGCCGTTTGCTGGACGTTTGGTTCATCTGTTTCGCAATCGCTTAACGCTGGGTACAACGAAGCCACGGCATAAGCCGCTAGGGTGGGTCGACCACGGGGGATTCGGGCTCAAGCTAGAAGGCAGTCAAGCCGATAGCTCGAATAGCGGCAGGGAGTTGTCGCCCCCCTTATCTCTATGACAGTAGAACTGGGCATTCTGCTGGCGCTCTTCTGTGCGCTGGCCACAAATCTTGGTTTCCTCTGGAAGCATCGCGGCGCCTGCCAGGCTCCGGATGTGGATTGGAAGCACCCGATCCGCACCGCCGTCGCGCTCTACAGCTGCAAGTGGTTCGCGCTCGGCATGCTCGTCGCCACGGGCGCCTGGGGCTTCCACGTCGCGGCCATGGCCCTCGCTCCGCTGTCGGTCGTCCAGACGGTCATCTCCGGCGGCCTCGTCTTCCTGACCGTCCTCGCCGAGCGCTACTTCGGCTTCGAGGTCGGCAAGCGCCAGCTTCTCGGCGTCGGCCTGATGGCCGCCGGCCTGGTGCTTCTCACGCTCACCCTGCCGCACACCGGCGGCGCCCACTCGCAGTACTCGCTGGTGGCCATGGCGAGCTTCGAGTCCGTCCTCCTCTTCGTGGGCACGATGATGGTGCTCTCGCCCAAGTTCGGCGTGTCGCACGAGCACCACGGCCTCTTCCTCGGCGGCGCCTCCGGCGTGCTGTTCGGCGTCTCCGACGTGGCGATCAAGGCGCTCACCGGCGCGATCGGCCACTCCGGCATCGTCGGCCTCGCCTCGCCCTGGCTGTTCGTCACCATCGCCGCCTCGGTGATCGCCTTCTACGCCTCCGCCCGCGGCCTGCAGGTCGGCGAGGCGGTTCCGGTCATCACCCTCACGAGCGCCGGCGCCAACGTGTCGGCCATCGCCGGCGGAATCATCGTCTTCGGCGACCCGATGTCCACCCACCCGGTCGGCATCGCCCTCCAGACCCTCGCCTTCCTCCTCGTAATCGCAGCCGCTGCCGTGATGCC
>DATBKS010000288.1:0-2407 GCA_036555755.1 Thermoleophilaceae bacterium
TCCGTCAACGGTTCTTACATCCTCGACGCTGTGCGCACCCCGATCGGCCGCCTTGGCGGCGCGCTCGCCGAGGTGCGCCCGGACGACCTCGCGGCGCACATCGTCAAGTCGCTCGTGGAGCGCAGTCCGCAGGTCGATCCGGCTGAGATCGAGGACGTCTACTTCGGGGATGCCAATGGGGCGGGCGAGGACAACCGCGACGTGGCTCGCATGGCGGTTCTCCTCGCCGGGCTCCCCACGAGCATCCCGGGCGCGACCGTCAACCGCCTCTGCGGCTCCGGCCTCGAGGCCGCGATCGACGCGAGCCGCGCCGTGTCGGTGGGCGACGCCTCGCTCGTGGTCGCCGGCGGCGTCGAGTCGATGACGCGCGCGCCGTGGGTGCTGCTCAAGCCCGAGAAGCCTTTCCCGCGCGCGCACGAGACCCTGCACTCCACGACGCTCGGCTGGCGCATGACCAACCCGAACATGCCCGAGCAGTGGACGGTTGCCTTGGGCGAGGGCGCCGAGATCCTGGCCGACCGCTTCGAGATCTCGCGCGAGGAGCAGGACGAGTTCGCGCTCAAGAGCCACCAGCGCGCCGCGGCGGCGTGGGACAAGGGCGTCTACGAGGGCGAGATCGCGCCCGTGCCGGACACCGACCTCGAACGCGACGAGGGCATCCGCCCCGACAGCTCGATGGAGAAGCTCGGCAAGCTCAAGCCCGTCTTCCGCAAGGACGGCACCGTCACGGCCGGCAACTCTTCCCCGCTCAACGACGGCGCTGCGGCGCTCTTCATCGGCGACGAGAAGGGCGCCGAGAAGCTCGGGCGCGAGCCGCTGGCGCGCATCGTCTCGCGCGCGGCGCACGGCGTTGAGCCGCACCTCTTCGGCATCGGCCCCGTCGAAGCGGCCAACCGCGCGATCGAGCGCGCGGGCATCGGCTGGGACGACATCTCCGTGGTGGAGCTCAACGAAGCCTTCGCCGCGCAATCGCTGGCGTGCCTCGCCGAGTGGCGGGAGCTCGACCCGGACATCGTGAACATCAACGGCGGCGCCATCGCCATCGGGCATCCGCTCGGCTGCTCCGGCGCGCGCATTCTCGGCTCGCTGGCCCATGAGCTGAAGCGGCGCGGCGGCGGCTACGGCCTCGCGGCAATCTGCATCGGCGTCGGACAGGGACTCGCAGTGGTACTGGAGGCTGCATGACCGACTATCAGACGGAGAGCGGGATCGTGGTCCCCTCTTACACGCGGGAGAACGCGGAGATCGATCCGCCGCTCGACTATCCGGGCTATCGCAGCACGGAGTTCCGGCACCCGAAGAATCCGCTCGTCCTCTTGCCGCACATGCTCACCGAGGTCACGGGCCCGGTGCTGGGCGAGAGCCGCCTCGGGCCGATGGACTACGACCTCACGCGCCAGCACGACGACGAGCCGATCGGCCAGCGCATGTCGATCAGCGGGCGGGTGCTCGACAGCGACGGGCGCCCGGTGCCGAACACGCTCGTGGAGATCTGGCAGGCCAACGCGGCCGGCCGCTACCGCCACGTGGTGGACGACTGGCCCGGGCCGCTCGACCCGAACTTCACAGGACTCGGCCGCTGTTTCACGGACTCCGAGGGCAACTACCGCTTCGTGACGATCAAGCCCGGCGCCTACCCGTGGAAGAACCACCACAACGCCTGGCGCCCGGCTCACATCCACTTCTCGCTGTTCGGGCGCGCGTTCACGCAGCGGCTCGTCACCCAGATGTACTTCCCCGGCGACCCGCTCTTCTCCGAGGACCCGATCTTCAACTCGGTCCCGGATCCCAAGGTGCGCGAGCGGATGGTGTCGAGCTTCGACTGGGACACCACCGAGGACCACTGGCTGCTCGGCTTCAAGTGGGACATCGTCCTGCGCGGTCCCGACGCCGTGGTGTTCGAGGAGCCGCACGCATGAGCAAGCTCGGGGTCACTCCTTCGCAGACCGTCGGGCCCTACTTCGCGATCGGCCTCACCTGGGACGACGGCCCATACGCCGCGCCCGAGGGGACCGACGGCGGCTTCTGGATCCGCGGCGCCGTCTACGACGGCAATGGCGATCCGGTTCCGGACGCGGTGGTCGAGACCTGGCAGGCCGACGGCGACGGCCGCTTCGCGCACCCGGACGATCCGCGCGGCGCAGTCGACTGGGGCGAGTTCCGCGGGCTGGGGCGCGCCGGCACCGACGACGAGGGCCGCTACGGGATCTTCACCATCAAGCCGGGCCCCGTGCCCGGGCCGGACGGCACGATGCAGGCGCCGCACATCGACGTGACCGTGATGTCGCGCGGGATGCTGGCCCGCGTCGTCACGCGCATCTACTTCCCCGAGGAGGAGGCGGCCAACGCGGCCGACCCCGTGCTGTCGTCACTCCCGGCGACCGCCGCGTCTGAGACGCTGATAGCC
>DATBKS010000289.1:0-3088 GCA_036555755.1 Thermoleophilaceae bacterium
GCGAGAGGCGGATCGTCACGGAGGCGGTCTTGCCGGAGCCGACGCTGTACTTGCCCTTGCCTAGCGTGCGCAGGCCGCCACCGCGGATCTTGGTCTGGAGGCTGAGCACGCCGCGGCAGGCGGGGCCGTCGCCGCAGGTGATCTTCACGACGAGCTTGCCGTTGCGGGCGGCCCGCGCGACGGAGCGTGAGACGAGCACCGAGGAGCGGAGCGGCTGCGCCGTGGGCGGATTGACCGGCGTCACGGGCTGGGTCGGCGTCGGCGGCGGCGGGTTGCTGCCGGAGATGTCCGTCACGCCCGTCGAGCCGTCGCCGGTGCCGGCGAGGTTGGGGGTGCCGATGCCGGTCGGCCCGTCGAAGCCGACGAAGCTCTCGCAGAAGTAGGCCGTCGAGCAATTGCCGTTCGTTCCGCTCGTCACGTCGTTGTAGTCGGAGGCGTTCGAGTACGGGAAGGAAGGACCGGTGGCACTGTCACCGATCAGCGCATAGCTCGCGGCGACGATCGGCGCCGCGGCGCTCGTGCCGCCCGCCTGCCACCAGGGTCCGCCACCGCCGTAGGTGTTGTAGACGGCCACGCCGGTGTAGGGATCGGCGACCGCGGACACATCGGCCACCGTCCGGGTGGCGCAGCCGCCGTCCTCTTGCCATGCGGGCTTGGGGATGTACTTCGAGCAGCCGCTGCCGGCGCCGTCCCAGGCGTTCTCGCTCCAGCCACGGGCATTCGAGGCCGGGTGCAGCGACGTGCCGCCGACCGCCGTGACGTGCGCGGATGCCGCGGGGTACTCGACGCCATAGCCGTCGTCGCCGCTGCTCACGGTAATCGGGACGCTCAGCGCCAGGGTCGGATCGAGGATCTGCTCGTACGAAAACTCGCTTCCACCCCAGCTGTTCGAGATCTGAGTCGCGCCGAGCGTCGATGCCATGGTCACGCCGGCGAACAGGTCGAGCATCGAGGCCGAGTTCGTCTCGACCAGCAGGATCTTGCAGTGGGGGCAGACCGCGGAGACCATGTCGACGTCGAGGGCGATCTCGCCCGCCCAGCCCGAGTCGGGCGCCGGCATGGTGCTGCCGCCCGTCTGGTTCACCTTGGTGAAGCAGCCGTTGGCCGTCGTGCAGGCGGGCAGCCCGTAGGTCGAGCGATAGACCGCGAGGTCGGACTCGGCGTTCGGATTGTCATAGGCGTCGACGATCGCCACCGTCTGATCGCCGCCGTCGGTCGCCGCCTTGTCGGCCAGCTCGTACGCGCTCTGGATGTCGTTCGGGGTGTACGGAGGGCCGGCGCTGGCGCTCCTCGCCGTCAGGGGAGCAAGCTGGCGAGCCACGGCGTCGCAGTGGGCGAAGCCCGGCAGCACCGTGCCGCACAGGTCCTTCATATGCGGCGTGGAGGCGTGCGCAGGGCCCGCAAGCGCGAGGAAGCAGAGGCACACGAATCCGTATGCCCCAAGCCGAAGGCGTGCGAAAACACTCGCCACTCTCGGGTTATCGGCGGGAGCGGCGAGGATCTGAAAGCGGAACTACTGCTTACACGCCCGCTTTCGCCCGGTTTTTGCCTTCCTGAGCTTCTTTTCCAGGTGCGAGGCGCGGCGCGAAAGCGCCTGCCGGTGCGCCCCGTGGGCATGGCGGAGCGCCTTTCGCACCTTCTTCAGGCTGCGCGTGGCTGCCACGACGCGGCGCGAGTAGGTGGTGCACGGATGCGTGACGGCGAACGTCGTGGAGTCGTCGAACGCGAACAGCCGGTTGTCGCCGACCTGCTCCAGGAAGGCGCACGCGGTGAACGTTCCAAACGTGTGCGTGCGCCCACTGGCGGCCACCTCGCCGTTCGGCCCGAGCTGCTTGTCGAGCAGCACGGCGCCCGGCGTCGTGTCGAAGCTGCCGCCGCACTCGCGTGCCGCCCTCACTCGCACGCGATACGAGCCCGTGAGCAACCCCGGGTCCGAGGTGACCGTCACGTGCAGCGGGAAGCCCACGTTCGACGCCACCACCGCCGGCATGTCGACGCTGATGCTTACCGGCTCGCCGTAGTCGGCGGAAGCCCCCGCCACCGGCACCAGCACGAGCGCCGCCGCCAGCAAGCCCAGGAGCGGCCGCCTCATCACTTCCCCTTGATGTGCGAGGGGTGGCGGAAGGTGAGCTCCGCGGTGGCCGGGCGGTAGTGGAACCCGAGCCGCTCGAGGTAGCCGCTCGAATTGAGGAACGCCAGGTCGTGCGGCTTGTGGCGCTTGGCGGTGGACGTCGCCGCCGCCGTTGGAACCACCGGCAGCCCTGGGTTGGGCAGCCCCACCGGCGGCGCGGCGCAGGCGTGCGACATCACGGCGGGCGGATCGGGCAGGTGCGGCGGGTCGAGCCGCGGCTTGGACTCGAAGTCGAACGAGCGCCCGATGTTGCGCGCGAACTTGTCGCGCGTCGTCAACGGCGAGAGCCCGTAGCGGTACTCGATCAGCTTGAGGATCGACTCGAAGCCGTAGATCGTGTGATCCACGTGCTTGCGCCGCGCCCAGGGCGACACCGCCACGGCGGGGATGCGGAAGCCCATCTGGCCATAGTCGCTGTTCAGGTCAGAGCTCGCGCGGATGTCCGGCACGCGCGGCGGGCGCACGTGGTCGAAGAAGCCGCCCCACTCGTCGTAGGTGAGGATGAACAGCCCGCGCTCCCACTGCGGCGATCGCGCGAACGCCGCGAACACCGACTGGATGTAGCGCTGGGCCATGTGGATGTCGCCGTGCGGGTGGTTGTCGGTGCGATCGGGTCCCGCGAACCCGGGATCGATCATCACGACGTTCGGCAGCCGGCCCGCGGCGGCATCGCTGTAGTAGCCGTCGAGGTTCGTGATGCGATCGAACAGGCGTTGGCCGTACAGCCCAAGGAAGGGGAGGTCGACGTAGTAGTAGCGCGCGGGTACACCCGCCGCCTGCAACCGGTCCCAGATCGTCTCTGCTTTGAACACGCCCGCGTCGAGCTGCGGCGGATGCTGCTTGCGGCCCTCCGACGTCGCCGCGTGGAGGTACTGCCGGTTCGGGAACGTGCTCGCGAGCAACGACGAGAACGAATGGTCCGCGACCGTGAAGCGCCGAGCGAGGTCGGAATGGAGC
>DATBKS010000290.1:0-39811 GCA_036555755.1 Thermoleophilaceae bacterium
AGGCGATCAGGTAATGCCCCTGCTTGAGGATTGGGACAGCCATGCCGCGTTACCCCCGCCTGCCTAGCGGATCTCGACTGCCTCTTCCTCGCCCTTCGTGACCTCGTAGCCCAAGAGCCTCTCAGCCTCCTCGATTCCGCCCTGGAGGTCGCCGACTGCGTTCATCTTGCTCAGGTCGACGCCGATGGTGACGAGCGTCTGGGCAATCTCGGACGACAGGCCGGTGATGATCACGCTGGCGCCCATCAGGCGCGAAGCCTCGACCGTCTGCACGAGGTGGTTCGCCACCGTGGAGTCGATCGTCGGGACGCCGGTGATGTCGATCACGACCACCTTGGCGCGGTTCGTGCGGATGCCCCGCAGGAGCTGCTCGGTGACCTGGCGTGCGCGCTGCGAGTCGATCACGCCGATGATCGGCAGGATCAGCAGTCGCTCGCGCACCTGGAGCACCGGAGTGGACAGCTCGCGGATGGCCTCCTGCTGCTGGCGGATGATGCGCTCGCGCTCCTGCACGAACGACACAGCCACCGTGTTGGCGATTCGGTTTGCGGCCGGCTCGTACGCGTCAAGGACGCGGTTGAGCAGGTCGAAGTCCGACTGGTACTTCTCGAACAGCGAGCGCGCGAGCACGTCGCGCAGGAGGAGCACGATGCCGACGACTTCGTTGGTCTCGACTCCTCGCGGAATGATTCGCTCTGACAGGTTGCGTGCGTAGTCCTGGAGAGCTTCCACGGAGCCCGTCTCGAGCACCGCGACGTAGTTGTCGTACACGGTCGTGGCCTCGGAGAAGATCTCCTCCTGGCTCATCGCCGTGAGCAGCTTGGCCTCGCCGATGCGGCGCGCCCACTCCTCGCGTAGCTGGGTTCGGTTCTGCCTGAGGTGCGCCACGAGCTCGCGCAGCAGCGCAGCGCTCGATTCGGCCCCGTCGCTGGTGGTTTCCCGCCTGCCGCGGCTTGTGCTCGCTCGGGCACGCGTTGCAGCGGCTCCATCCGCCGCCTTGCGCGACTTCGCCTTGTCAGCCATCTTCTATGCCTCTCCTGCCGGATCACGCTCCGGCGAGACGCACACGCTCACGTCTCTTCTTTGCGGTCCTCTGTTTCGCCCCGTTCGAGTCCGGACGCGGGACCCTAGTACCTCAAGAGTCGAATTTCCAGCGACTCTGGACCTATTGGGAGGTCCGGGCGCTGACCGTCGCGGGCTCCGGCGTGGCGCTCGGCGGTGGAGACTCGAAACCGGCCGCGGCGTACGCGTCGCGCTCGTCGAGCGTCTCGTGCTCGAGCAGCGCGTGTGCAAGCGAGTCGAGCCGCTCGCGGTTCTCGGTCAGGCGGTCGACGGCGACGCCGTAGCACTCGTCGACGATGCGCCGCACCTCGGCGTCGACCAGCTCGCGCGTGGATTCAGATGGCGCGTTGGCCTCCGCCGCGGGGAACGGGCTCTCGTTGCCGGGCCTCGGCAGCACCGAGATCAGGCCGACAGCCTCGGACATGCCCCAGCGACCCACCATCTGGCGCGCGATCGATGTGACCTGCTCGAGGTCGGACTCGGCACCGGTGGTCACGTCGCCGTAGACGATCTGCTCGGCGGCTCGGCCGCCCAGCGCGCCGATGATCCGGCCGCGCAGGTACTTGACGCCGTAGCCGTAGCGGTCGGACGAGGGGCTCTGGAAGGTCACGCCGAGGGCCTGGCCGCGCGGGATGATCGACACCTTGCGCACTGGGTCGGCGCCCGGCTCGAGCATTCCGAGCACGGCGTGCCCGGACTCGTGGTAGGCAGTGCGCTCGCGCTCCTCGGGCGAGAGCGTGATCCGGCGCTCGGTGCCGAGCACGATCTTCTCGAGGGCGTCACTGAAGTCGTAGCTCGTGACCTTGTCGTGGTCTCGGCGCGCGGCCGTGAGCGCGGCCTCGTTCACCAGGTTGCGCAGGTCGGCGCCCACCATCCCCGGCGTGCTCGCCGCGATCTGGTCGAGGTCCACGTCGTCAGCGAGCGGCACGGAGCGCGTGTGCACCTCCAGGATCGCGCGCCGGCCGTCCTTGTCCGGCGGGTTGACGAAGACGCGGCGGTCGAAGCGCCCGGGGCGCAGCAGCGCCTGGTCGAGGATCTCGGGGCGGTTGGTCGCGCCAAGGACGATCACGCCCTCGGCGCCCGTGAAGCCGTCCATCTCGGTGAGGATCTGATTGAGCGTCTGCTCGCGCTCGTCGTTGCCGCCGAAGGACGCGCCGCCGCCGCGGGAGCGGCCGATCGCGTCGAGCTCGTCGATGAAGATGATCGCCGGGGCGGCCTGCTTGGCCTGGCTGAACAGGTCGCGCACGCGGCTGGCTCCCACGCCGACGATCGCCTCGATGAACTCGGACGCCGATATCGAGAAGTAGGGCACGTCCGCCTCGCCGGCGACCGCGCGCGCGAGCAGCGTTTTGCCGGTGCCCGGCGGGCCCGCGAGCAGCACGCCCTTGGGGATGGCGCCGCCGACCCTCCGGTAGCGGTCCGGGTTGCGGAGGAAGTCCACCACCTCCGCCAGCTCCTCCGTCGCCTCGTCGATGCCCGCGACGTCCTTGAACGTGGTGCGGTCGGCCGAGTGCTCGTAGCGCTTGGCGGTTGAGCGCCCGAACGAGCCAAGCACCCCGCCGGCGGAACTTCGTCGCGCGAGCGCGATGAACAGGCCGACCAGCAGCAGCGTCGGGCCGAAGCCGAAGATCAGCGTCTGCCACAGAGGCGTGCCCGTGTCGACCTTGTGCGCGTTCACCGGCACGTTCTGGTCGAGCAGCGCCTGGGTCAGGCCGTCGTCGCCGAACTCGGGACGAACCGTCTGGAACTTGACGACGTCCTTCGCGTCCTTGCCGGGCGGGTACTTGACCGCCTCCTTGAAGTCGCCCTGGATCTCCTCGCCCTTTGAGCTGATCTCCTTGACGTTGCCGGCCTGGACCTGCTTGTAGAAGAGCGTGTACGGGACCGACGGCCGGCTCGGCTTGGGCGAGAGCGCGAAGCTGAGGATGATGTTGAGCGCCAGCGCGCCGATGACGAACCACCAGAAGCGGCTGCGCGGCGGCGGCATGATGCGCTGCTGCTGGGGCTCCTGCTTGTGGCCCTCGACCTTCCAGGGCTGCTTCGGCGGCTCCTGCGGAGTCTGCGGCTGATTGCGAGTCGGAGCATCGGCCATAGGCCCGATGCTAGCCGCCTGGATTAGCCGAAGCTCAACGACTCGACGTAGCCGAGGACGTTCGTGAAGACGGTGTCCCCATTCACATCCTCGAACAGGCGCTTGCCGGCCGAGCTCGCCCCGACGGCCTCGACGTGCTCCGCGCCGTCGCTGAAGAACCCGAGTTTGCCCGGCGGCACCGGATCGGTGGGGTTCGCAAGGGCGAGCACGCCGGGATGGTGCGTCAGGAATTCCGTGCTGGTGGGATAGCGGCCGGCCGCGGCCTCGATGCTCGCGCCTTCCACGAGCCGGTGGACGACCACGGCATGCGCGCGCTCATCCAGGAAGAGGGCGCCGGAAGGCGTGATGGCCACCGCGACAATCGGCTTGGGCTTGTGCTGCTTCCGCACCAGCAGGACCTCACACCAGTCCCCCTCGAGGGTGGCCCGCAGCTTCGCGCTGCGCCTGGGCGCGACCAAGTCGTCCTTGTCCCTCGAGATGAACGGCGAAGTCGGGTCGAGCTGCGCGGGATCGCAGATGAGGTTGATCTCCCGCCCTGCCACCCGCTTGTACAGCTGCATTCCGCGCCTTCCGCGGAACGTGATCACCGTCTCGCCGCCGGCGTGCAGAGCCTTAACCGAGGGCGAGCCCGCGATCACATCGCTGTTCGCGGCCAACGCCGGCGCGGCGAGGAGCAGCACGAACGCGGCGACGAGCAATGAAAGGCGCTGCACGCGCGCGAGCCTAAGCCGCACGGGCACGCACGTGCGTGCGACTTCGCACGCCCGCCATCAGTCGACGCTAGGCGCCGGCTTCGGCCCGCTCCAGCTCCCGGCGCAGCTCCTTGATCTCATCGCGCAGCTTGGCCGCGTACTCGAAGCGCAGCTCGTCCGCCGCGAGGAGCATCTCCTCCTCGAGCTCGACGATCGTGCGCGAGATCTCCTCCGGCGTCATCTGCTGCTCGTCCTTGCGCCGGCGCGAGCGCCTGCTGGACGGCACCTTGGACTCGATCGCCAGGAAGTCGCTGATGTCGGAGATGCCCTTGACGATGGTCTCCGGCGTGATGCCGTGCTCCTCGTTGTAGGCCACCTGGATCTCGCGGCGGCGATCCGTCTCGGAGATCGCGCTGCGCATCGCGGCGGACTCCTTGTCCGCGTACATGATCACCTTGCCGCGGATGTTGCGGGCCGCGCGGCCGATGGTCTGGATCAGCGACGTCTCGCCGCGGAGGAAGCCTTCCTTGTCGGCGTCGATGATCGCCACGAGCGACACCTCGGGCAGGTCGAGCCCCTCGCGCAGCAGGTTCACGCCCACGAGGACATCGAACTCGCCGAGCCGCAGCTCGCGGATGATCTGGATCCGCTCGAGTGTGTCGATCTCCGAGTGCAGGTAGCGGACCTTGAAGCCGTACTCCATCAGGTAGTCCGTCAGGTCCTCGGCCATCTTCTTGGTGAGCGTCGTGACCAGCGTGCGCTCGCCGTCCTCGGTGCGGGCACGCACCTCGTTCATCAGGTCGTCGATCTGGTTGCGCGTCTCGCGCACCTCCACCTCCGGGTCGACGATGCCCGTCGGACGCACGATCTGCTCGACCGTGCGCGAGCTGTGCCCGCGCTCGAACTCGCCGGGCGTGGCCGAGACGAACACGATCTGCTGCGTGCGCGTGAGGAACTCGTCGAAGGTCTGCGGTCGGTTGTCCATCGCGCTCGGCAGCCGGAAGCCATAGTCCACGAGCGTTTGCTTGCGCGAGCGGTCGCCCTCGTACATCCCGCCGATCTGCGGAACGGTCTGGTGCGACTCGTCGATGAAGCAGACGAAGTCGTCGGGGAAGAAGTCGAGCAGGCAGAACGGGCGCGAGCCGGCGGGGCGGCCGTCGAGGATGCGCGAGTAGTTCTCGATCCCGTTGCAGAAGCCGAGCTCGCGCAGCATCTCCATGTCGAACTGCGTGCGCTGGCGCAGCCGGTGCGACTCGAGCAGCTTGCCCTGCTCCTCGAGCTCCTTGCAGCGCGCCTCGAGCTCGTCGCGGATCTCGCCCACGGAGCGCTCGATCGTCGGGCGGTCGGTGGCGTAGTGGGTGGCCGGCCAGACGCCGACGTGCTCGATGTCCGCGATCACCTCGCCGGTGAGGGGGTCGAAGTGCTGGAGCTGCTCTATCTCGTCGCCGAAGAAGACGGCGCGGTACGCGGTCTCCGCATAGGCGGGGAAGACCTCCAGCGTCTCGCCGCGCACACGGAAGCTGCCGCGGCCGAGCGCGGTGTCGTTGCGCGTGTAGTGGTTGTCCACGAGCTTGCGCAGGATCGCCTCGCGGTCCTGCATGTCGCCCTTCTTGAGCATCACCACCTGCGCGTCGTACTTCTCGGGCGAGCCGAGGCCGTAGATGCACGACACGCTCGCCACCACGATCACGTCACGGCGGCCGAACAGCGCGGCCGTGGCCGAGTGCCGCAGGCGGTCGATCTCCTCGTTGATCGAGGAGTCCTTCTCGATGTAGAGGTCCTGCTGCGGGACGTACGCCTCGGGCTGGTAGTAGTCGTAGTACGAGACGAAGTACTCGACCGAGTTCTTGGGGAAGAACTCGCGGAACTCGTTGCAGAGCTGCGCCGCCAGCGTCTTGTTGTGCGCGATCACGAGAGCCGGCCGCTGCACCTGCTCGATCGTGAACGCCATCGTGGCGGTCTTGCCCGAGCCGGTGACCCCGAGCAGGGTCTGGAACCGCTCCCCAGCGTCCAATCCCTCGGCCAACCCATCGCGAGCCTTGGGCTGATCAGCGACGGGCGTATACGCAGGGTTGATCTCGAACTGTGGCACGGCTAGCGGAAGCTAGCAGCGCGAACGGAGTGCAGAGCTGCGGACGGCGGACTGCGGACGGCGGACTAAGCCGCCCTCACCAACAGCCCGCGCCCAAGCCGCGCCTCGGCGGGCGGCGCAAACCAATACCCCTGGCCCATCTCGCAGCCGAGACTGCGCATCGCGTGGAGCTGTCCCTCGGTCTCGATGCCCTCGGCGACGACGTCGAGCCCGAGCGTGTGAGCGAGGTCGGCGATCGTCCGGGCGAACGCCGCGCCGCGGCCGCCGTGCCCTGCCCAGTTCACGAACGACTTGTCCATCTTCACGATGTCGAGTGGCAGCCAGCGCAGGTAGCTGAGCGACGAGTAGCCGGTGCCGAAGTCGTCGAGCGCCAGGCGCACCCCGGCGCGCCGCAGTTCCTCCAGGCGCGCGATGCTCACCGGAGCGTCGGAGATCAACAGCGACTCCGTGATCTCGATGACGAGCTGCCGCGGGTCGATGCCGGCGCTCTCGATCGCCGCGTTGACGTAATAGAGGAAGTCGGGCTCCTGGAGCTCGGGCGCCGAGGCGTTCACGTGGACGCTGATCGGCGGCCGCTCCGGGCGCGCCTCGGACCACTCGCGCGCCAGCTTGCACGCCTTCTCCACCACGATGCGGCCGATCCGGACGATCAGCCCGGTCTCCTCGGCGAGCGGGATGAAGTCGATCGGCGCGATGCGGCCGCGCGTGGGGTGCTCCCAGCGCACGAGCGCCTCGAGGGCCACCGGCTCGCCCGTGGTCAGGTCGGTGATCGGCTGGTACTCGACCACGAACTCGTCGCGCTCCACGGCGGCCTCGAGCTCCTCCTTGAGCGAGTGCCACTCGAGCATCTCCTCGTGCATCTCGGGCTCGAAGCTCGCAAAGCGATCCTTGCCGCTCGTCTTGGCCGTGTACATCGCCACGTCCGCATTGCGAAGCAGGTCCTCGGCCGTCTCCGCGCCCGTCACGTTGCTGGCCACGCCGAGGCTGCCCTTGACGCGCACCTCCGTGCCGGACAACAGGAACGGATCGCGGAAGGCGGCCACGATGCGTTCGGCCACGTCCATCAGCGTGTGGCCGTCGGCATCCTCGAGCAGGATCGCGAACTCGTCGCCGCCCATGCGGGCCGGAGTGTCCACGGGGCGCAGGCAGGCGCGGACCCGGTGCGCCACCTGGCGCAGCAGCTCGTCGCCGTTCGCGTGGCCGTAGCGGTCGTTGACGACCTTGAAGTCGTCGAGGTCGAGGAACAGCACGGTCACCTTGCCGCCGCGGCGGGACAGCGCGTGCGCAACGCGGTCCACGAACAGCACGCGGTTGGCCAGCCCGGTGAGCGGATCGTGGAACGCCTGGTGCTCGAGCTGCTCCTGCAGCTCCTGAAGCCGCCAGACGGTCTGCTCGAGCCGGTCGTGCTCGAGCGATGCGCCGGCCTGGTTCGAGAGCGCGTCGAGCAGCTTTAGGTCGTCGGCGGTGAAGTCGCGCGCCACGCCGAGCCGGTTGGCCACCAGCATCGCCCCGATCACGCGCGTCTCACCCTGGAGCGGCGACAGCATGGCGTCGTGGACGCCGCGCTCCTTGAGGTAACCGGCGATCGCCTCCGGGAAGGGCTGGCGCAGCGTCGCGGCGCGCCCCTCCTGGACAAGCGAGCGGAGCGCCTCCGCCACGTCGTCGGAGACCGGGCACATCGAGTCGTCGCCCTTTTTGTCCGACCCCGCCGAAGCGCGCAGCGCGGGCCGCCCGTCCTCGCCGGGGAACAGGACGACCTCGGCCAGCTCGGCCCTGAACGCCTGGAGCGACAGCTCGAGCAGCGCGGTGAGCGACTCGCCCGTGTCCTGCGCGCGCGACAGAGAGCGCGTCGCGCCGTAGAGGAACTCCAGGCTCTCGTGCTTGCGGCGCTCGGACATGTACGCGCGGTACGAGGCGTACATCGTGCAGGCGGGTATCGCCATCAGCCATGCGGCGCGGGGATCGCCGGCGATCACGGTGCCGCCGGCCAGGCCCAGGCTGGTGTTGGTGAGCGTGACGATCGAGGCCGTCCCGAGCATCTGGAACAGCCGGCGGGCGCCCATCGGCGCCTCCGTCAGCGTCACCGCCATGCCGATCAGCAGGACACCGACCACGCTGCTGAGGAGCGTGCCGGCGAAGGCCGCGCTCCACTCGTCCGGGCCGAGGACGGGGTGCGCCGGCAGGAAGGCATGGAAGACCGCGGCGGCGATGCACGCCGCGAGGGCGTACTGCCCGATGTTGAAGACGAGCCTCATGGGCGCGCGGCCCGGGTTGAACAGCAGCACGACACCTGAGCCGACGAGTTGGGCGAGCACGACGTCGGTCGGGCTCGCGAGCAGCAGGCCGATCACGAGCGGCACCTCGCCGAGCGACATCGAGTGGGCGCTGCGGCGGAAGTGGACGTGGACCACGAACAGCTCCGTCGCCGCGAAAACCGGTGCCAGCTCCCACCAATGGACGATGTGGGACAACTCCGGCGCTTCGACGCCCTTCAGGACCAGGAAGTAGAGCGCGAGGGCGCAGCCGACTATCGCCGCGTTGAGCAGCCAGACAGCGCGAGCACCGTCAAATTTGCGGCGTGCTGAGCGCCGCGAAGTTGCGTGGGGCGAGTCCACTCTAGACCTCTGGTCCAATCATCGGAGGGTGCGGCCCAGAGCTTGACCCTCGGGCGGGCGCTTCTTAACCCAAATCAGGGCTAATCGTCACCCCACGAACCACTTGACCAGCGGTTCGAGGACCAGCGATTCGAAGACCAGCGATTCGAGGACCAGCGATTCGAGGACCAGCGGTTGGCCTTGAGGTCCCTGCCGGTGCCGCCCGGATCGACGCGGTAGTCGTCGGAGCGATCGGCGTGCATGATCGCCGAGAGGCTCGCGGCGGGCCAGTTCTGCTCGGTGTCGGGCACCTGCAGGGAGGCCGCGCGCGAGACGTCGACCTGACCGGAGCCCTCCTGGGCGTCGCTCGCGTTCGGCACGTCGTTGGCGCCTCCCATAAGCAGCGCCTTGACCTGATCGGGATCCAGATCGGGGTTCTTGTCGATCAGGAGCGCGGCGGCGCCCGAGACCACCGCGGTGGCCTGCGAGGTGCCGCTGCCCTTGAAGTAGTCGTCGCCGACCCTGCCCTCGGGGTAGTTCTGGTCGATGAACGAGCCCGGATCGCGGAGGCTCACGATCGAGGTGCCGGGGGCGACCACGTCGGGACCGCGCTTGTAGGTGCCGACGCGCGACCAGTTCGGGACGAGGTCGTCGCTGAGGCTCGAGGTCTTGCCCATCGAGGTCGCGCCCACCGAGATCACGTACGGATCGGCGGCCGGGGTGTTGATGCCGAGGACGTCGTTGCCGTTGCCGGCGGCCGCAACGACCACGATGCCGGCATTCCAGGCCTGCTCCGCGGCATAGGACAGCGGATCGGCGATGTAGCTCGTCTCGAGCTCGGAGCCGAACGAAAGATTCAGGACCCGGATGTCGAGCCCGTAGCGGTGGCGGTTGGCCACCACCCAGCTCATGCCCATCAGGAGCTCGCCGAGGTTCGTCGAGCCGTCATGCGTGGCGGCCTTGACCGACACGAGGCGGGCGTCGGGCGCCACGCCGCTGAAGCCGTCGGCGGGGTTGTCGCCCACCATGATCCCGGCGAGGTGCGTGCCGTGGCCGAACGTGTCGAGGCCCCGAGTGTCGGAATCACGCGACTCGGGAGTGAAGTCGGGGCCGACGAAGACCTGGTTCGAGCCGTCGAGGCCGTCGACCGGGACGACGCCCGAGTCGATGGTCGCGATGTCGACGCCCTTGCCGGTGATTCCCTTGGCCGCAAGCTTGTCCGCGCCGATCTCCTGCCTCACCTGCGCGAGCGACGCCCCCGGGTTGGAGGCGCCGTTCGAGCCGTTCGAGCTCGAGAGGGAGACCGTGCGGTCGAGGTCGACCGACAGGACGTCCTTGGCGGCCCGCAGCTCCGCGACGCGGTCGGCCGGGACCTTGGCGATGAAGCCGTGGATCAGGGAGATCGGCGCGCCGACCTTCCCCCCGAGCTCCTTGACGGAGTGCATGGCCGAGCCGACACCGCCATCGCGGGCGCTGACGACGACCGCGGTCATCGAACGGGAGGCGCCGGCCTGCATGCCGACGAGGGCGGCAAGCGCGACCAGAACGGTCACGAGCGCGCCCGCTAGGCGTCCCTGCCTGAACTCCCACCTGATTCCGTATGCCGCAGTCAATGTGCTCATATCGATCGTCCTCCGTGACGGTCGAAATCCACAATGCATGCGATCCCGTGGTCTCGCCACACATTTGGACGTATGTATGGAATGCGGGCTCGAGCGCTCAAGAAACGCTGCAAGACCGCGCCCGGAGCGGGCCGTTTAGTGGGTCAGACCCAGCTCTTTGGCGTAGTTCTTGGCGTAGTCGCTGCGCTTGCTGAGCACGCCCTGCACATACGCCCGCGTCTCGGGGAACGGAATGTCCTCGTTGACGTCGAAGCTCGCCGGGCCGCCCGCCTTGGCGACCCATTTGTCGACGTTGTCCTCCCCCGCGTTATATGCCGCGATCGCCAGGACCTGGTTGCCGTTGTAGCGGCCGATCAGGTAGCGCAGATACCACGACCCGTAGGCGATGTTGATCTGCGGTGTGCCTAGATCCTGAAGCTCGAAGGCTGTGCCACCCGACTTGTGCGCGATGAACTCGGCGGTGCCCGGCAGGAGCTGCATGAGGCCCTTGGCGCCGGCGCTCGAGGTGCGGTCGCGGAACTTCGACTCCTGGTAGATCACGGCCGCGATCAGCGCCGGGTCGAGCCCCTTGTCTTCGGCCTGCTGGCGGATGATGTCCTCGTGCTTGAGCGGGAGCGTGAGCTCCTTGACGGCGTGGGGGCCCACCTGCACGGCCATCACCACCAGCACGGTCACGACGCCCGCGAAAACGGCGGCGAGGGCGTAACGGCGGCGCCGCACGGCTGCAGCCATGGGCCGACGACGCCGCGTGTTGCGACGCGTTCCCGTACGTGCCCGTGCGGATGCCGTGCCCAAGCTCAAGTACCTATTGTCGCAAGGAGCTCCGACAGGGTGTCACGAAGCTCCATCAGATCGCCGTCGTTCTCCACCACGTACTCCGCTCGCTCCGCCTTTTCCTGCTGGGAAAGCTGTCGCGAATCGCGCGATTCGACTCCCGCGTGGCCGCGGGCGCCCGCACGTTCCGCCCTTGTCTCTTCCTGTGCGATCACCGCGATCGTGTGGTCGAACACGCCCTCCATGTCGGCCTCGAACAGCAGCGGCACCTCGACCACGAGCGCCCTCGGAGCCGGGTCGCGCTGGAGCGCCTCGCTGCGCCAGCTGTTCACGCGCTCTCCCACGCGCGGCCAGAGGACGCCCTCGAGCCACTTTCTCTCGTCCGGTTGTGCAAACACCAGCTCGCCGACCGCGTTTCGGTCGATCTGGCCGCCCGGCGCAACGGCGTCCCCGAAGCGGGCCACCAGCTCGTCGCGCACCGCCTCGCTCGCGAGCAGCTCGTGCACGACCGCGTCGGTTGACAGCGTCGCCGCGCCCAATTCCTCGAGCGCGCGCAATGCCTCGGACTTGCCGGCCCCCATCCCCCCGGTGAGGCCGATGAAGGGCGGGGGCCCTCCGGCCACTTCCTACTCGGAGGTCTCTTCGGCCGACTCGGTGGCGTCGTCCGCGGGCGGAGCAGCTTCTTCGGACTCGGGCTCCGGCTCGGGCTCGGCGGCTGCCTCGGGCTCTGGCGCTGCCTCGGCCTCGGCCTCGGGAGCAGCTTCAGCCTCCGGCTCGGGCTGCGGGGCTGAGCCGGTCTCGAGCTCGGGAGCGGCTTCAGCCTCGGGCTCCGGAGCGGCCTCGGCCTGCTCCTCCGCGCCGGAGAAGACGTCCTCGGACAGCCCCAGCTCGGGCACGTTCGAGAGGTCCGCACCGCTGATCTCGGCGCCGGGCGAGCCGTCGCCGGCCGATCGGCCCGGCAGCGTCTGGTCCTCGACCCGCTTGACGCTCAGCGAGAGGCGGCGGCGCTCGGAGTCGATCTCGAGGATCTTCACCTGCACCGTGTCGCCCTGATTGACGACCTCGCGCGGGTTCTCGACGTGGTGCTGGGCGAGCTCGGAGATGTGCACGAGTCCCTCGACGCCGTCGAGGATCTCGACGAACGCGCCGAAGCTGACGACCTTCGTGACCTTGCCCTCGAGCACGTCGCCCACGTTGTAGGTGTCCATGACGCGCTGCCACGGATCCTCCTGGGTCTGCTTGAGACCGAGGGAGATGCGCTGGCGGTCACGGTCGATGTCGAGCACCTTCACCGGGACGACGTCGCCGATGTTGAGGATCTCGGACGGGTGGTTGACGTGGCTCCAGGAGAGCTCGGAGATGTGGATCAGGCCGTCGATGCCGTCGAGATCGACGAAGGCGCCGAAGTCGACGATGTTCGAGATCGCGCCCTCCACGACCTGGCCGGGCTGCAGCCGGTCGAGGATCTGCTGGCGCACCTCCTTGCGCTCCTCTTCGAGCACTGCGCGGCGGCTCAACACGACGTTGTTGCGCGAGCGGTTGAGCTCGATGACCTTGCACTCGATCTTCTGACCGAGGAAGTCATCGAGGTTCTGGACACGGCGGATGTCCACGAGCGACGCGGGCAGGAAGCCGCGCACTCCAAGATCGATGATGAGGCCGCCCTTGACGACCTCGATGACGGTGCCCTCGACCGGCTCGCCGGACTCCGCGGCGCCCTCGATGCGGCGCCAGGCCTTCTCGAACCGGGCGCGCTTCTTGGACAGGATCAGGCGGCCGTCCTGGTCCTCCTTGGTGAGGACCAGCGCGTCAACTTCCTCGCCGAGCTCGACCTCTTCGGAGGCGTCGACCGACTTGCGGATCGACAGCTCATGGGACGGAATGACGCCCTCGGACTTGTACCCGATGTCGACGAGAACCTCGTCCTTGTCGATGCGGACCACCTTTCCGGTGACCACATCGCCCTCCTCGAAGGGGACGAGGGTTGCGTCGTAGTTGGGGACTATCTGACCGTCAACTTCGAGGAGCAGCCCGTTTGACCCCTCGACTGGCTTGGCTTGAGTAACTGCTTCGGTATCTGACACTGGCGGGAAGGTTAGCGGGCACGCTCGCGCAGCGGCGGCCGCACACGGCTTGTAGTCTCAGCCGCGATGCCCAGACGACGCACGAAGAGGGGCGAAGAACGCACACCCTTGTCCGGCGATTTCGACGTCTTGATCTGCGGAGCAAGCTTTGCAGGTCTGGCGGTCGCACGCGAACTGACTGGCGCGGGCGCGCGTGTATTGATGATCGACCGCTACGAGATCGGCGAACGGCAGACCTCCGCGTGCGCGGCGCCGACCGACTGGCTCACCGCGCTGGGACTCGAGGATTCGATCCGCCAGACCTTCCCCGAGCTGGTGATCCATACCCCGCACGCGACCCGGCGCTATGAGCTGCCGTGGACGTTCTCGACCTTCGACTACCGCGAGCTCTGCGCACTGCTCGACGACCAGAACGACGCTCAGTTCGAGACCGCCAAGGTGAACGGGCGCAGCGGTTTGACGGTCCACACGGACCGCGGCGACCTCTCGGCGCCCCTGATCGTGGACGCACTCGGCTGGCGGCGCATGCTTGCCGCGCCGGGCTACCAGCCGCCTGACGCGCCGCTGTCGCGCGGGCTCGAGGTGCATCCCCACGGCTCCAGCGACGAGCTCGAGATCTGGATCGACCGCCGCTACGTGCCCGCCGGCTACGGCTGGAGCTTCCCCGCGCGCGACGAGGTGCGGGTGGGCGTCGGCTCGTTCGACCCGCGCTTCCACGTGAAGGACACCACCGTGCTGCTCGCCGAGGACCTCGGGCAGGAGGCGGTTCGCTACCAGGGCAACTGGATCCCGCACCGGCTGCGCGCGGCCGCGCAGGACGACATCTTCTTCGTGGGCGACTCGGCCGGGCACTGCCTGCCGCTCACCGCGGAGGGCATCCGCACTGCCTTCTACTTCGGAATCGCGTGCGGGCGCGAGCTGCGCGCGGTGCTCGAGGGACGCTCCACTCGCTCCGACGCCCTGCGCCGCTACGCCGAGTTCAGCGCCTCACATCGCTGGAAGTTCGAGTCGATGCTGAAGGTGCAGCGCCTCATCCCGCGCGTGCCGCCGCGCGTGCTCGGCCCCGCGATCGTGGCGATGTCCTCGAAGCGCTTCGTGGACTGGTCGTTCACGCACTACCTCAACATCGCGCCGCCATCGTTCGTCCGTGAGCCGGCGCCCGCGCCGGCCCCAGCCGTCGCGGCGGCTGCCTAGAGCGATGCCGCGCCTCGTCGGCATCAACCACGTGGCGCTCGAAGTCGGCGACATCGAGGAGGCGGTTGCGTTCTACCGCTCGCTGTTCGAGATCGCGCGCGTGGACTACGAGGGGTCGTCGATGGCTTTCCTCGACATGGGCGATCAGTTCATCGCGCTGTCGTCGGGCCGTACTGCCGGGCCGGACTCGGCCCGCCACTTCGGACTCGTGGTCGACGACAAGGAGGCGGTGCGCTCCACGCTGGCGGACGCCGGAATCGAGACGCTCGGCGGGGTCGGCCTCAACTTCCGCGACCCGTGGGGCAACCTGCTGCAGATCGTGGACTACCGCGACATCCAGTTCACGAAGGCGCCTCAGGTGCTGGCGGGCATGGGGCTCACCGGGCTCGAGAAGCGGGAGTCGGCCCTCGCGGAGCTGCGCGAGAAGGGGCTCGACCAGCCGTGATCTTCTACGAGCCCGACCAGCGCGACCGCGAGCTGCTCCCGCACGATCCGTTCAAGGCGCTCGTGGCGCCGCGGCCGATCGGCTGGGTGTCGACGATCGGCGCCGACGGCGCGGTCAACCTCGCGCCGTACAGCTTCTTCAACGCGGTGGCGGACAGGCCGCCGATGCTCATGTTCTCGAGCGACGGGCCCAAGGACTCGATGACCTTCGCCGGCGAGACGGCCGAGTTCGTATGGAACCTGCCCACCTTCGAACTGCGCGAGGAGATGAACCTCACCTCGGCTCACCTCCCGCGCGGCGAGAACGAGTTCGAGCATGCCGGTCTGGAGATGGCGCCGTCGAGGCTCGTCCGCCCGCCTCGCGTGGCGGCGAGCCCGTGCGCGTTCGAGTGCCGGGTGACCGACCAGCTCGAGCTCCGCGACACCGACGGCACTCCGGTCGATCGGCACCTGGTGATCGGCCAGGTGGTGGGCGTGCACCTGGACGAGAGCTTCATCCGCGACGGGATCGTGGATACGGCGGGCCTGCGGCCGATCGCGCGCTGCGGCTACCGGGGCGACTACACGGTCGTCACGGAGCTGTTCAACATGCCGCGGCCGTGAGCTAGGACGGGAAGTCCGGACGGGCGCGGATCGGGTCCAGGTCCGCATCGTCCTTCGCCCAGCCGGGCACGCGTGGGTCGCCCGCCAGCGCCACGCGCAGATGCTCGATCGCCTTGTCGCCCCGGCCGGCCAGGGACGAGTAACACGCGAGCTGGTAGTGGAGCATCGGGTGGTCCGGCCAGTCGGCCAGCCCCTCCGAGGCGATCGCGAGCGCCCGCTCGTAGTCGCCGGCGTCGTAGGCGGGCTGGGCGGCGTACCAGTACTCGAACGCCGAGCGCGGTCCCACCGCTCCGGGCTGGCCGCCGATGACGAGCACGACCGTGTCCGCCTCCGACGCCACGGCGGAGCGATGCACGCCGATGGGCACGACCACGAGCGTCCCCGCGGGCGCGTCGATCTCCTCGTCGCCCACCGCGAAGCGCGCGCGGCCCGACGCCACGATGTAGAGCTCCTCGTGCCCCGCCGAGCCGCTCGAGGTCTCGTCGTGCGGCTCGATCAGCTCGCCGCCGGGCTCGGCGGCCGCGTAGCCGTTGACCCCGAAGCCGGTCGTCCCCAGCGCCCGGCGCAGCGGCAGCCACGTGAGCTCGCCGACGCGGATGCGCTCGACGTCAGCGAGCCGGACGGCGGCGGGCTGCGGCCGGTCGCTCAGAAGCCTCGCCGCTCGCGGTGGTGGCGCTGGACGCGGGTGGCCCCGGTCCTGGCGCGGTGCCAGACGCCGGCGATCCACACCGCCGCGAGCGCAAGGGCCGCGATTGTGGTGCCTGACGCGCGGCCGAGGTCGACCGTGCCGATCAGGGCGAAGAAGAGGTAGAGCACCGCCAGCCCGCCGCAGATCGCCATCAGCACGGCCAGGGTCGCGCGCAACCGGGCGCGCGGCGTGAGCGCGTCGTTGATGCGGTCCTCGAGTCGCGTGGTCATCGCGGCTACTTCGCTTCCAGCCAATTGTCCCCGACGCCGACGTCCACACCGAGCGGCGGATCGAGCTCGAAGGCCCGCGCCATCTCGTCGCGCACGATCTTCGAGGCCTGCTCGACCTCGGACTCGGGCGCCTCGAACAGCAGCTCGTCGTGGATCTGGAGCACGAGGCGCGTGGACAGGCCCGCCTCGCGGAGCGATTTCCAGCAGCGCACCATCGCCACCTTGATGATGTCGGCCGCGGTGCCCTGGATCACGGTGTTGACCGCGAGGCGCTCGCCGAGCAGCCGGGTCTGGCGCTGGCGCGCGCGTAGCTCGGGGATACGGCGCATGCGCCCAAACGCCGTCGTCACGTAGCCGTCATCGGTGGCGCTCGTGATCGTCTTGGTGATGAACTCCTGCACCTTCGGGAAGCGGTTGAGGTAGCGCTCGATGAACTCGGCCGCCTCCTCCTGCGGGATGTTCAGGCGGTCGGCGAGCCCGTACGCGGAGAGCCCGTAGACGATCCCGAAGTTGATCATCTTGGCTTTGGAGCGCGTACCGTGGTCGACCTTCTCGGGCGGCAGGCCGAACATCTCGCCGGCGGTGGCCGCGTGCACGTCCTCGCCGCGCTTGAAGATGTCCCGGAGCACCGGCTCGTCGGCGATGTATGCGAGCACGCGCAGCTCGATCTGCGAGTAGTCGGCGGAGATCAGCTTCGCCCCCTCCTCCGCCACGAAGCAGGCGCGGATCTCGCGTCCCTCCTCGCTGCGGATCGGGATGTTCTGCAGGTTGGGGTTGGTGCTCGACAGCCGGCCGGTGGTGGTGGCGGTCTGGTTGAAGGTGGTGTGGAGGCGGTTGTCCTCGTCGCTGATCAGCTCGGGCAGGGCGTCGAGGTAGGTGCTCTTGAGCTTGGTGAGCTCCCGCCACTGCTCGACCTTGCCGATGATCTCGTGCTCGTCGCGGATCGCCGCCAGCACCCGCGCGTCGGTGGAGAAGCCGGTCTTGCCGCGGCGCTTCTTCGTCAGGCCGAGCTTCTCGAATAGGACGTGGCCGAGCTGCTGCGGCGAGCCGATCGTGAACTCCTCCCCCGCCAGCTCCCAGATCTCCGACTCGAGCTTGGCGATCCTCTCGGCGAAGCCCTCGTTGATCTTGGCGAGGCGCTCGGTGTCGAGCTTCACCCCCGCGCGCTCCATGTCGATCAGCACCTCCACGAGCGGCATCTCGACCTCGTGGAGCAGGCGCGTGAGCCCCTGCTGCTCGATCCGCTCGAGCTGGCGCTCGGTGAGCGCGCGCGTGCACACCGCACGCTCGGCGAGGCCGTTGGCGCCCTCGATAGCGGCGCTGATCCCCTCGTCCTCGAGCAACTCGGGCAGCGGGTACTTGCGCCGCGCAGGATCGATCAGGTAGGCGGCGACCATCGTGTCGTGCTCGAGTGGCGGCGTGTCGCAGGGACCCTCGCCGGACGCGAGCGACTTCCAGTCGTGCGCCACCAGCGGGCGCTCGCCCCAGGCGAGCGTCAAGGCCGCCAAAGTCTCCGCGTCGCCAATGAGCACCTCGTCGCCGCCCGCGTATGCGGCGAAGCGCAGCGGCCCGTGCGGGGCGCCGTCGTCGTCGACGGGACGTTCCGCGGCGAGCGTCGCGTGCGCGCCATCCAGGCGACCGAGGTCGGCCGCCGGGACTTCCACCGCCTTCGCCTCCAACTCCTCGACCGCGCGCTGCCGCGGCGCGGCTTCCTCCTCGCCGCCGAGCGCCTCCTCGAGCCGGCGCAGCGGGTCGCGCAGCTCGAACTCGCGGAAGAACTCGCGCAGCGTGGAGCGGTCCGGCTCCTGGCCCGCCAGGTGCTCGAGGTCGATCTCCACCGGGACGTCGCGGATGGCGGTGGCGAGCTGCTTGGACACGCGCGCATCGTCGGCGTGGTTGGTCAGGTTCTCCTTGCGCTTGGCCCCGGAGACCTTGTCGATATTGCCGAGCACCTCCTCGAGCGTCCCGAACTCCTGGAGCAGCTGGGCGGCGGTCTTGTCGCCGATCCCGGGAACGCCGGGGATGTTGTCGCTCGTGTCGCCCTTCAGCCCGTAGAAGTCGGGGATGAGCTCCGGCGGGATGCCGTAGCGGTCGACCACCGCCTGGGTGTCGTAGATCTTCGTCTCGGTGATGCCGCGGGCGGTGGCCATCACGCGGACACCGGGCTCGATGAGCTGGAACATGTCCCGGTCGCCGGTGACCATCATCACCGGGATCTTCTTCTCCTTGGCCTGGCCGGCCAGGGTGGCCATCACGTCGTCGGCCTCGTAGCCCTCAACGCGCACGTTCGTATAGCCGAACGCCTCCACGAGCGGCTGCAGGTGCGGCCACTGCTCCTGGAGCAGGTCGGGCCGCTTGCGCCGCTCGGCCTTGTACTCCTCGTAGGTGGTCTCGCGCCCGGACATGCCTGCGTCCCAGCAGACGAGCGTCGGGTTGACGCCGTACTCGGTGAGCACCTTCACGAGCATCGAGGCGAAGCCGAAGATCGCGTTGGTGGGGACGCCGCGCGAGGTCGCGATCGTCTCCGGCAGCGCAAAGAACGCCCTGTACGCAAGGCTGTTGCCGTCGATCAGGAAGAGCTCGCGTCCGTTGTCGGCCACCAGTGGATCTTATGAATGGGCGCGGCCTCCCAAGGAACCCCTGCAATTAAGGGCTCTCTATATGATCGGAGCCCGTTCTTAGGGAGTCATGGCAGTAAGGCCGAGCGCACAATTCTCCGTGACGCTCCGGGTTGAGCTCGACCGCCGCCCGGGGCAGCTCGGCATGCTCGCCTCGGCGATCGGGGCCGCCGGCGGCTCGATCGGCGCGATCGATACCGTCGAGACGGGCGAGGTCAAGGCCATTCGCGAGATCACCGTGATGTGCTCGGACCAGGAGCACTCCGAGGGGCTCATCAGCGCCGTCGAGGAGGTGGACGGCTGCAGCTTGATCGAGGTGACCGACCGCACCTTCGAGCTGCACCGCGGCGGCAAGCTCTACACCGGCCTCAAGTCGCCGATCAAGACGCGCGACGACCTCTCGATGGCGTACACGCCCGGTGTCGGCCGCGTGTGCATGGCGATCCACGAGGAGCCGGAGAAGGCCTTCGAGTACACGATCCGCTCGAACACCGTGGCCGTGGTGTCCGACGGCAGCGCCGTGCTCGGCCTCGGCGATATCGGCCCGCAGGCCGCGATGCCCGTGATGGAGGGCAAGGCGATGCTGTTCAAGGAGTTCGCCGACGTCGATGCCTTCCCCATCTGCCTCGACACCAAGGACCCGGACGAGATCGTCCACACCGTCAAGCTGCTCGCCCCCACCTTCGGTGGCATCAACCTCGAGGACATCGCGTCGCCGCGCTGCTTCGAGATCGAGAACCGACTGATCGAAGAGCTCGACATCCCGGTGTTCCACGACGACCAGCACGGCACGGCGATCGTGGTGCTCGCGGCGCTGATCAACTCGTGCCGCCTCACCGGGCGCCGCTTGGAGGACCTGAGCGTGGTGATGGTCGGCGCGGGCGCTGCCGGTGTCGCGGTGGCCAAGATCCTCATGAACTCGGGCGTGCAGGCGATCGTGGCGTGCGATCGGCATGGCGCGATCCACACGGGCCGCTCCGACTACGAGGACGGCTCGATGAACGAGCCCAAGACATGGCTGGCGGAGAACACCAACTCCGAGCAGCGCTCGGGGCTGCCCGCCGACGTGCTCGAGGGCACGGACCTGTTTGTGGGCCTGTCGGGTCCGGGCATCATCACTGCGCAGGACCTGCGCCGGATGAATCCCGACCCGTTTGTCTTCGCCATGGCCAACCCCACTCCAGAGGTGAATCCCGACGAGGCCGCGCCGTACGTGCGCGTGATGGCCACCGGCCGCTCGGACTACCCGAACCAGATCAACAACGTGCTCGCCTTCCCCGGCATCTTCCGCGGCGCGCTCGACGTTCGCGCGCGGAGGATCACCGAGGAGATGAAGCTTGCTGCGGCGCGCGGCATCGCCGACGTGGTGACCGACGACGAGCTGTCCGAGGACTACATCATCCCAAGCGTGTTCAACGGCTACGTGAGCTCGTGCGTGGCGAGCGCGGTGGCCCGCGAGGCCGAGCGCAGCGGCGCGGCGCGCGCGGGCGGCGCACAGGTGGGGGCGTAGCCGGCCCCGTGCGCGTAGTCGTCACCGGCGCCACTGGACTGATCGGCAGCACGCTCGTGCGGGAGCTTCAGGCTCGCGGCGACGAGGTGACGGTTCTGAGCCGCGACGAGGAGCACGCGCACGCGGCGCTTCCGGGCGCGGTGGTGTTCGGCTGGCTTCGTCCCACCCGCGAGCCGGCACCTGCCGAGGCGTTCGCGGGACGCGACGCCGTGGTGCACCTCGCCGGCGAGCCGATCGCCCAGCGCTGGACCGACGACGCCAAGCGGCGCATCCGCGAGTCTCGGGAACTCGGCACGCGCAACCTGGTGGCGGGTTTGCAGGCCGCCGCCGAGCCGCGGCCGAAGGTGCTCGTCTCGCAGTCGGCCGTCGGCTGGTACGGCGCGCGCGGTGACGAGCGGCTCGACGAGTCGGAGCCCGCGGCCACCGACTTCCTCGCCGAGATCGTCGCCGCCTGGGAGAAGGAGGCGCGTGCCGCCGAGGAGCTCGGCATGCGCGTGGCCTTGACCCGCACGGGCGTCGTCCTGGCCGACGAGGGCGGCGCGCTCGAGAAGATGCTGCCGCCGTTCAAGCTGGGCGTGGGCGGGCCGGTGGCGGGCGGCAAGCAGTACGTGTCCTGGGTGCACCTCGACGACGTGGTCGGCGCGATGCTCAAGTGCCTCGACGACGAGCGCGCGAGCGGACCGATCAACGTCACCGCCCCGGAGCCGGTGACGAACAAGGAGCTGTCGAAGGCGCTCGGCCACGTGCTCGTGCGCCCGGCGGTGACCCCGGTGCCGGGCTTCGCGGTGAAGTTCCTCTATGGGGAGATGGCGTCGATCGTGATCACGGGCGCGCGCGTGATGCCAAGGCGGCTCGAGGAGCTCGGCTACCAGTACCGCCAGCCCGATCTCGAGCCGGCGCTGAGGGCGGCGGTCAGACCCTAGGCGTGCGACGGGCAGCCGCGACCCTCTTCCTCACCGCCCTCGTGGCGGGATGCGGCGGCCACCACAGCTCCACCACCTCGACAGCTCCGGCCGCCGGCGGAGCGCCGGCCGGGAAGCTCAGCGCGATGGAGCCGTGCCACGGGCTGAAGCACGCGAGCTGCGCGACGCTGACCGTGCCGCTCGACCACTCGGGCAAGGTGTCGGGCGAGCTCAAGCTGCGCGTGGCGTTCGCGGGGCCGGACCACCCTTCGCGCGGGACGGCGCTCTTCCTCACCGGTGGCCCCGGCGAGATCGGCGTGCCGTTCATCAGCAGGATCGAGAGCGAGTTGGCCCCCGCCGTGAAGGGCTATCGCGTGGTGATGCTCGACCAGCGCGGCACGGGCAGCGGCGCTCTCAACTGCCGCGCTCTGCAGAGCGCGGTGGGCGCCTCCGACCTGGCGGTGCCGCCGCTCCCGGCGCTGCGCGCCTGCGCCGCGAAGATCGGCCCCAAGCGGCGCTTCTACAACACGGATGACACGGTGGCCGACTTCGAGGCCCTGCGCGGCGCACTCGGCCTGAAGCGCTGGGCGGTCGTGAACGGAGTCTCGTACGGCACCTTCGTGGGAGAGCGCTACTCGCTCGCACATCCGGGCAGTGTGGGGAAGCTGGTACTCGACTCCGTGGTGCCGCATGTGGGCATCAACCCGTTCCAGCTCGAGTCGATCCACGCGGTTCCGCGGGTGCTGCGCTCGGCGTGCGCCGAGACGCACTGCCACAGCGACGTTGTCGGCGACCTCGCGGCGGTGGTGCGCAAGCTCCACGACGGGCCGGCGCTGCTCGACTCCCTCGTCACGCTCAGCATCGCCGACCCCGACTACCGTGCCGTGCCGCGCGCGCTGAGCGATGCACGAGCGGGCAATACCGCCCGCCTCGACCGGATGCTCGCCGGGACCCGCCGCGGCGACCGTCTGCCGGCTTCGTTCCTCGACCAGGGCCTGCACGACAGCACGCTCTGCGGCGACTTCCCGCAGCCGTGGGGCGGCCCCAGCGTGCCCATCGCCACCCGCAAGACAGTGATGCAGGGCGAGGGCGCGAAGCTGACGGCCGCAGACGTGTTCCCCTTCGACAAAGCCACGGCCACCGGCAACGGCGAGCTGATCACCTGCCTCAACTGGCCGCCCCTGGCGTTGAGGCCACCGCGCGTGCCGCGACAGCTGCCCAGGCTGCCGGTGCTGCTGCTCGCGGGCGAGCGCGACCTCTCAACCCCGCTCGAATGGGCTCAGGACGAGGCGCGCGCGGCGCCGGAGGGCAAGCTCGTGGTGGCGCGGCGGTCCGGGCACTCGGTGCAGCTGCGCGGCAAGGATCCGGCGGCCCGCGCCGCACTTATCCGCTTCATGCAGAGCGGCTAGCCGAGGGCCTGGCGCAGGTCCTCGACGAGGTCCGCAGCCGCCTCGACGCCGCAGGAGAGGCGCACGAGGTCCGCCGGCACGGCTGCCGCCGAGCCCTCCACGGACTGGTGTGTCATCGCCTGAGGCACCTCGATCAGCGACTCCACGCCGCCGAGCGACTCGGCCAAGGTGAACAGCTTGGTGGCTGCCGCGATGCGGGTGGCGTCCGGATGGCGGAAGGACACCATGCCGCCGAAGCCGGGCCAGCGCACTTCCTTCACGGAAGGCTGCTCGCGCAAGAAGTCGCTCACCGCGCGCGCGTTCTCGGTATGCGCCGCCACGCGCAGGTGCAACGTGCGCAGGCCGCGATGCACGAGGAAGCAGTCGAACGGGCCGGGCACCGCGCCCACCGCGTTCTGCACGAAGCGCACGCGCTCGTGGAGCTGGGGGTCGCGCACGATCACCGCGCCGCCGACCGTGTCCGAGTGGCCGCCCAGGTACTTGGTGGTCGAGTGGACGACGGCGTCGGCGCCTAGCTCGAGCGGCCGCTGGACCGCGGGTGTGGCGAACGTGTTGTCCACCACCACGAGCGCATCGCCCGACAGCCCCACGATCGCGTCGATGTCGACGACGTTCAGCAGCGGGTTGGTCGGCGTCTCGACCCAGACCACGCGCGTCTCGGGGCGGAGCGCCGCGCGCACGGCGTCCGTGTCGGTCTGGTCCACGAGGTCGTATTCGAGGCCGAAGCGCGACAGCACCTTGTCCACGAGCCGGTAGGTGCCGCCGTAGAGGTCGCCCGGCAGCACGACGTGGGCGCCGGCCTCCGTGGCGGCGGTGAGCAGCGCGTGCGCGGCCGACATCCCGCTGGCGAAGGCGCTGCCGAGGCCGCCCTCGAGCTCGCCAAGCGCCCGCTCGAGTGCCGCGCGCGTGGGGTTGGCGGAGCGCGCATAGTCGAAGTCCTCCACGAACTCGCCCGGCGCGGGCTGGGCGTAGGTGGAGGTCTGGTGGATCGCCGGGATCACCGAGCCGTAGGACGGATCCGGCTCGAGCCCCGCGTGCACCGCGCGCGTGGCGAACTCGGTCATCGAGCGAGGGCTTCTAGCAGGTCGGCGCGCGTGAGGATGCCTGCGGGACGGCCGTCCACGGTGACCATCAGCGCCTGGCGGTCGCCGGCCAGCAGCGAGACCGCGTCGGTGGCCGAGTCTGCGGAGGAGATAGCCGGGAACGGAGGCTCCATGACGTCGACGACGTCGGCGCCGAGCAGTGCCGGGTCCTCGACCGCGTGCGCGAGCAGGCCGCGCTCGCCAACTGAGCCGATGATCGTGTGCGGGTCGTGCCCGCTCACCACCGGCAGCTGCGAGACGCGGTGCTCGTGCAGCAGCGCCACGGCGTCACGCACCTTGTCGTGCGCGCGCACGCTCACGAGCGGCGGCACCTCGCCACCCTCCTGCTTGCGCGCGAGCACCTCGCCCACCGTCTGCTCGCGCGTGCGCTCGAGCAGCCCGTACTGGGTCATCCAGGCGTCATTGAAGACCTTCGAGAGGTAGTTGCGCCCGCCGTCCGGCAGGATCACGGCCACCATCGCCTCGGGATCGTCGATCTCCTGGGCCACCTGCAGCGCGGCCCACACAGCCATGCCGCTCGATCCCCCGACCAGCAGGCCCTCCTCGGCCGCCAGCCGGCGCGTCATGAGGAACGCGTCGCGGTCCGACACGGTCACGTAGCGGTCCACGATCTTCGGATCGAAGGTGCCCGGCCAGAAGTCCTCGCCGACGCCCTCGATCAGATACGGCTTGACCTCCTCGTTCGAGTAGATCGAGCCAACGGGATCGGCGCCGATCACTTCGATGTCAGGATTGCGCTCCTTGAGATAGCGGCCGGTGCCGGTGATCGTGCCGCCCGTGCCCACGCCCACCACGAGGTGTGTGATGCGGCCGCCGCTCTGCTCCCACAATTCCGGCCCGGTGCTCTTGTAGTGCGCCTCCGGGTTGGCCGGGTTGAAGTACTGGTTGGGCTGGAACGCGCCCGGGATCTCCTCGGCGAGCCGGTCCGCCACGCGGTAGTACGACTGCGGCGAATCGGGCGGAACGTCGGTGGGCGCCACCACGACCTCGGCGCCGTACGCGCGCAGCAGGTCGATCTTCTCCTTCGACATCTTGTCCGGCATGACCGCGATCACGCGGTAGCCCTTGAGCCGCGCCGCGATCGCGAGCCCGGTGCCGGTGTTGCCCGACGTGGGCTCGACGATCGTGCCGCCGGGCTTGAGCCGGCCGTCCCGCTCGGCCGCCTCGATCAGCGCCAGCGCGACCCGATCCTTGATCGAGCCGCCGGGGTTGAGCGCCTCCACCTTCGCCACAAGCTCGGGCCGCAGGCCGGCCCCAAGTCTCGAGAGGCGCACGAGCGGCGTGCCGCCGATCGCCTCCAGGATCGTGTCCTTGATGTCAGCTGTGGTGGTGTCTGTGAGCGCGCGCATGGCCTGAATTCTGGCAGTCATTCGGTGGTTTCATCAACCTGTCGAACTTAATTCGTGTATACGACGTCTGCACACCTTATTATTCGACCATGCCCGCTACCGGAGGTCCCCCACCGAACAATCTCGACACGACGGACCTCGCGATCCTGGAGGCGTTATCGGCAGACGCGCGCATGCCCAATAACCGGCTCGCCGAACGGGTCGGAATCGCGCCCTCCACCTGCCTCGCCCGGGTCAACTCATTGCGCGAGCGCGGCGTGCTCCTCGGCTTCCACGCGGAGATCGATCTGGCGGCGCTCGGCCGTCCCCTGCAGGCGATCATCGCCGTGCGCCTGGCGGTACACGCGCGCGAGCAGATCGACGCCTTCACGGGCGACGCCCGCCAGCTGCCAGGCGTGCTGTCGGTGTTCCACATGACCGGGGTGACGGACTACCTCCTCTGGGTCGCCGCCGCCGACATGCAGGACCTGCGCGACTTCGTCGTCGACCACCTCGCCACCCACCCGGCCGTCGCGCACGCCGAGACCTCGCTGATCTACGAACATCGGCGCGGCCCCGGCATCTGGGGGGCGGCCGAGCCCGCGCACTCTTAGCGTCGCCCTTTACAGTTGGACGCCGTGGCAGAGGTGAGCGTGCGCTACATCGTCGACGATGTGGACGCGGCAATCGCGTTCTACACGGAGCTGCTCGGCTTCGAAGTCGTTATGCGCCCGGCGCCGCCTTTCGCGATGCTGGCGCGCGGCGATCTGCGCCTGCTGCTGAGCCAGCCGAGCGGCCAAGGCGGCGGCGGGCAGACCCTCGCCGACGGCAGCACGCCCGCGCCGGGTGGCTGGAACCGCTTTCAGCTTGTGGTCGACGACATCGAGGGCGAAGTCGAGCGGCTCAAGTCCGCGGGCGCGAGCTTCCGCAGCGACATCCTGATCGGCGTCGGCGGCGATCAGGCGCTGCTCGAGGATCCCTCGGGCAACGCGATTGAGCTGTTCAAGCCGAAGTTCTGATTCGCGCAGCGGACCTGGCGGGTCAGCCGGTCAGCGTGTCCTTGCGCTTGCGGCGGATCTTCGCCCAGCCGGTCTCGAGCAGCGCGCCGATGCTGAGCAGGATCAGGCCCCACGCGAAGATCTCGACGAGGATCAGGAGCGCGTCGCCCATCGCTCAGTTCTCGCCTTCTTTCGCAGCCTCGCGCTCGGCGCGGGCCTCCGCGACCGTTTGAGCGCCCCGGCGCGGGATCGGTCCCTGCACCTTCCAGCGCGAGTCCTGCTTTGCCGGCCAGAAGAGCCAGATCGGGATCGCGAGGAACGTGAGCAAGAGGCCGGTGGCAAGGCCGGGCTTCTCGCCATAGCCCTTGCGGTCGGACAGCCAGGCGCCGCTGATCGCAGACGCCAGCCAGATGTAGGTGAGCCAGAGGGCCTTCGCCCCGAGGAGTGCGAACACCACGGTCATACGCCCAGGTAAGCCCTCTGAACCTCGGGGTTGGTGCGCAGCGCCTCCGAGTCGTCGGTGAGCGCCACCGTGCCGGTCTCGAGCACGTAGCCGCGCTTGGAGACGTCGAGCGCGAAGGTCGCGTTCTGCTCGACCAGCAGGATGGTTGTGCCCTGGCGGTTGATCTCAGCGATCGTCTCGTAGATCCGCTCGACGAGCACCGGCGCGAGTCCCATCGCGGGCTCGTCCAGTAGGAGCAGCCGCGGGTTCGACATCAGCGCGCGCCCGATCGCGAGCATCTGCTGCTCCCCGCCGGACATCGTGCCGGCCTTCTGCTTCTGGCGCTCCTTGAGTCGCGGGAAGAGGTCGTAGACACGATCGAGATCGCCGGTGATCCGCTCATCGCGCCGGAGGAAGGCGCCCAGCTCCAGGTTCTCGCGCACGGTCATGCGGGCGAAGCACCGTCGCCCCTCAGGGGCCTGCGAGATGCCGAGCCGGACGATCTCCTGTGGCGGCGTCTCACCGATCTCCTCGCCGTCGAACTTGATCGTGCCCTCGCGCGGCGGCGTGAGCCCGGAGATGGAGCGCAGCGTCGTGGTCTTCCCCGCGCCGTTCGAGCCGATCAGCGTGACCACCTCGCCGTCGTTGACCTCGAGCGAGATCCCCTTGAGCGCGGCGATGTTGCCGTAGTAGGTGTGCAGGTCGTGGACCTCCAGCAGGGCCACCGCTACTCCCCCGTCTGCTTTCCGAGGTACGCCTCCACGACGCGCGGGTTGCCGCGCACGTCCTCCGGCTTACCCTCGGCGATCTTCTCGCCGTGGTCGAGCACCGTGATGTACTCGGATACGTTCATCACGACCTTCATGTCATGCTCGATCAGAAGGATCGTGAGGCCGCGATCGTCGCGCAGCGTCTGCATGAACGCGCGCAGGCCCTCGGACTCATTTGGGTTCATGCCGGCGGTGGGCTCGTCGAGCAGAAGCATCTTCGGGTTGGACGCGAGCGCACGCGCGATCTCCACCCGGCGCTGGTCGCCGTAGGCCAGGTTGATCGACATCTGGTTGAACTGGTTCGAGCGGAGGCCGACGTACTCGAGCATCTCGGCGGCCTTCTCGCGCGCAACCCTCTCCTCGGTGCGCACCGACGGCAGCCGCAGAATCGAGCCGAACAGGCCGGCCTGCATGCGCGCGTGCTCGCCGACCATGACGTTCTCGAGCGCGGTCATCGTCGCGAACAGCCGGATGTTCTGGAACGTGCGCGCCATGCCGGCCGACAGGATGCGGTCCGGGCGGGCGCGCGTGATGTTCTTGCCCTCGAAGGTGATGTAGCCCGTGCTCGGCTTGTACAGGCCGGTGAGCATGTTGAAGAAAGTCGTCTTGCCCGCGCCGTTCGGCCCGATGATCGAGACGATCGACTTGCGCGGGACCGTGAACGTGACCTCGTCGACCGCCACGAGGCCGCCGAAGATCTTCGAAACGCTCACGGCCTCGAGGATCGTCCCGTTGCTCTGACCGTCGCTGCTCGGGGTCGGTCCCTCGCTCTCCGGGCCCGGCACGGCCTGTGCGGTTTCGCTCACACGGTCACCTCGTAGGGGTTCTCCTCGACGCCCGTGCCGACGCCCTCGGTGAGCTCCAGCTGGCGTCTGCGTTCAGGCAGCAGACCCTGCGGTCTCAGCACCATCATGATCACGAGCAGGAAGCCGAAGATCCCGAAGCTCAGGTCGGTGAGGTCGAAGTTGAGGCCGATGTGGTGCGGCAGAGACTTGAAGGTGTTCGGGATGAAGTACGTGTTGATGAACGACAGGACTATCGCTCCGAGCACCACGCCCCAGATCGAGCCTAGGCCGCCGAGAATGATCATCGCGAGGACAAAGATCGAGAACGAGAACTCGAACTGGTCCGCGTTGACCGTGTTGAGGTAGGCGGCGAAGAAGGCGCCCGCCATGCCGCCGAACGCGGCGCCAGTGGCGTAGGCCAGCAACTTGGTCCGCACGAGCGGTACACCCATGCTGGCGGCGGCCACCTCGTCCTCCCGAACCGCGATCCAGGCGCGCCCGAGCCGCGAGTCGCGCAGGCGGAAGTTGACGAACAGGGTCAGCAGCGCCATCGCGAGCGCGGTCCAGTACCAGGGTCTCAGGTTCAACGGGCCGAACTCGGACAGCCCCGGCAGGTCCGGCGAGTCGATCGGCGTGATGCCCTGGCGGCCGGCGGTGACGGCGTAGCCGAACGGCTTGAGCGAGTCGCCGTTGATGGCCACGCGCCCGATGATCTCGCCGAACGCCAGAGTGACGATCGCGATGTAGTCGCCGCGCAGCCGCAGCGTCGGTAGGCCGATCAGAACGCCGGCAATCGCACAAACGATCACCGCCGCAATCAGGATCAGCAGGAAGTTCATGTGAATGCCGGGCAGCGTCTCGACGACGCCGTTGACACCGATGTGAATGCCCTTCTCGTGATTCACCTGCGCGTAGAACCCGGAGCCGAACCATCCGATCGTGAACGCCCCGAGCGCGTAGAAGGCGACGTACCCGAGGTCGAGCAGCCCCGCGAACCCGACCACGATGTTGAGGCCGAGCGCCATGACGGAGTAGGCAAGCGCCTTGGTGGCGTTGTCGATGAACGCGCCGCCCGCGGTGAACAGGAACGGCAGGACGATGAGAAACGCGAGCGCCGCCACGCCGAAGGCGCGCTTGGCGTTCTGCGGCGCCGTGTCCCAGGCCTCACCGAGCGTTCGGAAGAAGTTGCGGATCTCGCTCATCCGGCCTCTCTTGTCTCCTCGCCGAGGAGGCCCTGCGGCCGGAACACCATGATCAGGATCAGGTAGGCAAAGACGATCGCGGGCGTCCAGGTCGAGTTGATCCTGTCATCCGAGATCTGCTGGATGCAGCCGATGATCACCCCGCCGAGCACGGCGCCGTAGAGGTTGCCGATGCCGCCCATGACCGCGGCGGTGAAGGCGATGAGCCCGGCCTCGAACCCCTGTTGGAACCAGACCGTCGTGTTGTAGAGCGCGTAGATCAGCCCGGCCGCGCCCGCCATGAGGCCGCCGAGCAGGAACGTCAGCGAGATCGTGACGTCGACGTTGATGCCCATCAGCCTGGCCGCCTCGGGGTCCTGAGCCGTGGCCCGCATCGCCTTCCCGAGTCGGCTGTTGTGAACGAAGCTCACGAGGATCAGCACGAGCGGCACCGTCACCCCGATCGCCAGCACGTCCGCGTTGATGATGTGGACCCCGCCGATGTCGACCAGCACGTGCTGTGCGTTGACCAGATCGTCCACGCCGTGCGGCGAGCCGCCGAGCCATTCGAGCCCGACGTTCTGCAAGATGAATGAGAAGCCCACCGCAGTGATCAGCGGCGCGAGCTTGGGGGCTCCGCGCAGGGGGCGGTAGGCGACGCGCTCGATCATCACGTTGAGCGCCCCGCAGGCGATCATCGCGATCACGCCCGCCACGAGGAGCCCTCCGACCACGCCCAGCGTGCCGGTGGCGAGCCCAACTCCCAGCGTGCTCCAGATGCTGAACGAGACGAACGAGCCGATCATGAACACGTCGCCGTGGGCGAAATTGATCAGCTCGATGATGCCGTAGACCAGCGTGTAGCCGATCGCGACGAGAGCCCAGATCGCGCCGTTCGAGACCCCGTCCTTGAGATTCTCAAGGATGTGCGAGAGCCCGTGGCCGCTCACGATGTCGTGCACGCCGAAGGCGACCGGCAGCGCGAGCAGGACGATGATCAGCCCGTACTTGGACAGAAAATGCTGCAACGCCACGAGCGGCGAAGCGCCCGTCGCCTTGGAAGAAATCGTTGCGGCTTCCAAACCCTCTCCGAGAGCGAGTCTAAGTCAAATCCGGGGGGAGCGAGTCGACTTTCGACCCACTCCCCCCGAACGACTTATCTCCTGTTTGCTCAGCCGGCGGAGGGCTTGATCACCTTGTCGAAGGAGATCTCGCCGTCCTTGACGTTGTAGAGCCCGTAATCAGTGATCGACGTGTCGCCGTTCTTGTCGATGCTGTAGGTGCCAAGAACGCTAGGCAGGTTCTTGGTCGCGAACAGCGCGTTGATCACGTCCTGGCGGTTGCCGCCGTTGGCGCCGGCCCGCTTGATGGCGTCGAGCGCCAGGCTCATCGCCGCGTAGCCGTAGATCGCGTAGGGGTTCGTGTTGCCCTTCCCGTACTTGGCCTCGTACTGCGAGAAGAACTTCTTCCCCTCCGGCGGGTAGCTGTCCGGAGACAGTGTCGCCACCGTGCACTGGAGACGGCTGTCGAGGCTCGTCGGCACGCCGCCCTCCTTCGGGCTGACCCAGCCGGACTCGCAGAAGCCGTCCGGCGCGTAGATCTTCGCGTTCGCAACACCGGCCGCGATGTCCTTCGTGAGCTGCACGCCGTTGTTGTCGACGATGCCACTCAGGAACACGCAGTCGGCGCCCTTGCCAGCGATCTTGGACGCGACCGAGCGGTAGTTGGCCGCCTTCGGGTCCCAGCCGTCGTTGCCGAGCGCCGGGATGCCCGCGGTCTTGAGCGAGTCGCTGGTGTTCGTGGCGAGGCCCTGTCCGTAGACCTCCTTGTCGTTCAGGATGTACGGCTTCTTGCAGCCATCGGACTGCATGACCGTCGCCACCGCTGCGCCCTGAACGGTGTCCTTCGGCACCACGCGGACGTAGGTGCGCTTACCCGTCGGGTAGTACTTCTGCGGCTCGCCGGGCGATGCGCCTGCCGCGTCCGAGGTCAGACCCACGGCCGTGTTGGCCGGGCTGATCTGGCCGATGCCGGCGCGGTTCAGGATCGGGATCGAGATCGCGCTCGCCCCCGAGTTGAACTCGCCGATGTACAGGATCGTCGACTTGTCCTGCGCCGCCTTACGGGCGTCGGACGAGGTCTGGCCCGGATCCCACTTGCCCGTCTGGGCGACCGAGTCGTCAAGCGACTGGTACTTGATCGTGAAGTTGCCGGCCTTGTTGTTCGCCTGCTGAAGAGCGAGATTGATCCCGTTGATCAGAGCCTTTGAGTTAGTGCCCGACGCGCCCTGAAGCGGCAGGCTCGAATAAATCGTCAGCGTCCCGCCACTGCTGGCGGCCTGGGTGCCGCTACTGCTGCCGCCGCCACCGCCACATGCCGCTACTCCAACGGCCAGGCCGGCGACGAGCATGCTGGATACAGCAAACCTACGTCCTCGCACGGACTTCCCTCCTCTAAGAGAAACGAGCTCCAACGCGGGCCATCCTAAACGAGATATCTCGGAATCGAATTGGCCTGCAGGGGATCTTCCGTTAAGCGTTTGTTGGCCTCATCTGTATGTTGCACGCGATGCGGATCGGAGTGCTGACAGGAGGCGGAGACTGCCCCGGGCTGAACGCGGTCATCCGCGCGATCGTGCGAAAAGGCATCGACCGCTATGGCCACGCGATCGTCGGCTTCCGCGATGGCTGGCGGGGACCGCTCGAAAACGCGTACACCGAGCTGACGATCGAATCGACGCGCGGCATCCTCCCCCGCGGCGGAACGATCCTCGGTTCATCGCGCACGAATCCCTTCAAACGCGACGGCGGACCTGAACGAATCCGCGAGAACCTGCGCGGCCTGCATCTCGACGGGCTGATCGCGATCGGCGGGGAGGACACGCTCGGGGCGGCCGCAAAGCTCAGCGAGATGGGACTGAACGTGATCGGCGTGCCGAAGACGATCGACAACGACCTCGGCGCGACCGACGTGACCTTCGGCTTCGACACCGCTCTGCAGGTGGCCACCGAGGCGATCGACCGCCTGCACACGACGGCCGAGAGCCATCACCGGATCATGATCGTGGAGGTGATGGGCAGGCACGCGGGCTGGATCGCGCTCCATTCCGGTCTCGCCGGCGGCGCGGATGTGATCCTGATTCCCGAGCGGCCGTTCGACATCGAGGAGGTGTGCCGCCTGATCCAGCGCCGGCACGCGCGCGGGCGCTACTTCTCGATCGTGGTGGCAGCAGAAGGCGCCACCCCGGTAGAGGGCACGCTCGAGCTGGTGACCGAGGGGACCGACGAGTTCGGCCACGCCCGGCTCGGCGGCATCGGTCAGCTGCTCGAGCGCGAGATCGGCGAGCGCACCGGCTTCGAGGCGCGCGCGACAGTGCTCGGCCACATCCAGCGCGGCGGGACGCCCACCGCCTTCGACCGCGTGCTCGCGACGCGCCTGGGCGTCGCCGCGATTGACGCGGCGAGCCAAGGCAAATGGGGGCAGATGCCCGCGCTAAGGGCGACGCGAATCGAGCTAGTGCCACTCTCAGAGGCGGTCGCAGAACTGAAGACCGTGCCGCCTGAGGAGTACGAGATGGCCGAAGCATTTTTCGGCTAGCGGCCCTGCCCAACTAAGAGCTAAGAACTAGGAACTGGACTCGTGCCCGAGCAGCCGTCGCACGAACGGCTTGACCGTCCGGACGGTGAGGGCGATCACCACGATCAGGACGGTGACCAGAAACGGATCGGTGGGACTCCGGCCCCAACCGAGGGCGAAGCCGACGATCCAGAACGCCAATCCGAACGTGAGCGCGATGAGCATGCCCATGTGCGGCGAGCAGGTTAGCGACTCGGCCGGATCAGCGGGGTGGCGGCGATGAGAAGCGGCTGCGGACCTTGGTGACCGCGTTGAAGGCGGTGAGCATGGCCTTCTCGCCTCCGGAGCCGGTCTGAGGCAGCAGACCCAGGCTTCGGGCGAACGCCGCGCCATCGTAATAGGCCGTGTTACGGGTGATCTTGCCGTCGTCTATCTCGACGCAGTCGCAGCCGCGGATCTCCACGCGCTTGCCGGTGGGCTCGACGCCCTGGAACGGGGCGCCGCGGAAGGTGCCGGTGGCGCGCCACTGGACGCAGACGAGCTGCGGGCTGGCGCACGTCTGCTCGACCGTGAACTCGAAGTCCGGGAAGGCCGAGAAGAGCTCGGAGAAGAACTCGCGGACCTCACCCGTGCCGCGCAGAATGCCGACCGGGGTGATGTCGTCGATCACCTCGTCGTCCATGTGAGCGACCATCGCCTCGACGTCGCGCTCTGTTACCGCCTTGAAGTAGCTGAGCGCGTGGTCCTCGGCGGACTGCGCCTTTGTCTTTCGCTTTGTGGTTGTGGCCATCGAGCCACCGTACCATCGGGCTCGGCTAGTTGGAAAGGGCGTCCGCCAGCTCGGAGACGACCCCGGCGACGGCATCCGGGCCGCCCTCGTCGGCCGCGCGCACCAGGCGGGTGCCCACGATCACTCCGTCCGCGACCTCGGCCACCTGCCGCGCCTGGTCGCCGGTCGAGATGCCGAAGCCGACCGCCACCGGCACCGTCACAGCCGCGCGCACGCGCTCGACGGTGGCGCGCAACTCTGGTGGCAGCTCGGCCCGCTCGCCGGTGATTCCCGCGAGCGAGACCGTGTAGATGAAGCCGCGCGCGTCGGCCCCGATAGCCGCGAGCGTGTCCTCCGGGGTGTTGGGAGCGGCCAGCGGAACGAGCGCCATACCCTGCTTGTCGCAGACCTCGCGCAGATCGCTCGCCTCGTCGTGCGGCAGATCGGGAACGATCAGCCCGGCGGCCCCGGCCGCGGCGGCTCGCTCCACGAACCCGCTGTCCCCTCCGGCGAGCACGACGTTGGCGTAGACCATCAGAACCACGGGCACGCGCTGCGCGAGCGACTCGCAGACGCGCAGGACGCCGTGGATAGTCGTGCCGGCGGCTAGCGCGCGGGTTGCGGCCGCGTGGATCACAGGCCCGTCGGCCAGCGGGTCGGAGAACGGCACGCCCAGCTCCAGGAGGTTGGCGCCCGCATCGATGCACGCCTCGCCAACGGCACGGGAGGCATCGACGTCGGGGAAGCCGCCCATCAGGTACGGCATGAGGGCCGCCTTCCGCCCGTGTGAGGCGAAGGCGGCGGCGATTCGGTCACTCAAGCCCGAGCACCTCGGCGAGATCCTTGTCCCCGCGGCCCGAAAGCGTGATCAGGTCCGGTCCGGGGCCTTCGTTCGCAAGCGCCCAGGCGATCGCGTGCGAGGACTCGAGCGCCGGGATGATGCCCTCGAGCTTGCAGGTGCGACGGAACGCGTCGAGCGCCTCGGCGTCGGTCACCGCCAGGTAGCTCGCGCGGCCCGTGTCGCGCAGGTAGGCATGCTCGGGCCCCGAGCCCGGATAGTCGAGCCCGGCGGAGATCGAGTGAGCCTCCAGGATCTGGCCCTCCTCGTCCTGGAGCACCGCGGACATCGCGCCGTGCAGGACGCCGCGCGCGTTTGTGGTGAGCGGGGCGCCGTGGCGGCCCGTGTCGATGCCCTCGCCCGCGGCCTCCACACCAATCAGGTTCACGTCCTCGTCCTCGATGAAAGCGACGAAGGTGCCGATCGCATTCGAGCCGCCGCCCACGCAGGCGATCACCCTCGCCGGCAGGCGGCCGGTGCGCTCGAGGAACTGCTCGCGCGCCTCGTCTCCGATCACGCGCTGGAGGTCGCGCACGAGCGCCGGGAAGGGTGCCGGGCCGACCACCGAGCCGATCACGTAGTGGGTGTTCTCGGACGTGGCCACCCAGTCGCGGATCGCGGCGCTCGCCGCCTCCTTGAGCGTGCGCGCCCCCGCGTCCACCGGCTCCACCGTGGCGCCGAGCAGCCCCATTCGGTCGACGTTCGGCTTCTGGCGCCGCATGTCCTCGGTGCCCATGTAGACCACGCACTCCATGTCGAGCAGTGCGCACGCGGTGGCGGTGGCCACGCCGTGCTGGCCGGCGCCGGTCTCCGCGATGATCCGCGGCTTGCCCATGCGCTTGGCGAGCAGCACCTGGCCGAGCGCGTTGTTGACCTTGTGCGCGCCGGTGTGCATCAGGTCCTCGCGCTTGAGATAGAGGTCGCGGCCCGCGGCCTCGGACAGGCGGGCGGCGTGGTAGAGCGGTGTGGGCCGCCCGGCATAGTCGCGCAGCAGGTTCGACAGCTCGAGCTGGAAGTTCGGGTCGTCGCGGGCCTCGAGCCAGGCGGCCTCGAGCTCGTCGAGCGCCGGGATCAGGGTCTCCGGGACGTAGCGGCCGCCGTAGGGGCCGAAGCGCTGGGCGATCCTCTCGCTCATGCCGGAACCTGAGCCTCGGCAACCGCGCGGAAGAAGGCCTCCACCTTGGCGGGGTCCTTGATCCCGGGCGAGGCCTCCGTCCCGCTGGCGGTGTCGACCGCGAACGGCTGCGTGGCGGCGATGGCGGCCGCGACGTTGTCCGGGGTGAGCCCGCCGGACAAAACCACCGGCACGTGCCTGCCGTGCTCGCGCACGAGATCCCACTGGAAGGTCTCGCCCGTTCCGCCCACGCGGCCGTCCTTATGGGCGTCGAGCAGGTGGTAATCGGTCTCGAAGGAGTGGAGCGCGCGGATGCTTCCGGCGTCCCTCACGCGCGCGGCCTTCATTACCTTGCAGCCGGTGCGCCGGGCCGCCTCGCGGCAGAAGGCCGGGCCTTCGTCGCCGTGCATCTGGACGATCGCGAGCGAGCAGCGATCGGCGACGTACGCGATCTCGTCAAGCTTGGCGTTGACGAACACGCCGACCGGCTCCACCTGTCGCCGCAGCTCGGCCGTGATCTCCTCGGCGGCGTCGAGCTCGCAGCGGCGCGGGCTGCCCTCCCAGAAGATGAGGCCGATCGCCCAGGCGCCAAGCTGCACCGCCTGGCGGGCGTCTTCGAGGTTGGTGATGCCGCAGATCTTGACCTTGGTGGACACGGTCACCAATGGTGGCAGCTACCCGCCCGGGAATCCCTAGAAGTGGAGCGGCGGGAGGGCGCGCAGTGCCTTCAGGCGCCCGAACGGGTGGGCGGTGCGGGCGAGCGCGCGTCTGAGCGCGCGGCGCTCCTTGCCGTGCGGGAGCGTCGCACCGTTGCCGCCGTAGCGGTACTCGCGCAGCTTGCACGCATACCTCGCTGCCTCGGGACCGGCGCGGCGGCCGAGCGTCTGCTCGACCGTCGTGAGCGTGGCTCCGGCCTTCACCGGGTTGCCCATCCTGCGCATCGCGGTGGTGAGGTCGCCGAGCACGCGCTCGTCCGGAGGCATCTGCGCGCGCTTTGCCGCGACGTGCCGCAGCCGCAAGCCCGCGAGGACGAGGACGAGCAGAACGGCGATTCCGAGCGGGATCATCCACCAGGAAAGCGTCGACTGGCTCGTCACGCCCACCACGCCGCCGGCAGCGCCACTCACCGGATCGTGCTCCTGGGACTGGCCGAGCGCGCGCGGCGAGCGGCCGCCCGCACCGAACGTGCCGCTCTGATCGTCGTGCTGCGACGCCGCCGGGGACAGCGCGGGCGTGGGGTCGAACGTCACCCAGCCGATGTCGTTGAAGTAGACCTCCACCCACGAGTGCGCGTCGAGGTCGCGCACCTTGTAGACGCCCGGAGCATCGGTCTGCGGCGTACCGGGCGCGAAGCCTGTCGCCACCCGCGCCGGGATGCCCGCCATCCGCAGCATCATCGCCATCGTGCCGGAGAACTGCTGGCAGTAGCCGAGGCGGTACTTGAACAGGAAGGCCTCGAGCGGGTACTTGTGCACCGTCGGGTGCTCCGAGTAGATGAAGCGGCTGGTGTTGAGGTAGCGCTCGACGTTGCGGGTCATGTCGTACGCGTTGTCGGACTTCAGCTCGAGGCGCTTCACGAGCCGGTACATCGGCGCGTAGGGCGACTGGAGCGCGATCGAGGACGACGCCGGATCGCCGGTGTCCGCGCTCTGCCAGAGGCCCGGGTCGAAGCGCACGTCCTGCGTCACGCCGTTGCCGAGCTTCATCGGCAGAAGCAGGCGCGTGTAGATGCCGAAGTAGCCCTCGTAGTTGCGGCCGCCCCGGCGCATCTGGGCGGCGCTGGGCTGCGGGATGTAGGTGTTCTCCGTGTAGTTCTCGCTGTCGCGGAGAGGGTGGTCGAGCGCGGTCACGGTGCCGTCGCCGAAGAGCTCGGCGTCGCCCGCGCCGGAGCTCACGGACTGAGGCGTGCCGCTGCCGATGATCTGGTTGCCGCGCAAGCCGGCCACGGTGACCTTGATCTGGTGAAACCAGTGGCGGTCGGGGCTCGCCGGCAGCTCGGACGCCGCGTTCACGCTCGTGTTCGCGCTGGTGCGGATCCAGCCGCGGCCGTCGAAGTCGTTGAGGGTCTCGGCCTTCCAGTAAAAGGGCTGGCTCGCCTGCATGTAGAGGAGCGTCGTGCCCTTGCGCGGCCAGTTGATCGGGCCGTAGTTGTGGTCCCAGCGGTAGCCGATACCGGGCGACTCGCCGAGCACGCGCCAGTTGCGGTAGTCGAGCCAGCCCGAGTGGGCGTTGAGCTTGGCCGCCACCGGCAGCGCGACGATGGCCGCCACGATCACCACACCCGCCGCCACGCCGGCGTCGCGCGCCTTCAGGCGCGGCGCCCAGAGCCAGGCCGCGATCAGCAGGAGAAGCAGGAAGCCGCGCCCGATCTCCCCGTGCGGTGAGCGCTCCGCGAGCGCCATGCCGTAGAAGACGATCAGCACCGTGAGCGCGGCGAATCGCAGCACGCCCGCGTAGCGCTTCGACGGCCAGAAGGCGAGGGCCGTAGCCGGCACGAGATACGCGGGGCTGGCGAGCAGCAGGGTGAGCCTCACCCAGGAGTCCTCGCCCGTGTAGGGATAGGTGGTGGCCTGGGCTCCCAACAAGCCATGGTGGAGATGGCCGGCGAACGCGCCCCAGTGGTGGAAGTAGCGGAAGCGCAAACCGGTGGCGAGCAGCGCGAGCACGACCATCGCCAGCACGATCGCCAGGCGGACGGTCCACCCCATCGCGGTCGACAGCTCGCGCTGGCCGCTCAGCCACAGCGCCACGCCGCCGCCGGCGCATACGAGGAGCAGCAGCACCGCCCTCCCCACCGGCGGGTGCTGGATCACGCTGAGCCAGTGTCCCAGCGCGAAGGCGGCCAGGGCGAGGAAGGTGGCGAGGCGGATGAGCAGGTCGGTCTGAGCCGGGGTGAGCAGCTCGCCCAGGGCGGGGGGCGCGGCATTGACCGGCCGGTGCATGCTGGCGAGGCCGCCGCTCACGCCGCTCTCCTCTTGTGCGGGGCGCCGAGCCTGTAACCGGAGCAGCCCGCCACCGTGAACGACGGCGGGCGCCCGCTGATCGCCACCGGGCTGATGAAGTACGAGCCGGCGCCGCGCTTGACCGCGGGCGGCACGCTGCCGCCGCATGCGCTCACCCAGAACACCGCGCCGCTGCGCTCGAGCCGGCGCGAGCGGGGCGCGCCCTCACTCGCCTCGAGCAGGGCGAGGCGCGCGTGCAGGGCCGGCCAGCCCCGAAGTTCGCCGTCGAGGTCGATCGGCCGCCGCTGGCCGGGAAGTAGCAGCGAGCAGCCGCGCGCGCGCCGCGCGAGGTGGACGACCAGCGAAGCCGTGGCGCGAACCGCGCGGTCGAGCTCCTCGAGGCTTGGCGGGCGGCTCGGGTCGAGCACCACCAGCGGGCGGGCGTCCGACTCCGCCACGAGCCGGCGCTCCATCATCACCCCGGTGCGGGCGACGGTGGGCCAGTGGATGCGCGACGCCGCGGCACCCGCCCGGTAGGGACGCAGCGAGTGCAACTCGAGCTCCGCCGCCGCCTCGGTGAGCGAGCCGCTCACCGTCTCCATCCCGACCATGCCCGACGCGGGCCCCACAGACACCGGCTCGATGCGCGGCAGGATCAGCACCTCGGCGGACTCGCTCCTGGTCTCGCGAACCGAGAGCGACAGTGGATCGCGGATCACGAGCCGCGCGGGCTCGATCACGCGCCGGCCGCGGCGCTCGAAGCGCACGTTCACGCGCACGCGGCGCGAGCGCGGGTCGGTGGCCGGAAGCGTCTTGCCAAGCAGAGGCTCGATCAGCTCGCCCGACGGAGGCGGCAGCACCCCGCGCCGCACGCGCAGCCGCAGCGGGTAGGGCTCGTTCTCCTGCACCGTCGCCGGCCCGTGCTCGCGCACCACCTGGGCGCCGCGGGCGGCGAACCAAACCCACGTCACCGAACCGAAAGCCACCAGGATGACGCCGACGCCCGGTACGTAGAGCGACGGCAGGTCAAATGCCGCGCCGCCCATGCACAGCAGCACCCCGAACAAAGCCGCCCGGAGTGCCCTGCTCATAGCGCGGGTACTCGCTCGAGCGCCTCGCGCACCACGTCGGCGCGCTCGACGCCGACGGCGTCGGGGGCAAGCAGGAGTCTGTGAGTGAGGACGTGCGCGGCCAGCGCCTGGACGTCGTCGGGCAGCGCGTGGTCGCGGCCGTCGAGCGCGGCGAGCGCCTTGGCCGCCTTGAGCAGCATGAGACCTGCGCGCGGGCTCGCGCCAAGCTCGGTGCGCGCGTCCACGCGCGTGCGCTCGAGCACCGCCACGACGTACCGGCGCAGG
>DATBKS010000291.1:0-3732 GCA_036555755.1 Thermoleophilaceae bacterium
GTCGATGCGGCCCGGCAGTGCGCGGAGAAGGGAGTCACGGCGCTCGTCGTGATCTCGGCGGGCTTCGGCGAGAGCGACGACGCCGGCAAGGAGCGGCAACAACAGCTACTCGATGTCTGCCGCGCCGCCGGCATGCGACTCGTGGGCCCCAACTGTCTCGGCGTGCTCAACACGGCGAGCGGAGTTCGCCTCAACGCCACCTTCGGCGGTGCGCTGCCGCCGGCGGGCGACGTCGCCTTCATGTCACAGAGCGGCGCTCTCGGCCTGGCGGTGATCGACAGGGCGGCGGCGCTGTCGCTCGGCTTGTCGTCGTTCGTCTCGATCGGCAACAAGGCGGATGTCTCCGGCAACGACCTTCTCGAATATTGGGAGAGCGACGCGCAGACGAAGCTCGTGATCCTCTATCTCGAGTCGTTCGGGAACCCGCGCAAGTTCGCGCGGATAGCGCGTCGCGTCGGTCGCACCAAGCCGATCGTCGCGGTCAAGAGCGGCCGCTCGGCGGCGGGCGCCCGGGCGGCCTCCTCGCACACCGGCGCGCTGCTCGCCGCGACCGACGCCAACGTCGATGCGCTCTTCAGGCAGAGCGGCGTGATCCGCACCGACACGCTGGGCGAGCTGTTCGACGTCGCGTCGTTGCTCGACAACCAGCCGGTCCCCCGTGGATCGCGCGTCGCCGTGCTAACCAACTCCGGAGGGCCGGGGATCATGTGCGCGGACGCCTGCGAGACGCGAGGATTGACGCTGCCGGAGCTCTGCGCCAGCACTCAGGACGAGCTGCGCGTGTTCCTGCCGAGCACAGCCGCGGTGGCGAATCCCGTCGACATGATCGCCACCGCCTCGCCGGAGAGCTACGCGGAGGCGCTCCGAGTCGTCGCGGCCGACCCCGCGGTAGATGCGGTGATCGCGATCTACACCCCGGTCATGGGCTCTACCCCGGAGGAAGTGGCGGCTGCCCTCGCGGAGGCCGCCGACGGTCTTGACCGTCAAGTGCCGGTCATGGCGGTCTACGTGAGCGCGGACGACGCGCCGCCCGCCCTGCGCGCCGCGGGAATCCCGACTTACGACTTCCCGGAGGAGGCTGTGCAGGCGCTCGCCCGCGCCGTTCGCTACGGCGAGTGGCGGGCCGCGTCGCATGAGCCGGCAGCCGCGCCGGCGGGCGTCCAGCCGCACGAGGCGGCGTCGGTGATCGCCTCGGCCCTGGCGGCCGGCGAGACTCGCTGGCTGGGGCCGGACGAGATCGAGCGGCTGCTCGGCAGCTACGGCATCCCGCTGGTCGAAAGCCGTTTCACCACAAGCGCCGCCGCCGCCGGGCGCGCGGCGCGCGAGCTGGGCGGCGAGGTCGCCGTCAAGGCGGTCGCGCCGACGCTCGTCCATAAGACCGAGGCCGGCGCCGTCCGGCTCGGCTTGCACGGAGCGCGTCAGGTGGAGCGCGCGGCCCGTGAGCTGAGGGCAGGGCTCAGCGAGCAGGGACACCAGCTCGACGGCTTCCTCGTCCAGCGAATGCTCCGGGGCGGTGTCGAGATGCTGGTTGGCGTGGTGTCTGATCCGCAGTTCGGACCCGTCATCGCCTGCGGCGCGGGCGGCACGACGGCCGAGCTGCTGAAGGACGTCGCGGTGCGGCTCACACCGCTGAGCGCCACCGACCCGGGGGAAATGCTGCGATCGCTCGTGAGCTTCCCGCTGCTGGACGGCTACCGGGGCGCCCCGAAGGCGAACGTCGCCGCCCTGGAGGACCTGATCCTCAGGCTCGGCGCGCTCGTCGAGAACCATCCCGAGCTCGCCGAGCTCGAGTGCAACCCGCTGATCGTGACGCCGGAGGGCGCTGTCGCCGTCGACGCAAGAGTCCGGGTGGCTCCGGCTCCCCCGCTCAGGCCGTGGCCGGCGCTGTGATCGCCAGCTTGGGGGCAAGTTCGGATCCCCACGCGCGAATTGCATCCCAGTCGCGCCAGTCGCCGGCGGGCATCCGGTTGAACGGAAACCGCAGCTTGTCTGGCCTGACCACGCCGTCGAACAGCGCCACCGACACGGGGGTGAGCCGCGACCGTTGGATCGCCCTGTCGAGCTGCTTCTGGGCGTCATCCCGGGTCTCTGGCAGACCGCGCGGGCCAAGCGCGAAGATCGCCAGGGGCCGAGCCGCAAGGGACTCCCGGTGCTTCTGCAGGAAGCGCGCGCCTGGTTTCAGCAGCTTGCCCATGTAGAGCGGGGCTCCGAAGACGACGGCGTCATAGCCATCGGGCCCGGCACAGAGTTCCACCGGCACGATCTCGATCTCGTGACCGCGCTCGGTGAGGATCGTCCCGATTTCCTCAGCGACCTCGTGTGTGGAGCCCTGCTTGGTCGCGTACGTGACGAGGATCTTGCTCATCGCGCCGATGCTCTCAGCGCTCGCGCGTTCTGGCATCCGCGCCCGCTACGAGACGGGGCTCGTAGTTCCCGCGGATAGCGATCCGCGTCCCTGCATGGCCCTCGAGCGCGAGGGCCGCGTCGTCGAGAGCCGCGATCACGGCGAGCCCGCCGGTGCGCTCCGCGAAGCGGCACGCCGCCTCCGTCTTCGGCGCCATCGAGCCAGCGGGGAGGCCGAGCTCGCGCAGCTCAGCGGGCGTCGCCTCCCGGATCAGCCGTGCCGAGTCCGTGCCGAAGTTCTCCTGGACCCCCGGCACGTCGGTGAGGAGCAGAAGCGCGTCGGCTTCGAGCTCGATCGCAAGCAACGCTGCCGCGAGGTCCTTATCGATCACCGCCTCGACGCCGCGCAGCACGCCGCGGTGCTCGATTACCGGCACTCCCCCGCCGCCGCTGCAGATCACGAGCACACCGGCCTCCGCGAGCACCCGGATCGTGTCGAGCTCGACGATCCTCAGCGGCTCGGGTGAGGCGACCACTCGCCGCCAGCCGTCGCCGTCGGGTGCGATCGCCCACCCACGTTCGGCCGACAGCCTTCTCGCGTCGGCTTCGTCGTAAACGGGACCCACCGGCTTCGTGGGCGCCTCGAATGCCGGATCCCGCTCGTCCACCACCACCTGCGTCAGCAGCGTGGCGATCTGGCGCTCAGGCAGCAGGTTGGCAAGTGTCTGGTCGAGCAGGTACCCGACCATGCCCTCGGACTCCGCGACGAGCACGTCGAAGGGATACGGGCGGACCGAGCGGTAGGCCTCGGATTGCAGCGCCAGCAGCCCGACCTGTGGGCCGTTGCCGTGGGTGACCACGAGCTCGTGCTCGGCCGCGACCTCGGCGAGCGCGCGCCCCGCCCGGACGAGGTTCTGCCGCTGCGTCTCCGCCTCGGCGGGCTCGCCCCGCCGCAGCAGGGCGTTCCCGCCGAGGGCCGCCACGACGCGCATGTCAGACCTTGTCCCAGTCGCTGCCGATCAGCGAGTGGAGCAGCGCCTGCTCGGTGGGGAGCCGGTTGTGTGCCTGCTGCATGACGACGGACTGTGGGCCGTCGATCACGGCCGGGGCGACCTCTTCGTCCCGGTGCGCGGGCAGGCAGTGCATGAATACGGCGTTCGCATCGGCGAGGCGCATCAGCCGGGGGGTCACCTGGTAGCCGCGAAGACGTTCGCGCCGTGCCGCGGCCTCCGCCTCGTCTCCCATCGAGACCCAGACATCCGTGTAGACGGCATTGGCACCTTCGACCGCGCCCTCGACATCGGTCACCACATCTATGTGCGCCCCGCTCCCCGCCGCGAGCACCTTCGCGTACTGGAAGACGTCGTGGCTCGGCTCGTAGCCGGCGGG
>DATBKS010000292.1:0-37003 GCA_036555755.1 Thermoleophilaceae bacterium
CCGCGCCAGCACGATCTCCGAATCGTCCTCGGGCAGCCGCTCACGCAGCTCAGCGAGCGCGGGGTCGTCGAACAGCCCAACCGGAGGCGCGAACACGCCCTCGACATAAGCCTCCGACGCGCCCGGTCGCACGATGCCCGGTCGCGGCTTCCCTCCGAGCAGCAGATCTAAGGCGTGAGCCAGCATCGTCTTGCCGGCGCCCGTCTCGCCGGTGACCGCGTTCAGGCCCTCGCCGAGGCACAGCTCCGCCCTCTCGATCAGCAGCAGGTTCTCGACTCGCAGCTCTATGAGCATGCGTCCTGTCTACCAGCGGGCCCAGACGGATCGGGCACGAACACCCGTTCCCGTCACAGAACCGTTACATAAGCAGCGAGAAATTCACAGTCAGCGGCGCGGAAGCACGAGGCCGATTCCCCAGAACGCATGCGCTGCGCGGCGGTCGTAGATCGTCGCCGTCTTCCAAGTCCCCTGCCGATCGACGGAGACGCCGACTGACTTCGGGATCCACGACCGGTGAGGTCTCAGGCTGCAGCGGTAGCTGCCCCCGCCGCCGCTCGCGGGACCGGTGCAGACCTTCACGTCGGCCAGCGGCGTGCCACGTCGCCGCACGGCTCCCAGCCCCGCGTTAGGACGGAACGCACCTTCCAGCACATCGCGCAGCTGCGTGGCGACGGGCTCCGCTCGCGCACGGGAAGACTGAGCTCCTCCCTGCGTTCCCCCTTGTCCCGAACCGCTGCACGCGGACAGGAGCAGAGCTCCAATCAGCGCGATGACAGCGACGGTCGAACGCACAAGACAAGTCTCCCACTCAAAGGCGCTTTTAGTAAGCGAGGCGCCCGAACTTCTCCCGCAGGCGGTGGTAGAAGTTCGATCCGGGACGCTGGGCCAGCAGCACCTTGTCGTGATGGAAGCGAATGTCCATCTCGGCCTGCGGCTCGAGCGCACACACGATCCGCCCGTCGGTCGTCACGTCCACCGGCTCGTTCTCCGAGCCGTTCTGCACCGATAGCACCGCGTCCGTGGCCACCACGAGGGCCCGCGCGGTGAGCGTGTGCGGGGCGATGAACGAGACCACGTAGCCCTCTACTCCCCATGCCAGCACCGGCCCACCGTTGGCGAGGTTGTAGCCCGTGGATCCGACCGGGGTGGAAACCACGAGCCCGTCGCAGCGCACGCTGCCCAGCTGGTCGTCGCCCACGCTGAAGGCGAGCTCCGCCACCCGGTTGTTGGCGCGGCGGTGAAACGAGATGTCGTTCACGCCGAGATGTTCCGAGCCCCCGGCCTCGATCGACAGCGCCGGCATCGGCAGCAGCTCGTAATCGCCCTCGATCACCCGCCGGATGCCCTCGTCGAGGTCGTCCTTCTCGACGGTCGCGAGAAAGCCGATCGCCCCGTAGTTGAACGAGAACACGGGCACGTCGCGGCCGGCGAACATGCGCATCGCGCGCAGCATGGTCCCGTCGCCTCCGAGCACCACCGCAAGCTCGGTGCCGTCCTCCGCGGGCTCGGCGCCGAGCGTCAGCCCTTCGCGTGCGCTCAACCCGTGCTTCTCCACCTCGTCCGTATCCGCGCGCACCTCCATCCCGGCGGCGATCAGCTCGTCGATCACCCTGTGCACGGACGCCGAGGTCTCGGCGACGTTCTGATGGGTGAGGAGCGTGACCGTGCGTGGCGGCTTCACGGCTCCACCATGGACGCAGCGGCCTCCAGGTCCTCGAGCGCACCCGCGCGGCCACTCTCCGCGATCCAGACGAAGCTCTCCTGGTTGCCCTTCGGACCCGGCAGCCCCGACGAGGCGAACCCCAGCACGGAGTGCCCGAGCGCCAACGCGCAGTTGCCCACGGCGACCATCGCCGAGCGCCGGTCGGCCGCCGCCCGCACCACGCCGCCCTTGCCCACCCGCTCGCGCCCGACCTCGAACTGCGGCTTGACGAGGGCCAGGCAGTCGAAGCGGTCGGCGGCGCACTCGAGGACCGCCGGCAGCACCTTGGCGAGCGAGATGAACGAGACGTCCATCGTGATCAGATCCGGCCGGTAGGCCAGGGTCCCCGGCTCGAGCGAGCGTGCGTTCACCCGCTCGATCACGGTCACCCGGGAGTCGCCCCGGAGCGTCCAGTGCAGCTCGCCGTAGGCCACGTCGAGCGCCATAACGTGCTCCGCGCCCCGCTGCAGGAGGCAATCCGTGAAGCCCCCGGTCGAGGCCCCCACGTCGAGGCAGCAGCGACCGCTCGGATCCAGCCCGAACGCCTCCAGGGCATTCGCCAGCTTCACACCCCCGCGCGAGACGTAGCCGGGCAGGTCGTCCACGGCAACGTCGGCGTCCGCAGCCACGAGCTGCCCGGGCTTCTCCGCCCGCGCGCCGTTCGTCCCGAGCCGCACCTCTCCCGCCATCACGGCTGCCGCTGCCCGCGAGCGGGACTCGAACAGCCCACGCTCCACAAGCAGCGTGTCGAGCCGCGTCTTCGCCATCGGAGCAGCGTATACGTGCAAAGGCTCACACAACTCCGCGCGCGGCTCGCCTACTTTGGCTTTCGTGCGCCACTACAAGCCTCTCCGAATCGAAATGCACGCAGCCCTCGAGCTGGCGCTCGCCGCCGCCCTGATGCTCCTTCCCTACGCGATCGGCCTCTCTCCCACCGCCGTCGTCGTGGGCATCGGGGTCGGCGCTCTCCTCGCAGGGCTCGCCATCGCCGGCTCCGAGCCCGGCAGCCGCGGTGGCCTCCCCCTCTCAGCCCACGCGGTCTACGACTGGGCCGCCGGCACCGGCCTCATCTGCGCCGGCATCGTGCTCGGCTTCGCGAGCGGGCCCGCCGCCCTCGCCGTTTTCCTCGCAGCCGGGCTCGCCGAGCTGACCCTCACCGCGTCGACGAGCTACAGCGCGAGTCGCGCATAAGACTCCCCCCACAACGATCACATACGCATCATTCCTCCCTCGAGTGGCCCGCCTCTTCCCGGCGGGTCACTTGCTTTCTGGGGCTTGTTCAGCCGCCGGTGACGTGGAGAAGGAGGACGCCGGTGGCCACTGCGGCGACCGCCGCCAGCGCCCAGCGCGAGGCGAGCCCGCGTTCGCCGGGGCTCATGTCGAGCGACACGAGCGTCGCCACCGAGCCGTGCGGCGTGGCGAGCGCTCCGGCCGACAGGCCGAGTAGCGCGGCGTACGACCCGGATCCGGCGCCGCCGAGCGAGGCCACCACGGCGCTCGCAGGGAGGTTGTTGGCGAGCGCCGCCCCGAGGCTCACCGCCGCCGCCACCAGGACCGGCGACGCCGCGCCAATGCTGCCGAGGCCTAACGCCTCGAGAACGACCAGCAGGGAGACGATCTGCACCCCGATCCGCAGTGGAAGACGAAGCAGCGGAGGGCGCCTGGAAACGAGCAGGGCGACCATGGCGACTACCGAGACCGGCAGCCAGGGCGAGATGCCGACGAAGGGTGAGACCCAATCGGCGAGCGCCGCCGCAGCGAGAGCGACCAGCGGGAAGCGGGCGGTGGCTCCCGCCGGCGTGGTGGCGCACTCGTAGCTCCCCTCCAGCTTCCGCCGCTCGAGCAGCCACAGCACCGCGACGCAGGCGAGAGTCGCCCCGGCCGACGGCAGCAGCATGCGTTCGACGAAGCCGCCCGGCGACAGCCCTAGGCGCTCCATGACCACGAGGTTGGTGGGGTTGCCGGCGGGGAGCGCCGCCGAGAAGCAGTTGGCCACCCCCACCGTGCCGAGCAGCAGGGGGCGCAGCGGAGCGCCGTGGCGCCGTACCAGCGTCGCGATCACCGGCAGCATCACCACCACCGCCCCGTCGAGCGACAGCGCCGCGGTGATCGCGGCGCAGGCCGCGCAGACCCACGCGAACAGCGCCAGCGTCCGGCCGCGCCCCGCGCGCGCGAGCATCGCTGCGAGTCGCGCCGCAAGCCCCGAGTCGTCGGCGAGCAGCGCCAGCGCCATCACCGCGCTGAGGAAGGCGATCGGCGGACCCGTGGTTGCGAGCGCAGAGCCCGCGTGGCCCGCGCCCGTGGCGAGCGCCGCCAGGGCGCAGCCCGCCGCACCGGCCGCCGAGATCCAGCTCCGCGGACGCGCCGCCACGAACCCTGCCGCCGTGGCTGCCAGAATGATGTGGAAGATAAGCATACTTAATCGTTAAGCTTACTTACCTATGCCCCCACGACCGCGATCCCACACACGCGAGGCCGGTGCCGCCCTTGCGGCCGCCGCGCCGCTGGCGAGCCGCTGGGTGGAGCGGGTGCTCGCCTCCCACGAGCCGCCGCTCACGGTCGCGCAGTACCTCGCGCTCCGCGCGATCCAGTCGGCGCCACTCTCGGGCGCCGAGCTGGCACGCCGGACTGGAGTGTCCGGTCCAGCGGTCTCCCAGCTGCTGTCGGCGCTGGAAGGCGCGGGCCTGCTGCAGCGTCAGCCCGCGGAGACCGACCGCCGCAGCCGCGACCTCGCGCTGACCGCCCGCGGCGAGGCGGTCCTCGCGTCCGCGACGACGCTCGTCTCGGAGCGCCTGGCCGAGCTGCTCACGGACCTGCCGAAGCCGGAGGCCGACGCGCTCACGCGCCTGCTCGAGCGAGTGGAGGCTGCGCTCTCAGGGCAGCCCCCGCCGAGGCGGCCTCACCCGCCTCCGCCGCCGCACAAGCGCCGCGACTAGGCGCTCTGAAGTGCCTGCGGGTCGCGCACGGTCTCGGCCACGCGCTCAGCGATGGCGGTCGGCGTGAGGCCGACCTCCTCGCGCAGGAGTGCGGGCTTGCCGTGTGTGACGTAGCGGTCCGGCAGTCCGAGCCGGAGCAGATGGACGTCGCCCGCCATGCCGCGGTCGAGCAGGCTCTCGCCCACCGCCGAGCCGAAGCCGCCCATGAGCACGCCGTCCTCGACGGTCACGAGCAGGTCGTGGTCGGCCGCCAGCGAGTCGATCAGCGCGGTGTCGAGCGGCTTGGCGAAGCGGGCATCGGCCACGGTCACGTCGATGCCGTGCGCCTCGAGCTCCTTGGCGGCGCCCAAAGCGAGCGACACGCCCAGGCCATAGCCGAGCAGCGCGACGCGCTCGCCCTCGCGCAGCACCTCGCCGCGGCCGATCTCGATCGCCTTCGGACGAGCCGGGATCGCGACGCCCTCGGCCTCGCCGCGCGGGTAGCGCAGAGCGATCGGACCGTCGTCGTACTTGGTGGCGGTGCGGAGCATGTTCACGAGCATCGCCTCGTCGCGCGGCGCCATCAGCACCATGTTGGGCAGCGCGCGCAGGTAGGCGATGTCGAAGGCGCCGTGGTGCGTCGGGCCGTCGTCGCCGACGAGACCGGCGCGGTCCATCGCGAAGACGACGTTCAGCTTCTGCAGGCAGACGTCGTGGACGATCTGGTCGAAGGCGCGCTGTAGGAAGGTCGAATAGATCGCGGCGACCGGCTTCATCCCCTGGATCGCCATGCCCGCGGCGAGCAGGATCGCGTGCTGCTCGGCGATCCCCACGTCGTAGTACCGCTCCGGCATCTCCTTCTGGAGGATGTTGAGCCCCGTGCCGGAGTTCATCGCGGCCGTGATGCCGCAGACCCGCTCGTCGCGCTTGCACTCCTGCACGAGCGCCTCGCCGAACACGGTCGTGTACTGCGGCGGCGCGGGCTTGGCGAAGCGGGCGGAGCCGTTCTTCTTCGCGGGCGCGGGAGCCGGGGCGCCGTTGACGATCGAGGCGGGCTTGGCGGCGTGCCACTTCTCCATGCCCTCGAGGCCGCCGTCCTCGGCGGGCGCGAAGCCCTTGCCCTTGACGGTCTTGATGTGGACGACCACCGGCCGGTTGGCCTGGAGCGCCTTGCCGATCGCGTCGCGGAGCGCCTTCACGTCGTGGCCGTCGACCACGCCGACGTAGGCGAGGTCGAGCTCCTCGAACAGGAGGCCCGGGGCCCAGAACGCCTTGATCGACTCCTTGATCTGCGGGCCGAGCCGCTCGATGCGGTCGCCGATGCCGGCGGGCAGCTTGGTCAGCCCGGTCTCGACACCCTCGCGGGCGCGGTGAAGCTTGGGGTTGAGCCTGACGCGGTTGAAGTAGCGCGACAGGGCGCCGACGTTCGGCGCGATCGACATGCCGTTGTCGTTGAGGATGATCACGATCGGCATGTCCATGCCGCCCGCGTTGTGGAGCGCCTCGAACGCGACGCCGCCCGTCAGCGCGCCGTCCCCGATCACGGCGACCACCTTGCCGTCCTCGCCGATCCCGCGGCGCATCGCCTCCTTGAGGCCGACCGCGTAGGACACCGACGTGGAGGCGTGACCCGCGCCCATGATGTCGTGCTCCGATTCGAAGATCGAGCAGAACGGGGCGAGCCCGCCGTACTGGCGGATCGTCTGAAGCTGGTCGCGGCGGCCCGTCAGGACCTTGTGCGGGTAGGCCTGGTGGCCGACGTCCCACAGGATCTTGTCCTTGGGCGACTCGAGCAGGCTGTGCAGCGCGACCGCCAGCTCGCACACGCCGAGGTTGGCGCCGAAGTGGCCGCCGATCTCCCCGATCGTGTCGATCACCAGCTCGCGCACCTCCTGGGCCAGCTCTTGGAGCTGCTCGTCGTTCAGCTCATGGAGGTCACTGGGCGCTTTGATGTTCTCGAGGTAGGTCATGTATCGCGAGTCAGGATGTAGTCGGTGATTTGTTCCAGCGTGGCTGTCTGGCCGCCCGCATCCGCGAGCGCCGCGCGCGCATTGTTATGTGAGTCTCGGGCCAACTCCCTCGCCTTGTCCAGTCCGAACACACTCACGTAGGTGTGCTTGCCGTGCCGCTCGTCTGAGCCCTGAGGCTTGCCGAGCGCGGCTTCGTCACCTGTCACGTCGAGTATGTCGTCGACAATCTGAAAGAGCACCCCGAGTTCGGCCGCGAAGCGGCGAAGTCCCATTGTCGCAGCTTCTCCCGCCCCGAACAAAAGCAGCGGGCACTCGATTGCAGCGGCTATGAGGCGCCCGGTCTTGAGCGCGTGCAGGTGCCTGAGACCGGCCTCATCCTGTGGAGCGGTCTCCTTCACGTCCACGTACTGCCCGCCCACCATGCCGCTCACGGAGATGGCTGCCACGAGGTGGCGGAGCGCGCGCAGCACGCGGTCGGGCTCGCCGTCCTGCTCGTCGAGCACCAGCTTGATCGCCTCGGCGAAGAGCCCGTCGCCCGCCAGAATCGCGACGTCCTCGCCGTAGACCACGTGGCAGGTGGGCTTGCCGCGCCGAAGGTCGTCGTCGTCCATCGCAGGCAGGTCGTCGTGGATCAGCGAGTAGGTGTGGATCAGCTCGATGGCGGCGGCGAGCGCCATCACATCCTCCTGGGGGTGGCCGAGCGCCTCGGCGGTGGCGAGGGCGAGCACCGGGCGGATGCGCTTGCCACCGGCGAGCAGCGAGTAGCGCATCGCCTCCTCGAGCCCCGCCGTCGTGGTCTCCGCGGAGAAGCGCAGGTTCTCCAGATAGGCGTCGACCTCGCGCTGGAGCTCGACCGGGTACTCCGCCTGGCGCGCGGGCGCGTTCAAAGAAGCTTCTCCTGGCCGGGCGGCTCACCGGCGGTGGCGGCACGTGCCTGGAGGTCGAGCTCGGAACCGAGCTGCGAGGCGAGCTCCGCGCAGCGCTCCACGGCCTGCGCGGCGGCGTCCGCGTCGAGCTCACCGGAGCGCAGCCGGGCGGCGGTCTGCTCAAGGTCGTCTATCAGCGTGTCCAGGCGGCTCATTGGGCGGCCGCGCTCTGCTCGCGGTGCACCGCGCCCAGGATGCCGTTGATGAAGCCCGGCGCCTCCGCGCCGCACAGCTCCTTTGCGGCCTCGACGGCCTCGTCGATCGCTACTTCAGCTGGCACGTCTTCCCTCCTCAGTAGCTCGTACAGCGCAACCCTCAGGATGTTTCGCTCAAGCGGGGCGATCCTGTCAAGCGTCCAGCCCACGGAGTGGCGCTCGATCAGGGCGTCGAGCTCGGCCTGCTCCGCCGCCGTGCCCTCCGCGAGCTCGCGCGTGAACTCCTTCGTGTCCCGGTCCAGCAGCGCTTCCAGCGGCCGACCGGTGACGTCGCGCTGGTACAGGGCCACCACGGCGGCCCGGCGCTGGTCGCTGCGTTTCAACTACGCCCTCGAGACGTATTCGCCCGAGCGCGTGTCCACGCGGACGCGGTCCCCGATGTTCACGAACAACGGCACGCGCACGGTCACGCCGGATTCGAGTTCCGCCGGCTTGTCGCCGCCGCCCGAGGCGGTGTCGCCGCGCACGCCAGGCTCGGTCTGGGTGACCGCCAGCTCGACCGCGCTCGGCACTTGGAGGTCGGCCGGCTCCTCGTCCACGTAGAGAACTTCGACGGTCTCGTTGGGGATGATCCACTTGAGCGCGTCGCTCACCGAGGCCTCGGACACGGTGATCTGCTCGAAGCTCTCGAGATCCATCAGGTGCGCGTCGCTGCCGTCGGAGTAGAGGAACTGCATCTTGCGCGTCTCGGTGCGGATCGGGCGGAACTTCTCGCCCGCCCGGAAGGTCTTGTCGATCACCGCGCCGTCGCTCGAGCGCTTGAGCTTGGTGCGCACGAACGCGCCGCCCTTGCCCGGCTTGACGTGCTGGAACTCGACGATCTTGTAGATCACCCCATCGACCTCGATGTGGGTGCCGTTTTTGAACTGGTTGGTGCTGATCACGGTCCGGAAGGCTAGCGCCGGGGATACTTGACCGGCGACGCGTGCCGTGGGACAAGTACGGGCCATTCGGACGAATCGGAGGAGGAGCTGTGGAAGAAGCCAAGATGCGCGAGGTCGCGGAGGAGCATGGCCGGGCGGTTGAGCGGGGCGATATGGGCGCCGTTCAGAACGACCTGATCGAGGAGCTGCACCCGCAGATGCCGGTGATCGGCCAGATACTGCCGAATCCGACGCACACTGCCGAGGTGCTCGACATCGTGGCCGCGGACGACCACGCGGTGGTGCACATCCGCTACATCGGCGACGACAAGACGGTGACGATCCGTTCCCGCTGGGAGGAGCGCGACGGGCGTCCGATGATCGTCGACGCCGGCCCGGTCGAGTGACCGACGAGCCGAGCGGCCCTCCGAAAATCGTCCCTCCGTTCACGGAGGAGACGGCCCGGGCGAAGGTCAAGGCCGCTCAGGATGCCTGGAACACGTGCGACCCGCAGCGGGTCTCGCTCGCCTACACGCCGAACTCGCAGTGGCGCAACCGCGACGAGTTCTTCGAGGGGCGCGAGGCGATCGTCGAGTTCCTAACGCGCAAGTGGTCCCGCGAGCTGGAGTACCGGCTGCGCAAGGAGCTGTGGTGCTTCACCGACAACCGCATCTCGGTGCGGTTCGAGTACGAGTCCCGCGACGCCGACGGCCAGTGGTGGCGCAGCCACGGCAACGAGCACTGGGAGTTCGACGAGGAAGGGCTGATGCGCCGGCGCGACGCGAGCATCAACGACTACAAGATCGACGAGTCGGAGCGGCGGATCACCTAGCCGAGCCAGTCGCGGACCTGGGCGACGAACATCGGCGGGTCGGCGTCCATCGCCGCGTGGCCGTGCCCGGGCAGCTCGACCAGCTCGGCGCCCGGGATCGCGCTATGTGACGCGTGCGCCGCGCGCGTGAGCGCGGGCGTCGTCTCCGTGCCGAGCAGGATGCGGACCGGCACGTCGATGGCGTCGAAACCCGCCTCTTCGGCGCTGTACTCGTTTGCGCCTCGAACCTCGCGGCCGAGCGTGTGCGCGGCGGCGAGACGGTGCTGCCAGATCGGGGTTGCCCGCAGCGCTTCGATCGCGGCCTCGTCCTGCTGCAGCATGCGGCTGTAGAAGAGCGTGATCGTCGCTTCCCGGTCCCCGTTCGCCACCGCGACCTCTATCTCGGCGACCGCATCCTCCGCGTTCATCGGACCCGCGGCCGTGCTGAGCGCCGGCTCGTAGACGAGCATGCGTGCGATGCCCGGGCAGTCCGTCGCGGCCGCGAGCGACGAGGCACCGCCGTAGGAGTGCGACAGGATGAGCACCGGGCCGCCGATCGCCTCCACGAGCGCGCGGATGTCCTCAGCCTCGCGCTCGATCGAGTAGTTGTCTGGATTCTCCTGCGTGCTCAGCCCGCGCCCGCGGCGGTCCATGAGGTGCACGCGGAAGCTCTCCCCCAGTCCCTCGCGGACGGCCGCCCAGCGGTGGCGGTCGGCGGTGCTGCCGTGGATCGCGAGCAACGGCGGGCCGTCGCCCAGAACCTCGGCGCCGACGATGGTGCCGTCGGCCGATGTCGCCGTGAGCGTCTCCACGAGGTTTGACATGGTGCTTGAAACAGCGAGAACATGCAGACGCGCCCGATCTGGAGGATTCGCAATGACAGACACATCCACAGCCGAACGCATCGAGGCGGCCTTCCTCGCCGATTTCTCGCATCAATGGCTCGCCGCCTGGAACAACCACGACGGCAACGCGCTCGCTCAGCTCTGTACGGAGGACGTGGAGTTCTTCGACCCCGCGATAGGAACGGTGCATGGCCGCGCCCCGGTCGCGGACTGGGTGCGCCAGTGCGACAAGGCGTTCCCGGACTACCAGTTCGAGGAGCCGGAGCCCGGCTACATCTCGCCCGAGGGCACGAAGGCGATCGTGCCTTGGCGTATGCGGGGCACCAACACCGGCCCGATCGACCCGCCGGGCTTCGCCCCCACGGGCAAGCCGATCGTGCTCGAAGGCGTGGACCACTGGACGTTCCGCGACGGGCTCGTCTGCCGCTACCGCGCGGACTACGACTCGATGGGTCTCATGCGCCAGCTCGGCATCGTCGCCCCGCCCGGGTCGCGCGGCGAAAAGGCGATGGTCTTCCTCCAGCGCGCCACCGCGCGCTTCAGCCGCCACTAGCCGCGTGGGGCGCCTCGACGAAGTCGACCTGAGCCTCTCGCTCAGCAAGGAAGAGTCCGAGAAGAAGATCGCGAAGCTGCAGCAGCGGCTCGTCGAGCTGCGCCTGATCGTCGGCGGCCTGATCGGGGACCGCACGCTCGGCCCGCCGCTGTGCGTGATGTTCGAGGGCTGGGACGCGTCCGGGAAGGGCGGCGCCATCAAGCGCCTCACTGCCCAGCTCGACCCGCGCCACGTGCGCGTGGCTCAGTTCGCGGCCCCCACGCCCGACGAGAAGCGCCACCACTTCCTCGGGCGCTTCTGGCCCGCGCTGCCGGGCTGGGGCGGCTTTGCCGTCCTCGACCGCTCCTGGTACGGCCGCGTGCTCGTCGAGCGGGTGGAGGGCTTCGCCACGAAGACCGAGTGGAAGCGCGCCTACCCGGAGATCGTGGAGTTCGAGCGCATGCTCACCGAGGAGGGCATCCTGCTCGTCAAGTTCTGGATGCACATCTCCGACGAGGAGCAGCTGAAGCGTTTCGAGGCGCGCCAGAACGATCCGCTGAAGACCTGGAAGCTGACCGACGACGACTGGCGCAACCGGGACAAGCGCAAGGCCTACGAGGACGCCGTTGAGGAGATGCTCGAGCTCACCGACTCAAAGCACGCACGCTGGGAGATCGTGCCGGGCGAGTCGAAGCACTACGCGCGCGTGCACGTGCTCGAGACCGTGATCAAGCACGTTGAGCACGGTCTCGAGAAACACGGCATGTCCACCCACGCCTGAGGCGGAGCGGCTAACTGCTGGCTGCGGGAACGGGCGCCCTCTGCGCCTCGGTCGCGGCTGCCGGCTCGCTCCGCTCAGCCGGCTTGAGCAGGCTGATCGTGAGCACGAGGAAGCCGATGCCGGTGAGCAGCAGTGCGATGCCCATCACCAGCGAGAACACCGACACCCGCTCGGCGAAGAACGAGGTGTTCAGAGCCGTTGCGAGCGCGGTCTCGTTGATCCAGATATTGCGCTGGGGGTTGTCGACGGGCTGACCGCCCTGCTTGAGCGCGGCGTTCTCGTCGTTCGTCCCCTTGCCGTCGGCGGTCGCGTAGCGCGGCATCTCCGCGTACGTCTTCCCGCCGGTTGCCATCAGCGTGTGGATGCGCATGTAGCTCGCGAAGCACTTGGCCTCGGAGCCCGTGTCCACCTTCTGGCCTGCCACCGAGCAGCTCGGCAGCGACACGTTCGTCAGGCCCGCCTTGCTCACCTCGGGCGCGATCGCCTTCGGAGTCATGTCGGGAGTTCCGACGATCGCCTCGCGCTGGATGTCGGTTCGAACCTCCGAGCGGCCGCTCACGGCCACGACGATCGAGACCACCCCGATCACGATCAGCACGGCGCTTGCAGCAACTCCCCCATATCGCCAAACCTGCTTCATGTGGTTCTCCTTGGACGTGGGTTGATGCGTCCAAATTGAACGTCGGGGTCGATTCGAGCATCCGCTGCCTGCCGCAGCCTCCCTGCGGGTTTCCCGCGACTTAGACGCGGAGATCTGCGGGCAGGCGGCCCTCGTCGCGGAGCTTCTCGAGGTGCGCGTCGAGGGTCACGCCGGCGGCCTGGCGCAGGCCCGGCGAGACGTGCCAGGGCACGTCGTCCCACGCGGCGTCGAGCAGCTCGTCGCGGTCGCGCAGCCCCATCTCGAACGCGGCGAGGAGCTTGCGCTCGCGCTCCTTGCGGTGCTCGATGTACTCGGTGAGCTTGGCCTCCGGATCGTTCACAATCGGGCCGTGACCCGGGCAGAGCGCCTCGAGCTCCAGCTCGCGCAGAGCTTCGAGCGCCTCGAGGTAGCGCCCGAGGCCGCCCCCGCCGGGGGCGATGAAGCTGCTGCCTGTGCCCGCCACGGCGTCGCCCGTGAAGGCCACCTTGCCGTAGAGAAGCGCCATGTGGTCGGGCGCGTGCCCCGGCGTGGCCATCGCCGTTACCGGGCCGACGGTGTCGCCATCGCTCGGCCGGACGATCTCCACCCCGCCCGCCAGCTCCGCCAGCGCCGGCGCGCCCTCGTCGTGGTCGGGATGGGCGTGGGTGATGACGATCCCGTCGATGGAGCCGCCGGCAGCTTCCAGTACGTCCTTCAGGTGCGGGACGTCGTTCGGGCCCGGGTCGATCACCCAGCCCTCGACGATGTACGCGTTCGTGCCGTCCAGTGTGAATGCGGATGGGTTGGGCGCGCGCACGCGGATCACTCCGTCGGGGATGCGTTCGTTGTCGGCCACATCCGAATCATGCCGTAGCGCGAAAGCACGGATACGCTGCACCCGCCCGCCGCGACCCGAGGAGAGGGAATGCCCGACGACCTGATGTTCAAGTCTGCCATCGACCAGGCGCAGCTCGTCCGCTCTGGACAGGCTTCGGCCCGCGAGCTGGTGGAAGCGTCGCTCGCCGCCATCGACCGCCTGAACGACGACCTCAACGCGGTGGTCACGCGCTGCGACGAGCGCGCGCTGGCGGAGGCCGACGCGGTGCAGTCGGGCGACGAGCGCCCGCTGGCGGGCGTGCCGCTGCTGGTGAAGGATCTCGGCGCTTTGACGGAGGGCATCCGGACGACGATGGGCATGCGCGCGCTCGAGGACTGGGTGCCGGACCGCGACAGCGCAGTCGTGCGGCGGCTGCGTGGTGCGGGCGCGATCATCGTCGGCAAGACGAACCTGCCCGAGATGGGGATCCTGCCCGTGAGCGAGCCAATGCGCTTTGGGCCGGCGCGCAATCCGTGGGACACCTCGCGCACGCCCGGCGGCTCGTCGGGCGGCAGCGCGGCAGGCGTCGCGTCCGGGATGGTGGCAATCGCGCACGGCAACGATGGCGGCGGCTCGATCCGCATCCCGGCCGCGTGCTGCGGGCTCGTCGGGTTGAAGCCGTGCCGCGGGCGCGTGTCCTGGGCGCCGCACCTCGGTGAGCTGGTGTCCGGGTTCGCAACCGAAGGGGTGCTCACCCGCACCGTGCGCGACAGCGCGCTCGGCCTCGACCTACTCGCGGGCTACGAGCCCGGCGACCCGTACTGGGCGCCCGATCCGTCGGCGCCGTTCGTCGAAGCGGTGGACCGCGAGCCCGGCTCGCTGCGGATCGCATTCGTGGTCGACTCGCCCAACGGCGTGCCGGTGGATCCCGACTGCGTGGCCGCCACGCGGCAGACTGCGGAGCTGCTCGAGTCGCTCGGCCACCAGGTGCAGGAAATCGAGATCGAGGCCGACGAGGGCTACGTGCCCAACTTCGTAACGGTGTGGGTCGGCGGCACCGCCAACGAGGTGGCCACCTGGAGCCGACTCTCCGGGCGCGAGCTCGACATCGAGCAGCTCGAGCCGCTCGCCCGCCAGATGTACGACATGTCGATTGAGCTGAGCGCGACCGACTACCTGAAGGCGCTCGACTGGCTGCACGACTACTCGCGCACGCTCGCGGCGCTGTGGGAGGGCGTGGACGTGCTGCTCACCCCCACGCTCGCGATGCCGGCGATCGAGATCGGCGCGCTACAGCCCAAGGAGGGCGAGCCGCCGATTCAGATGCTCATGAACTCGGCGGGCTGGGTGCCGTTCACACCGGTGTGGAACGTGACCGGCCAGCCGGCGCTCTCGCTGCCGCTCCACGAGACCGAGGCGGGGCTGCCGGTGGGCGTGCAGTTCGTCGGCCCTCCTGCCGGCGAGGAGATGCTGCTGTCGCTGGCGGCTCAGCTCGAGGGCGCGCGGCCGTGGGCCGACAGACGTCCAGAGCTGGTGGCGGCATAACCGCCAACTGCCAACTGCCAACTGCCAACTGCCAACTGCCAACTGCCAACTGCCAACTGCCAACTGCCAACGCGGCCGTCAGGCCGCAAATACCGCCATCGTGGCCGTGAAGCCGTGCACGAAGCTGCGCGCGCCGACGGGACCGATCTCGCCCGCGCAGAAGAAGCCGGCTGCCGGCGCGCCGCCGAACGCCTGGTCAAGTGCGCTCGCGTCGTGATCGGGCACATCGAACATCTGCGAGCCGCGGCCGTTGCAGGTGAAGATGAGCGCGCCGGCCGGTGGCCCGGGAAGGTCGCCGGACACGCGCGCGAGCGCCTCGCGCAGGTCCTCGTCGGCGGAGCTGCCGTCGCGGACCTGCATGCGCACCGTCTGCCCGACGCGCACTCGTTCCCCGACGGCAATCGAGCCCGACTCCTCGTCGACGCCGAGGAGGCCGCGCACGAGGAAGTCACCGCGCAGGTACTCGGGGCGGTTCTCGTCGATCACGATGCCTATCAACAGACCCGAGGCCGCAAGCGCGCGTTCCCCGGGGTCGAGCTCCGTGATCGCCGACTTGAGCCGCTCGAGCGCGGGCTGGCTTGCAAGCTCGTGGATCACGTTGGCGTCCGCGGCGGTGATCGCCATCTCGGGGCCGATCGGGCGAGCGCCCTGCGACACACACGGGCGCACGTCGACGCCCGCGAGCGTCACACCCACGGCGCCCTCCGAGACGATCTCGTCGTCGTGCATGAGCAGCGTCGAGCCGGGACCGCCGCCCGCGCTGGCCAGGCCGCCGAGCACCGGCAGGCCGGGCTGGTCCTCGGCGATTTGGTCAAGCAGCGGCTCCGCGGGGAAGGAGTACGGGTCGACGAGCATGAACGCGGCCTCGGCGGAGTCGAGGTCCGGCATCCCCGCCACCGCGAGCGAGTCGCCCGCGGTGATCGTCTCGAGGTGGAAGGACTCGAGTTCGGCGTCCGGCATCGACGCCGCCCACACCGCGACGCCGCCCTGCTCGAGCTCGCGGCCCGCGCCCACGACGCCCTGCGCGCCGCAGCCCACGAGCGCGCGGGGGCCGAGGCGCTCATGCACCAGCGCGAGCCCGTCCTCGGCGTGCTCGAGGTTGGACGCGCCGGCGAACACGAACACGAGGTCCGCCGCCGCCCCTCCGAGCGCGAGCGCTGCGCGTCCGGCGGCCTCGGCGAAGGCGTCGACGCCTGCGTCGTCGCTCGCGAGTCCTGTTCCGATAACTGACGCCATAAGTCGTTGATACCCGATCTGCGCGCGCCCGGGGTCAGGCGAGGCGGAGTTGGGCCTCCTGCGGCGGCGGCCCCGGGTCCTGGCCGAGGAGCGACATGAAGCGCTGCGCCGAGGTGGGAGCGTCGTCGCCGCGGTTGTTGTTGAAGAGCGTGTGCACCTCGCCTGCCTGCTCGGCAAGTCCGCGCACGCGCTCCGCGACCCCCTCGAGCTCCTCGTCGCTGTAGCGCCAGGCGAAGCGCTCGGCGACCGACTTGCCGTGCAGGTAGCCCTCGGTATTGCGGCCGTGCAGGCGCATGTACGCGAGGTCGTCGCGGGTGACCGCGTCGACCGGCGGCATGATCGGGATCTCGTCGCCGGGCGGAGCGTCCACGCAGACGAACACGGCGCGCCGCTCCGACAGGTAGCCGAGCGTCTCCTCAACGCGCTTGTCGCGCACCCAGCCCCGGTGCCTGAACTCGACGGCCACCGGATGCGGCGCGAGTCCCTCGATGATCGGGTCGAGCTCGGCGAGCTCGTGCTTGCCCGGCGCGAACGCCGGCGTCAGCTGCAGAAGGAACGCGCGCAGCTTGCCCGCCTGGTCGAGCGGCTCGCACGCGTGCTTCACGCGGGCGACCATCTCCTTCTCGAGCTCGGGCGTCAGACGCACGCGGCCGCGCGGGCCGACCTCCACGTCGTCGCGGATGTCAGGCGGCAGCTCCTTGAGCTGAGCGGCGTGCCGCGAGAGGAGGCGGTGGAGCTTCACGTCGAACACGAAGTCGTCCGGCGTGATGCGCGCCCAGCGGCCGACGGTGTCGCGCTCGGGCACCGCGTAGAAGCTCGAGTTCACCTCCACCGCACGGAAGCGCTCGGCGTAATACGGGAGGCGGTCCTTCGCCGGGAGGCCCTGCGGGTACCAGTCCTCGATAAAGCCGGGGTCGGCCCAGCTGGATGTCCCTACGAGGATCTTTCCGGCCACGAACCGACGGTAGCGGGTCGCGCCTGGCCTCGGGCGGCGGGCCCGAGGCCAGGCGCAATGCCCTCAGCTCTTCTTTGCCCGCGCGCGCGGGGCGGGGGCGGCCTTCTTGCGTGCCGTGCCCGTGCTCTTGCGCGCTGAGCTGGAACGCGAGGCGCTGGCACGAGACGTCGTGCTGGCCTTGCGTGCCGTGCCCGACCGCGAGCGCGAGGTACTGGCCTTGCGGGCCGTGCCCGTGCTCTTGCGAGCGGTCGTGCTCTTCTTCGCACCGCTGCGGCCGGGAGCCGCGGATGCGACCTTCTGCTGGAGGCCCTCAAGGTCCTTGAGCACGTTCTTGCTCGCACCCCTCAGGCCCTTGCGTGCGTCCTTGAGCTGCTTGTCGACATCCTTCAGGATGCTCGACGAGCCCTTGCTCATCTCACCGCGTAGATCTTTCAGCGCGTCCTGCGCGGCATCGACCGACTTGGTCAGCTTGTCCAGCGCGACCTGTCCCTTGCCGCGCTTTGCCGTGCTTGCACGGCGGGTTGAAGACCCCGAACGCTTCGGGGCTGTTGTCCTTGCTCTGGGACTCATTGGTCTCCTATTTGACGGGGGACGTGGCAAGCCTATGGTTCTTCGCGCCCGGAGTCACCCCTCTTCGACGGCGCAGGCCCTGCCCTTGCGATCTGAGAGGATCGCATGACTGTGTCCGAGTACCGGCATCAGGCGCTCATCCAAGCACCGATCGAACGCGTGTGGGAGCTCGTCGGCAACCCCGCGAGACACCCTGAATGGTTCCCAAGAGTCGTAGAAGTACGCGGGGATAGCTTCAATCCGGGCGACGTCTTCGTGCAGGTGACGCGTCAGCCGTCAGGGATGAACGGAACCACAACGCTCGAGATCGATCACCTCGAGGACATGCGCGAGCTGAGGTTCCACTGCCGCGACACGGGCACCTATACCCGCTGGGTCCTGACGCCCGCGCGCGACGACACGTTCGTCGAGGCGCAGTTCGGCATGGAGCCGACGGGGCTCATGTACCGGACGTTCGACGCGACCGTCGGCCGCATGTATTTCAGGCGCTGGCTCGACCAGACCCTCGACGCGCTCGCGAAAGCCACCGAGCCACCCCGATAGTCACCTCCCCCTCCGGCCGAAGCTGTGCGCCACCGGCGCCACAGCCCGCAGCTCATCCGCATCATCCGTGGACCACGTACGCCGAGGCTCGATATGCCGCACCTCCGCCTGCGGAAGATCCGGCCGCTCGAGCCGACTCACCACATCCACGATCACATTTGTGGTCCCCGACCGCCGCTCCAACCGCCCCTCCGCAGTGATCAGTGGCTCAGTCCGAATCGCCAGCCGACACTTGTCGTAGATCGGCGGCGGCACGATCAAATTGATCGTCCCATGCTCATCCTCCAGCAGCATGAAAGTGACGCCCTTGGCAGTAGACGGCCGCTGCCGAGCCACCACCAACCCAGCCAACCGAACCCGAGTCCCAGTAGGCGCCCGCTCAAGCTCCTGGCTCGACAGCATGTCTTCAGGCAACCGTGGCCTCAACAGCTCCAAAGGATGCTCACGCAAGGTCACATGCGTAGACCCATAGTCCGCAACCATCCGCTCCCACGGATTCAGATCAGCAAACTCAGGCGAATCCCCAGTCTCCAACGGCAGTGCGAGCTGAACACCACCACGCACGGACACCCCAGGCGCCGAGACTCCTAACAGCCACAACGCCTCACGGCGACCGGAACACAACGAGTCGCACGCCCCAGCCCACGCCAGCTTCTCCAGCGCATCCGACTGCGCAGAACACCGCGCCGCCAAATCAGCCAACGATGCAAACGGTCCACCCCGCTCCCGCTCCTCAACGATCCCCTCAACATCCGCCTCACGAACGCCCAGCACGTACCCGAGCCCAAGCCGGACAGCCGGGGCGCCGTGGCCGCGGGTCCTGTCGCCGATAAAGCCCTCGCCGTGCTCGCGGGACCGCGCTCCGCCGGCGAGGTCTTTATCGGCACCACCCGCGGAAGGGGCCTCGACTTTGCACAAAACATCTGAGGCCAGCACATCCGCGGGGAGAATCTCCAGCTCGCGGCGCTGTGCCTCGTGCACCAAAGAGTCAGGCGGATAGAAGCCCATAGGTTGCTCGTTGAGCAGGCCACAGAGAAACTCCGGCCCGTAGTGCTCTCTGAGCCACGCGGACTGGTAAGCCAACAGCCCGAACGCGGCCGAATGTGCCTTGGGGAATCCGAAGCCAGAGAAGCCGACGATCTGCGTGTAGACGCGTTCGGCGGATTCCTGTGATGCGCCGTTCGCCATCGCGCCCGCGATGAACTTCTGCTCGTAGGCGCGCATCGCTTCTTCCGAGCGGCGGCGACTCATTGCCCTTCTGAGCCCCTCGGCCTCACCGGCCGAGAAGCCGGCGAATGCCATCGACGTCTCGATCACCTGGTCCTGGAAGACGATCGTGCCGAGCGTGTCCTTGAGCACGGGCTGTAGCGATGGGTGCTCGTAAGGCACCTGATAACTGGGATCGGCTCTGAGGAGCTTGCGTCTTTCGATATACGGATGCACCGCGCCGCCGAGAATCGGCCCCGGCCGCACAAGTGCCACCTGCACCGTCAAGTCATCCAACGACTCCGGCAGCGTCTGCACCAGCATCTGCATCTGCGCGCGGCTCTCGATCTGGAACGTGCCCGTGGTGTCTGCAGCCTTGATCGAGCGGTACACCTTCTGGTCGTCGAACGGGATCCGTGAGAGGTCGATCCGCTCGCCGCGCACGCGCGCGATCTCCTCGACGCAGCGCTCGACCGCCGACAGCATCCCCAGCCCGAGCAGGTCGATCTTGAGGAAGCCGGCGTCGGAGCAGGAGTCCTTGTCCCACTGGACTATTTGGCGGCCGGTCATCGCCGCGGGCTGGATCGGGCAGATCTCGCAGAGCGGCTCGGTGGCGATCACCATCCCGCCCGGGTGCTGCGATACGTGCCGCGGCAGCCCGTGCGCCTCCTGAACCAACTCCACGAGCGCGCGCCAGCGCGGCGAGCCCTCGATCCGCCTCTTCCCCACGCCGCCGCCGATCGCCTTCTCCATGTCGCGCTCGATCTCGTCAGAGCTCCACGGATCGACCGAGCGCGCCGCCCGCTCGACCTCCCCGGGCGGCAGCCCGAGCGCCTTGGCGAAGTCGCGCACCGCGCCGCGCGTGCGGTAGCAGGCGAACGCAGACACAAGCGCCGCCTTGTCCTCCCCGTAGCGCTCGATCACGCGTGGGATCAGCACCTCGCGGATGTCGCGCGGGAAGTCGAGGTCGATGTCCGGCATAGCCGCGATCTCCTCGTTGAGAAAGCGGCCCATTAGCAGGCGGTTTTCGATCGGATCGATGTGCGAGAGGCCGGTGAGGTAACAGACGATCGACGACACGCTCGACCCCCGTCCGCGCCCCGGCGGCAAGAGCGCCCGCGCGGTGTCTGTGCCGCGCACCTCCACCGCCACCTCGCGCGCGAGCTCGAGCATGTCGCGGTGGAGCAGGAAGAAGCCGGACAGCTTGAGCACACGGATGATCCGGAGCTCCTCCTCGAGCCGCACCCGCGCCTCGGCCAGATTCGAGCTGCGACCGCCGCGGTTACCGCCGTTCTCGTAGCGCTCGGTCAGCCGCTGCCCGCAGAGCTCGGCCAGCTTGCGATCCGCCGAGCCGTCCTCTGAGCCCGGGTAGCGGTAGCCGAGGTCGCGCGTGAGATCGAACTCGAGCCGCTCCGCCAGCCGCCCCGACTCGTGCACCGCCTCGGGATGCTCGGGGAAGCGCGCTGCCATCGCCTCGGGCGAGGCGAGCACGTGCGAGGTGTTGCCGCGCCGGGAGGGCTCCGACTCGTCGAGCGTCGTGCCGAGCCGCGCGGCCACCATCGCGTCCTGGAGCGGCACCCGCCCGCGCACGTGCGCGTGGATGTTGCCCGTGGCCACGCACGGCACATCGAGCAACTCCGCCAGCTCCGCGAGCAGGCGGTTGCGCCGGCGGTCGTGCCGCGCGAACGGCCGCTGCAGCTCCACCCGGAAGCGCTCGCGGCCGAACGCGCTCACAAGCCGCCGGCCAACAGCCACCGCCTCGCCGTGCTCGCGCGCTTCCACCCGGCGCGCAAGCGCGCCGTCGCGTGCGCAGCCGGAGAGGCACACGAGCCCGTCCGCGTGCCGCTCGACGTCCTCGAGCGACACGAGCGGCGGAGTGGGCTCCGCCGGCTTCACACGCGTGCCCTCATGAGCGCGCGTGATCAGCCGGCAGAGGTTTCGATAGCCCTCGCTCGTCTCGCAGAGGAGGGTCAGATGGGAGCCGTCGTCGAGCGTGAGCTCGGCGCCCGTGATCGCGCGCAGCCCGAGCGGCTTCGCGGCCTGGGCGAACTCCATCGCACCGTGCAGCCCGTCGTGGTCGGTGAGGGCCATCGCCGGATAGCCCTGCTCGACCGCGACCGCCGCCAGCTCGACAGGCAGCGAAGCCCCGTCGAGGAACGAGTACGCGGAGTGGGCATGAAGCTCGACGTACGGCAACTCAGTCGGTCCACCAGTCCTGCACCATCTCGGCGTCGGCGTTCTCGGTGTTGGGCGCGCCGAACGCGATGATCTCGGCGCCGTCGGGACCGGCCTCGAACCCGCGCGTGACCTCTCCCGGCACCCGCAGCGCATCCCACTGCCCAAGCTCGACGATGTCGTCGCCGACCTTCATCCGGGCGCTGCCGGCGACGATCAAATAGACCTCCTCCTGCTCGCCGTGGCGGTGGCCGAAGGGAAGGCGGTAGTTCGGCGCCACCTTGTAGTAGCTGAGGCCCGACTTCTCGAGCTCGAGCGCCTTGCGCGCGAAGCGCGACTCAAGGTTGGGCGCGAAGCCGAACTTCGGCGCCTGGTCCTCGACGTCGGCCTTCAAGTTGATGTGCGTGTAGCTGGGCATGACCCTCCTCTATCCGCGCTGGGTGAACCAGCGCCCGCTGACCAGATCCAAGAACACCACGACGTTGCGCCCGTCGACCATCACGAGCTCGAAGTAGCGGCGCCTTAGTGGCTTACCCGTCCACCAGCGGTCCTCTACAACCCAGTCCTCGTTGACGGCCTCGACGCGCGTGCGGCCCACCGCGGTGGGAACGCCGCCCGGCCCCGCGTGCACCGTCGCGCGGCGAGGGGTGCCGAGCCGATGCAGACCACCGCCCGTCATCGCCGCCGCCGCTCCTCGGGCTCGGCGGGAAACGGAGCGAGCACGGCGCGACGCTCCGGCAAGCGCGAGTCGGGATCGATCGCCAGCACGCGCAGCGCGGCGTCGGAGCCCGCGGCCTGCCGCGCCTGGCGCACCGCTTCACCGATCCGCTCGCGACGCGACTCCACCGACCCTCGCTCGTCCAGCAGGCGCGCCTGCTCGCGCGCGGGCGGACCGAACGCCTCGACCTCGACCGCGATCGACTCCGCCGGAGCCGGGAGCTCGCCGAGCTTGGGTGTGAGAACGATCCGCAGCCGGTCCGGATCGGCGCTCGCCTGGCGCAGCGTGACCGGCGCGCGCCACGTGCCTCCCTCGACAAAGCGCGCCGACAACGCGAGCGAGCGCAGCGACCGGCCCCGCCGCTCCGGCCGCGCGAGCAGCCGCGCGATGAGGAGCACGAGCGCGTGCTCGAGCTGCGGACCCGACGCCGCCTCGGGCAAGGCCAGTCGCTCCACCACGGGCTCGGCCGGACGGCGCGGCTCGAGCGGGGTGTCGCGCCCGCGCGCGAGGTCGAGGGCGAGCAGGCCCGGGTGGCCGAAGCGCTCCGCCATCGCGGGCGCGGGCAGTGACGCGAGCTCCCCGAGCGTGCGCACCCCGAGCCGCTCGAGCGTCTCGGGCAATCCGGCGAGCTCGGGCCGCGCGCGCAACAGCCGCACCGGCAGCGGGGCGAGGAAAGGGCGCACCATCCCCGCCGCCACCACCTCCGCCGACCGCCGCGGGCGTGCGCGCAGCGCGGCGGCGTACGAGCTGAAGCGCGAGGGCGCCGCCCCGATCCGCGCGCCGCGGCCGGAACCTCTCCCATCGCGTCCCGCGAGTGCACGACGCGTTGCAGCGAGCACGCCCTCGAGGTCGCCGCCGTGGATGCCCGTTAGGCCGGCCGCCTCGAAGAACGCTTGGCCCGCGCGGTCAGACTCCACGCTCGCCCCGATGCCCTCGAGCCGGTCGAGCAGCGTGCTCCACAGACCCCGCACGCCGTCGGGATCCGGAGGCACGAGGCGCAGGCCCGGGCAGCGAGCGAGCGCCTCCCCGAGCCGCATCCCAGAGTGCAAGCCGAATGTCTCGGCCGCCGCCGACACCTCGCCTACGATCTGCGGCCCTCCCGGCTCGGGAGCCAGCGCGATCGGCTCGGCCAGCAGCGCGCGGCGATCGCCGAGGGCGGCGATGAGGGCAAAGCGGGCGAGCAGTACGCAGATGACCATGGGCGAACATATGTTCGCATATGAGGAAGATGTTGGGAAGTCCTTAAGCCCTGTTTAGGTGGGCCGGAGAGACTGCCCGCGTTCTCTCCTCCCTGCCCACGGCCCGGCCATGGCCTCCGCCGGGCCGTGGGCACTTTTATGCCTGTGCGCCATCCCCGTCCAGCGCGCGCCGGCACCACGCCAGCACCGCGGCGGCAACCTCCTCAGGCGACAGGAAGGTCGCGCACGTGCCCGCGCATCCAATCCGCGAAGCCCACGTGCGCGTCGAAGTGCATGGGATGGTCCCCGCGCTCCGTCAAGCGGCGGAGCTGCACATCCCGCCGGCAATCCAACAGACACACCGCGATGCCGTCGAGACGGTCCGCCGACGGCGCCGCGACCAGCTCGCCCGCGGCCACCGGATCGCCCGCCAGCATGAAGTGCCGGCCCGACTCCTGCCCAAGAAGCGCGCGGCGCACGGCCGCCTCGGTGGCCTGCTGACGCCACGGATGTCCGGGACCGGCGGGATCGGCACGACATGGCCGAGCTCCGCGCACTCGACCTCGGGAGCGAGCTCCTCCTGAATGAGCAACCGGACCGTCGACTTCCCCGTCCCGCTCGCGCCGGTCAGCAAGAAGAACATCAGAGATTGCGCACGAAGCGGGCGATCTGGTCGTCCAGGTCGTAGCCCGTTGACCGCCAGAGCGCGGTCGCCTCGTCCTCCTCGTGCGCAACCAGCGCGGTGACGCGCCGCGCGCCCTTCGCGCGCAGGTGCGCATGCCCCGCCTCCACCAACCGGCGCGCAATCCCGCGCCGCCGGTGGGAGGGCAACACCGCGAGCCGGTACATGTTGCCCCGCCAGCCGTCCCACGCCGCGACGAGGACGCCGACTATCTGACCGTCGCTCTCGGCCACGAGCAACCCGTCACCGCCCGACCTCTCGAGCAGCAGCGAGACGCTCTCGGCGGAATCCGGGGTCACCGCCGCCGCCGACCGGGCCTGTGCCCACACCTCGAGCACGGCGGGAATGTCCTCCGGTGTCGCTACTCGAATGGTCGGCTCCGCTGACATCGAAGCACGCCACGGTAGCGTCTGAAGACATGACTCCACCCCTTCAATTCACCGACCTACCGGGCAGCGAGCGGGCACGCCGCTTCGACGGCCGCGACCACGACGCCACCGCCTCGTTCTTCATCAGCTTCCACGCGCCGGGCGAGGGTCCCGATCTACACGTCCACCCCTACGAGGAGACGTTCATCATGCTCGAGGGCACGGCCACGTTCAGCGTCAACGGGGAGTCCATCGAGGCGAGCGCGGGCGAGATCGTGATCGCTCCGGCGGGTGCCCGGCACGGCTTCAAGAACTCCGGCGACGCCCGCCTCAAGATGGTCAGCATCCACCCCGCGGACCGCGTGATCCAGGAGTTCCTCGAATAGGGCGAATTCCGCCCGGTTAAAGCTCAACAGGCGCGCCCAGAATGCCGATTTAGGCTGCATGAGGCGTATCGAGCTCGCCGTCATGGGCGTCGCCGCAGCCGCGGCGAGTGTCTTCATGGCCTTCTGGCCGGCGAAGGTGGCCGACTACGCCGGCGACGCGGGCCCCTCGCTGCACGCGCTGATCAATGGAGACGCAGGTGCAGCGCTCGGCCACCCGCCCGCGATGGGCTGGTTCGCGATCATCTTCCGTGCGCCCGTCGCCTTCTTCGCGCGCCACGGCAGCAGCCTGCTCGAGTACCGCCTGGGGAACGTGCCGTGCGTGCTCGTCCTGGCCGCGCTCGCCCTCTGGATCGTGGCCGAGATGCAGAAGGACAACGCGCCGTTCCTGGCCTGCGCCGTCGTCCTCGCCCTCGCGATCCTCGGGCCGATGAACTTCCACGCGCTCCAGGACGGTCATCCCGAGGAGCTGCTCGGCGCCGCCCTGTGCGTGGCGGCCGTCCTCGCCGCCGCGAGCGGCCGCAGCCCACTTGCCGCAGGCGTGCTCCTCGGCCTCGCGCTCGCCACCAAGCAGTGGGCGATCCTCGCCGTCGGCCCGGCGCTGCTCGCCGCGCCCCGCGGGCGTCTCACGCTCGGCGCCACCGCCCTCGCCGTCGCCGGCGCGCTCACCGCGATCCCCGCGCTCGTCGGACCGCACGACGTGCTCTCCCAGGGCACCACCGCCGCCCGGGCCACCATCGTGGCTCAGCCCGACACGATCTGGTGGCCGCTGGGCCACATCCACCACATCTCCGCGGCGGGCATGGTGGTGGAGAAGAGCACGATCCCGCGCTGGCTCGCCCCACTCACCCATCCGCTGATCGCGGCGCTCGGCGTCGTCCTGCCGCTCGCGCTCTTTGCCCGCACCCGCCGCTACATCGTGCCGCGCGACACCGCCCTCGCGCTCCTCGCATTGCTCTTCCTGCTGCGCTGCGCGCTCGACCCGATGACGATCGGCTATTACCACGTGCCTCTGCTCGTCTCGCTGCTCGCGCTGGAGGCGCTCCACCACCGCCGCGCCCCGCTGCTCACGCTGATTTCGAGCGCCGTCATGTGGGTGCTCGTCGCCCACCTGCGCTGGGGACTCGAGCCCGGCAAGATCGCGACCGTCTACCTGGCGTGGGCGATCCCGCTCGGCGCCTATCTCGCGACGCGGATCTACGCGCCCAGCGTGATCAACGGCTTGGGGAAGTGGCTCAGCACCTCGCTACCGTCGTCGGTGACGACGACGAGATCCTCGATCCGCACGCCGAACGCGCCCGGCACGTAGACGCCGGGCTCCACCGTGACCGTGTTGCCGGTGGCCAGCGTGCCGTCGGCGCTCTGAGCCAGGCGCGGCGCCTCGTGGATGTCGAGCCCGACGCCGTGGCCGAGCCCGTGGCCGAACTCCTCCCCATGCCCCGCCGCGGAGATCTTGTCGCGGGCCACAGCGTCGACCGCCTGGCAGTCCGCGCCCGCGCGCACGGCGGCCAGCGACTCCACCTGCGCCGCAAGCACGAGCTCGTACACCGAGCCGGCCTCGTCCGAGAGCGGCCCCGTGGCGAAGGTGCGCGTGCAGTCGGAGCAGTAGCCGTCCACGCGGCAGCCCATGTCAACGATCACGAGCGTGTCGGGCTCGATCGTCACGTCGCGCGGCGTGGCGTGCGGCAGCGCGCCGTTGGCGCCGAACGCGACGATCGAGTCGAACGACGGGCCCTCCGCCCCCCGCGCGCGCATCTCCCGCTCGACGTCCACCGCCACCTCGCGCTCGGTGCGCCCCACGAGGCCGCGCTCCTGGATGTACTCGTACATCTCGTCGGCGAGCGTCGCCGCCCGGCGCATCGCGTCGAGCTCGCCCGGCTCCTTGATCGCGCGCAGCTCCTCAACGATCCCGCCGGCGGGCACGAGCTCCACCCCGTCGGGCAGCAGGCCCTCGAGCCGTTTGTGCTGGCGCACGCTCATGAACTGGTCCTCGAAGCCCACCCGTCCGCTGAGTCGCTCAGCCGCATCCCCGAGTAGGTCCTGCTTGCCGCGCAGGCGCTCGTAGTCGGGCACCTCCGTCTTCGCCCGCTCCACGTAGCGGAAGTCGGTGAAGAAGAGCCGCTCGTCAGGACCGACGACGCAGACGCCGTTCGAGCCCGTGTAGCCCGTCATGTAGCGCACGTTCACGAGGTTCGTGACGAGCAGCAAGTCGAGCTCGCGCTCGGCCAGGCGCTCGACGAGCCGGTCTGCGCGCGCGGCGCTCACGTTCCCAGTTTCTTTCGCAGCATCTCGAGCGCGTCACGGTACCCGTCGACGCCCTTTCCTTGCACGTGGCCGATGCAGACGTCGCGGATCACGGACAGCTTGCGCCAGTCCTCGCGGTTGTCGACCTCGGATAGATGCACCTCCACCGCCGGCAGCCTGGTCAGCTCGATCGCGTCGCGGATCGCGTACGAGTAATGCGTCCAGGCGCCCGGGTTGAGGATTAGCCCATCCGCCGTGTCGGCCGCCTTGTGCAGCGTCTCGCAGAACTCGCCCTCGTGGTTGGTCTGGGCGAATGCGGGCTCAAAGCCGAACTCGTGGGCGAAGCGCTTGATCTTCAGCTCGAGCTCCATCAGCGACAGGCCGCCGTAGATCTCGGGGTCACGGCGATCGAGCACATCGAAGTTCACGCCGTGCATCACCTCGACGCGGTTCTTCACGCCGCTATCTCCTCGATCGCGGCCAGCAGCGCCGCGGGGTCCACCTCGTGCCCCGGGGTCACCTCGCCCGGCGCCTCGACGAGGACGAAGGGAACGGTCTCGCCCCTGCGCTTCTTGTCGCGCGACACGAGCGCCGCCACATCCGCCGGCGCCACTCCCTCGAGCTTCTGCGGCAGCCCTCGGGCGGCGAGCAGGTCCGCCACCTCGGCGCGCAGGGCGTCGCGATCCGAGAGCCGCAGGGCGCACAGCAGGCCGAGGCCCACCGCCTCGCCGTGGCGATAGCGGCGGTACTCGGTGGCGGCCTCGATCGCGTGGCCCACCGTGTGCCCCAGGTTCAGCACCTGGCGGCGGCCGTCGTCGCGCTCGTCCTCGGCCACCACCGCCAGCTTGGTGCGGATGCAGCCGAGGATCACGTTGTCGTCCGGCTCGTCGCCCGCCCGCACGCGCGCCCACAGGGAGCCGCCCGCGATCAGCGCCGTCTTCACCACCTCCACGTAGCCCGCCGCCGCCTCCTCGCGCGGGAGGGTGTCGAGCACCGAGGTGTCGACGATCACGGCGGACGGCTGGTGGAACGCGCCCGCGTAGTTCTTGCCCTCGGGCAGGTCGACCCCGGTCTTGCCGCCGAAGGCCGAATCCACCTGCGCCACCAACGTCGTCGGCACCTGCACGTGCCGCATTCCGCGCTGGTAGACGGCTGCGCAGAAGCCCGTGATGTCGCCCACCACGCCACCGCCCACCGCGACCGCGAGGTCGTCCCGCGTCGCCCCCGAGCGGGCCAGCTCGCGGAGCACCTCCTCCGCGCGTGCCAGCGTTTTCTCCGACTCGCCCGGCGGAAACTTGATCGTCGCGTCCGCGCTCACGCTGTGGTGGAGAGCTACGTTCTCGTCGGTCACCGCGAAGCGCCGGCCGTCGTGCGGGTAGAAGAAGCCGTTCGCCACCAGCCCGCGGCCGAGGAACACCGGGTAGTCGCCCGAGCCGGCCGAAGCCCATACGAGCCGCGTGCCCTGCGGCGCGCCGCGCAGCGTCTCGAGCGCAGCGAGCGCGCGACGCGGCATGTTGCGGTCGCCCGCCGGGAGGATCGCGTGCGCCACCGAGTCGTACAGGGTCGCGCGGTCGCCGTGAAGTTGCTCGAAGCGCGCCTGGTCGCGCGCCAGCGGGCGCCCCTTGTTGGAAGCGCGCCGCCAGGCCTCCTCCGGCTCGACCTCGAGGTGCACCACCACATGCCGCGACACCGCCTCGCGCACGCGGTCCGAGCTCAGCGAGCCACCGCCGAGCGCCACCACCCGCGCGCGCGGGTCTGACAGCAGGCGCAGCACCACCTCCTCCTCGCGCGCGCGGAACGCGGGCTCGCCTTCGCGGTCGAAGAAGTCGGCGATCGATTCGCCCAGCTCGCGCTCGATCTCGCGATCGGAGTCGAACGCCTGCGCCCCGAGCTCGGCGGCGAGCATCCTCGCGGTGGTCGACTTGCCCGCGCCCATGAAGCCCACTAGTACGAGTGCGCGAGCGCCTCCGGCGCCGGAAGAGCCGGTCTGGGCGGCCTCCCCTACCGCTTCCACCCGATCCGCTCCTTGTACGCCACGTGCGCGGCGCGGGCGTCGTCGATGTGGTCGCCGCCGAACTTCTCGCGATAGGCCGAACCGAGCACGAGCGCCATCATCGCCTCGCCCACCACACCGGCTGCGGGAACGGTGCAGGAGTCGGTGCGCTCGCGCAGCGCAGCAGCGGGCGCTTTCGTGTCCAGGTCGACCGAGCGCAGGGGCTTCGTCAGGGTCGGGAGCGGCTTCATCGCGCCGCGCACCACCAGCGGCTCGCCGGTGGTCATGCCGCCCTCGAGCCCGCCGGCGCGATTGGTCTCGCGGAAGAAGCCCTGCTCCTCCGACCAGAAGATCTCGTCGTGCGCCTGCGAGCCCACCCGGCCCGCGATGTCGAAGCCGTCGCCGATCGCGACTCCCTTCATCGCCTGGATCGACATGATCGCCTGAGCGAGCCGCCCGTCGAGCCGGCCGTCCCAGGACAGGTGCGAGCCGATGCCGGGCACGAGCCCGTAGGCGTGCACCTCGTAGACCCCGCCGAGCGACTCGTTGGCTTTCCGTGCGGTATCGATCTCCGCCACCATCGCAGCGCTCGCCTCGCTGTCCAGACAGCGCACCGGTGAATCGTCCACGCCCTCGAAGTCGGCCACCGCGAGCCCCTCGCGTTCCGGCGCCTTCACCGAGCCGATCTGGATCACGTGGCTGCGCACCTCGACGCCGAACGCGCCCAGGTACACCTTCGCCAGCGCGCCGCAGGCCACGCGCGCCGCGGTTTCCCGCGCGCTCGCGCGCTCGAGCACGTTGCGCACGTCGCTGAAGCCGAACTTCTGCACGCCGGCCAGGTCCGCGTGGCCCGGCCGCGGCAGATGGACCTCCTCCACCGTGGCGTCCACAGGCCACGGGTTCATTCGCTCCTCCCAGTTGGCGAAGTCCCGGTTGACCACGCGAAGCGAGATCGGGCTGCCCAGGGTCCGTCCATGCCGGATCCCGGAGGTCACCTCGGCGCGGTCCTTCTCGATCTTCATGCGGCCACCCCGGCCATGGCCGAGCTGGCGACGCGCGAGGTCGCGATCGATGTCCTCGGGAGCGAGGGTGAGACCCGCGGGCAGCCCCTCGACCACCGCCGTAAGGCCAGGGCCGTGCGACTCACCCGCGGTTGTGAACCGCAGAGCCATGTAGGGCCGAACCCTACTTGGCGTCAGACGGACTTAACGGGCCGCTGCGGCTAGACGCCGGTGTCCGGAGTGAGCTGCGCGCTCATCGGGACGTGGAACGGCGTGGCGGGCTTGCCCTTGCCGATGTGAGCGCGGCGGGCCTCTGCGCGAGCGGCCTTGGCGGCCTTCTTCGCCTGCTTGGCCAGCTCGCTCACGGGGACCTTGTGGATCGCCTTCAGCACGAGCGTGTACTCGGTGCCGGTTCCGTCTGCCGCGACCTGCGAGAGGCTCTCGGTGTTCTTGCCGTCGCCGAGCTTCAGGTACAGGAAGGAGCAGGTGTCGCTGTTGGGGCGGCACTTGCCCTCGCCCGCGGCCTTGAGGCTCGTGTCGGTGAGGAAGATTGCGGTGTCGCCCGTGCTGTTGACGCCCATGAAGATGAGCAGCGGGTTGTTCTGGTTCGGCAGCAGGTCGAGCTTCTGGACGTTGTGGTGCGTCCGCAGCTCGCCGCGCTTGCCGAACTTCACGTCGACGGTGTAGGCGTACGGACCCTTGGGCGCCTGGGGCTGAGTCGGCTGCGACGGCGTCGCGCCGCCGGTGCTGCCACCGGAGCCCGAGCCGGAATCGGAGCCACCGCTGCCGCCGGCGCCGCTGTCGGAGCTGCCACCGGAAGCCGGGGCCGAGCTCTTGGCGGGAGCGTCTGCCTGCGGCTGAGCCGCGGCGAGGATCGCCTTGTCCGGCTTGAACGGGTCCTTCTTGTTGAAGACGCCCAGCGTCGAGTCCTTGTCGGTGTTGGTGTCCTCGACGACGACGGCCTTGCCGGCGTTGTCGGCGGGACCCGCGGCGACGGGGGTCGGAGCGGGCGCGGACGGGGTCTCGGAACCCTTCTTCAGCACCGTGGGCACTGCCACGAGGGCGACGACGAGCAGCAGCGCGACGGGCCACAGCCGCTTGGCGCGGAGGTCGTGCCAGAGTTCATGGACGAGCTTGTTCATCGCGTGATGGCGCTGGTCGGGGGCGTAACCGCGGCGGTAGCCGAGCTGCTGGGGGCCGGCGTGCTCGGCTCAGGAGCCGTGCTCTGGCTGCTGCTCGTGCCGGGCGTGGTCGTCGCCGGGCCGGCAGCCGTGGCGCCCGCGGTGGTGCCGCCGTCCTTCGGCGACAGGTACACGGTGGCGGTCACGTCGGCCTGGATGTTGGGGAAGTTTGCGGCCGTGCTCGTGAACTTCAGGCTGTCGATCGTGATCAGGCGGCCATGGACGTTGATCCGGTTGTTGGCCACGTGCACGAAGCGCTTGAGCCGGTGGAAGAAGTTCGACAGGTTGGTGAACTTCCCACCGAAGGTGAAGGTGAGCGGCACGGTGTCGAGACCCGGCACCGGCTGACCCGGCGTGATCGCCGTCGGGGTGACGGAGGTGCCACCGCCGACCGGCAGGCCACCGGACTTCGAGGCCGTGGAAGTGGAAGCGTCGTCCGCGCTCAGGCCGCTCTGCTGGATCGCCTGCGCGTTGCCCTGGGCGGCGGCGTTGTTGGCCGACTCGGCGGCCTGGCCGAAGCTGGTCTGGGCCTGCGCGCCACCGGCCGCGACCGGTGGGGCGGTGGTGCCCGTGCTGGGGGTGGTGGGCGCGGTGGTCGTCACAGGAGCGGCGGCCACGCGGGCGCCGACCTTGATGTCACCGACCTGGATGCCGGTGCCGTGAGCGGCAGCATCCAGCTGGACGATCAGGCTCGGCATGTCCACCTGCGTGGGGATCGCCTTGCCGAGACGCACCATCTGCGCGTACTGGACCGGGAAGTTGGCCTTGGCCTGCTCGAGCGAGTTGGCCGTGGACACCGCGGCGTCACGCGCCTGCTGGGCCTGCGTGACCTGGGCACCGAGCTTCTTGGCCTCCTTGCGCTTGGGCGAGAGGACCAGGAACCAGTAGACGGCGAGCAGGAGCAGCGGCAGGATCGCGAAGACGATCTTGCGGTCGCGATCGGTAAGGCTCACGACCCACCTCCCAGATCCTTCGGAACCTTCTTGCCGAGGTCGCCGAAGCCGGTGACCTGGTTCGTCAGGTTGACCATGATGTCGAAGGTGACGTTGTTGCCGCAGCCGCCGCCACCGCCGGCAGTGGCGCTGGCGCCGGTGCCGGGGGCGAGCTGGAGCGCCTTGGCGGAGTCGTTCAGCTGGACGTCGTCAGAGCCGTGGATGGCGCGGAGGCGCACGAGCGTCGTGGCCACCGACTTCTGCGACGGGGCGCAGCCGTTCAGGTGCAGGGTCGGCGTGGTGGCGGCGGGCGTGGTCGTGCTCGAGCTGCTCGAGCTGGTGCCACCGGAGGACTCGGCGTCGAGCGAGTTGATCCAGACGCCGGCGGGCAGCACGCGCGCCGTCTCCTGGAGCATCCGCTCGTAGTCGATGCGGTTGACCGCAAGGCTGCCGACCGACGACATGCGCGTCTGGGCGACCGCGTTGAACTCGGCGTACTTCTCGAGCCCAGCCGACTTGCTCTGCGCGGCCTGCGTCTCCTGCTGGGCCTGAGAGATCTCGTTCTTGTGCGAGGTGATCTTGTTGGTGGTGAGCACGTAGCCCGCCACCGCTAGCACCAGCGCCGCGAGCGCGCCGATGATGATGTAGGCGCCGTTGCCGGCGCTGCCGCTCGCCACGTACGGGCGCGCGCTCTGCGGAAGTAGGTTGACGGGCCTCATGACGAAGCTCCCAGCGCGAGCCCGGCGGCCACGGTGTGGCGGTGCGGGTCCTCGGCGCCCAGGGCGCCGTTCACGTCGAGCCCGCCAAGCGGGTCGGCGACGGCCACGGGAAGGTGGATCAGGCCGGACAGCTGCTCCGCCAGGCCCTCGTGCGTGGAGCCGGGGCCGGAGAGCTGGACTTCGCCGACGGGGCGGGCGTCCGGCTGAGCCATGTAGAAGTCGATCGAGAGGCGGATCTCCTCGGCGAGCGCCGAAGCGACGTGGTCGCCTTGGTCCGTCCAGTCGGTGGACAGCGGGCGGGTGAAGAGGCAGTTGGTGCCGACGGCGACGGCGAGGTTGGTCACGCCGCCGAGATGGCAGTACACGCACGCGAGCTGCTCGCCCGGGGCGCCGAACTCACCCTCGGCCGCCGGGGCCATCGCGGGAGCGGACTTGGCGAGCGCGCGAACGAGGGCGAACGCGTTGAGGTCGATCCCCTCAGGCTTGAGGCCGGCACCGCGGACGCCGTCGACGAAGCGCTCGATCATCGCCTGGCGGGCAGCCACGACGACGACCCGCAGGCGGGGCGAACCCTCTGCCGTCGTCGCCTGGCCAACCACCTGGTAGTCGAGCACCGCCTCGTCGAGAGGCATGGCGATCGCCTCGGCCGCCTGGAAGCGGACCGCGGCGGCCAGCTCGGCCTCCTCCTCGATCTGTGGCAGGTCGAGATGGCGCACGACTATCTGCTGGTTCGACACGCCAAGCCGGACACGGGTCGGGAGGTCGTTCTCCTTGAAGAAGCTCTTGAGGCTCTCGGTGAGGCGCTCCACGTCGGCGACCTCGCCGTCCGTGATCACGCCGCTCGGCAGCTCCATGCTGGCTGCACGGGAGATCCGTCCATCCTGCGCCTGGACGGCAGCCACGAAGGCGCCGTCGAGGTCCAGGCCGACTGATCCGCGAGGGTTCTTTTTGCCGAGGGTTAGGGCCATGAGGGTTGCCTGCATCCCCCGTATCGACCGGTAGGCCATCGGCCTTTAGTCGAGGTGGACGCGCTTCTGGACGCTCTGCGCAGTTAGCGCAGGTTGTCCAGGTAGAAGTCGATGAGCTGCTGGCCGAAGAGCATCGCCACGAGGCCGCCAAAGGCCATGAATGGGGCGAACGGAACTCCGACCTTGCGCGAGCGCGCGCCGTGTCTCACGACGAGCACGATGCCCACGACTGTGCCGACGATGAAGGCGATGAAGAGCGCGGGTATGACGAGCTTCCCTAGATACAGCCCCATCACCCCGGCGAGCTTCACGTCGCCCATGCCCATCCCCTTGGGATGGATGAGCGCGGCCACCAGGAAGAACGTGAACGCGCCGGCGCCGGCTATCAAGAGCTCGGGCAGCATGTCCGTCCGGAACGCCACAGCGGTGACGAGTCCGTAGGCCGCCGCCGGAACGATGATCCGGTTGGGCACGATCTTGTGCTGAAGGTCTATGAAGGTGACGGCGATCAGCACCGCGGTGAACGGGATCAGCGCGATCAGGTCGGTGCTGATCCCCTGCGCGAGGACGACGCCTATGAAGCAGAGCGCGGTGAGGAGCTCCACCGCCGGGTAGCGGGCCGAGATGCTCTCGCCGCAGTGCCGGCACCTCCCCTTGAGGAAGAGCCAGGAGAGCAGCGGGACGTTGTCGCGCGGTGCCACCGGCGTCTCGCAGTTGGGACAGTGCGAGCGCGGCTTGACGAGCGACTGCCCGATCGGGAGCCGGTACACGACCACATTCAGAAAGCTGCCGATTACGGCGCCCGAGATGCCTGCGAAGGCGGTTTCCATCGTCCTAACCGGTTCTTCGTCCGAAAGCGCGCGCGGCTTGAGCCCGCTACCGCGGATTGGGTTTTCTCCACGCGCGCGAGGGCTCCTGTTGCTGCAAGCAAAAGGGCGGACCCGAAGGCCCGCCCTTTCGCGGTGCTGTCGCTACTGTGCCGCCGCTACCAGCTGCCGTTGAAGCAGCTCCCGGTGGTGCCGGAGCAACTGCGGCTGATCACGCCGTTCGTGACGTTCTTCGTGATCGAGAACGTCGTGCCGGTCTTCGACGTGGCAGTCACGACGAAGCCCGCGGTGCTGGTGGACGTCACGTCCACCTTGCCGCGGCCGGTACCGATGCTGAGCCCCGTGTCCGAACCCAGGCACGAGCTCGCGCTCGTTCCCGACGCGGTGCTGCCCGTGTAGGTCTCGTTGTCCGTGAAGCAGGACTCGAGCTGCGACACCACGTTTCGGGCGTCCGACTTGGCGTTGGAGTCCTGAGCTTTGTCGCGCTGATTCAGGAAGTTGGGCAGAGCGATGGCAGCCAGGATGCCGATGATCAAAATCACCACGAGGAGCTCGATCAAAGTGAAACCGCTCTCCTCGTGTGCGAGGCGCTGTCTGAGCCTCCACAACATGGGGTGACCTCCTAATGCGGAAAGTCTCTTGGGTCACATCCCATATCGGCGCGTTTGCGTTAGCGGCTTAGAAATGACTCACAAAAGCGGACGAGGCGGGCCCGAAGGCCCGCCTCGCCGGAGTTGCATCTGTCGGCTAGTTGCCTACCAGCTGTTGCTGGAGCAGCCGCCGGCGTTCCCGCCCGAGACCGAGCACGAGCGGGTGGTGGTGCCGTCACCAGCCTTCTGGATGGTGAAGGTGTTGCCGGACTTCGAGGTCGCAACGACGGTGTAGCTGTTGTCGCTGGCGGCCGAGACGTCAACCTTGCCGCTACCGGCGCCGATCGACAGACCGGTGTTCGAGGGCAGGCAGGTACTCACAGCACTACCGGACGCAGTGCCGCCCGTGTAGGTGTTGTTGTCCGTGTAGCAGCTCTCGAGCTGAGACACGAGGTTACGAGCATCCGACTTCGCCGACGAGTCCTGAGCCTTCGTCCGCTGGCCGAGGAAGTTCGGCAGAGCGATCGCGGCCAGGATGCCGATGATCAGGATGACAACGAGGAGTTCGATAAGGGTGAAGCCCGACTCCTCAGACTGAATACGCGCGCGGAGCTTCCGCAGCATTCTTGACCTCCTCCACGAGGATCGTTGGGTCTGGTTGGTCAGAACGCGCGGTTGCCTTTGGTTGGCAGCCCGGCCGACTCCGTCTGGGAGCCCCGTTGGCTTTGCGCCCCCACCTCGCGGCGGGTTTGCCCTTCACCGTGGCCCTGACTGCGCGTTTATCGCCACAAGCGGAGGGATGCTTTAGCGCCAAGGTCAGAAAGCGGACAGGGCGGGCCCGGAGGCCCGCCCTGTCTGTAATGGCGCTTTTGCGTCGAACGCTTACCAGCTGTTGCTGGAGCAGCCGCCGCTGTTTCCGCCGTTCACGGCGCACGAGCGGGTCGTGGTGCCGTTGGCAGCCTTCGAGATCGTGAAGGTGTTGCCGGACTTCGAGGTCGCAACGACGGTGTAGCTGTTGTCGGTGGCGGCCGAGACGTCAACCTTGCCGTTGCCGGCGCCGATCGACAGACCGGTGTTCGAGGGCAGGCAGGTGCTCACAGCACTACCGGAACCCGTGCCACCGGTGTAGGTGTTGTTGTCCGTGTAGCAGCTCTCGAGCTGAGACACGAGGTTACGGGCGTCTGACTTAGCCGACGAGTCCTGAGCCTTGGTGCGCTGGCCGAGGAAGTTCGGCAGAGCGATCGCGGCCAGGATGCCGATGATCAGAATCACCACGAGGAGTTCGATCAAGGTGAAACCGGACTCCTCAGACTGAATACGCGCGCGGAGCTTCCGCAGCATGGGTGTGACCTCCTGATGAGGAACTGGGTCTATGACTCCGCGTATCGGCGGTCCGAAAGATGACCTTTAGGCATGGCCCAAAAAGTGGACGGGGCGAGCCCCAAGGCCCGCCCCGTTACCTCGCTTGTATAAGCGCGGATTTACGAACTACCAGCTGCCGTTGCTCGGGCAACCCCCGCCGGAACCGGTGCAGGTTCGGACAGTGGTGCCGTCGGCGAGCTTCCGGATGACGAACGTGTTGTTCGACTTCGAGGTCGCCGTGACCGTGTAGGTGTCCGGGTTCGCGGCGGCAGCAATCGTGACGCTGCTCGGCACGCCGGCGGTCGACGCAACACACGAGTTGCCCACGCCACCGGTGCCGGTGTACGTGTTGTTGTCGGTAAAGCACGACTCGAGCTGGCTCACGGCGTTACGAGCGTCGGACTTGGCCGACGAGTCCTGGGCCTTGGTGCGCTGGCCGAGGAAGTTCGGCAGAGCGATCGCGGCCAGGATGCCGATGATCAGGATGACAACGAGGAGCTCGATGAGAGTGAAGCCGGACTCCTCGGACTGGATACGAGCGCGGAGATTCCGCAGCATGTTTTGGCCTCCTTGAAAGGCTTTGGGTCGTTGGCCAGTCCAACGGCGAACGCCGGCGGGTCTGGGCTTACGC
>DATBKS010000293.1:0-15803 GCA_036555755.1 Thermoleophilaceae bacterium
CGCCAGCCGAGGCGTTGGCGCCGCCGCGGTCGAGCACTTCCTGGAGGCGGGCGATGCGGTGGTGGCCGTGTCCCGCAGCGCGCGGGAGCACCTCGAGGGCCTGCGGCTCGACACGCCGGCCGACGTCTCCGACCCAGACTCTGCGTGGGAGGCGATCAACGCCGCGATGGATGCGTTCGGCCGCCTCGACGTGCTGGTGAACAACGCGGCGCTCGACCTCGCCAAGCCGCTCGTGGACACGACCCCCGACGAGGCGCGCCGGATCTTCGCGGTCAACGCCCTCGGTCCGCTGTGGATGATGCAGGCGGCGATTCCGGCGCTGGCGATTCACGGCGGCGCAATCGTCAACGTCACCTCGCGGCTCGCGCACGTCGGCGTGCCGGAGATGGCGATCTACGGGGCGAGCAAGGGCGCGCTGCGCGCCCTCACCCATGGCGCGGCGGTGGAGCTCGCGCCGCTTCGGATCCGGGTGAACGCCGTGGCGCCGGGCATGATCGACACCCCGCTGTTCCGCGAGTGGCTCGAGCAGAAGGACGACGGCGAGGACGCTCGGCGCGACGTGGTGGAGCGCATACCGCTCGGCCGGCTGGCCGGGCCCGACGACGTCGCGCGCGCGATCGTCTACCTGGCGAGCGACGCCGCCGCGCACGTCACGGGCATCACGCTGCCGGTGGACGGCGGCTACACGGCGGCCTAGCCGCGCCCTCGGTGTCGCTTACTGGGGGTATCGGCGTCCGTCAGGTGCGCCTGGGCTCAAGCGTTTACGGCAGCGATAAAGGGTCGCCCAGTGTGGGACGGGTCCAGCCTGGGGAATCCGTCGCTGGCTTTATTGCTGCCGTAAACGCGTCCGGGCACACACCGTGGTCAACAGTGACGCGGTAAGCGACACCGGAACCGCCGCCTAGCCGCCCGCCGGCAGCGCCGCGAGCGTCTCGCCCAGCACGGACGCGATCTGCGCGATCTCGCTCTCCTCGATCACAAACGGCGGCGAGATCTGAAGCGTGCCGTCGGTGATCGCGCGCATGATCACGCCGCGCTCGAGGCAGCCGTCCACCACCTTCGCCGCCACCGCGGGGCTCGTGCACTCCACGCCTGCGAGGAGGCCGACCCCGCCGCGCACGTCGCTCACATGCTCGCTCTCCTTGAGCGGAAGCAGCGCGTCGAACAGGACAGACTCGAGCGAACGCACCCGGGACACGAGCTGCTCGCGCTCGAGGATGTCCAGGTTGGCAAGGGCGACAGCGCAGGCGGTGGTGTGACCGGAGTAGGTCATGCCATGCCGGAACATCAGGTCGCTGCCCTCCTCCCAGAACGGCGCCCACACGCGCTCCGCCACCACGGTGGCGCCGAGCGGCTGGTAACCCGACGTGATGCCCTTGGCGAGCACGAGCATGTCCGGCTCAAGCTCGAAGCGCTCGCTCGCGAACATCTCGCCCGCGCGGCCGAAGCCGGTGATCACCTCGTCGACGACGAACAGGATGTCGTTGTCGCGGCAGATCTTCTGAACGGCCTCGAGGTAACCCGGCACGGGAGGGAACACCCCGCCGGTGCCCATCACGGGCTCGCAGAAGAAGGCGGCCACCGTGTCCGCGCCCCGCTGGTCGACCAGCATTTGGAGCGCCTCGGGACTGCTCGGCTCGATCCGCTCGGTGTCGGGCATCAGCGCGCCGTAGCCCTCGGCGTTCGGCGCGATGCCGCCGATGCTCGTCCCGAAGCCGTGCAGGCCGTGGTAGCTCTTCTCGCGCGAGACGATCAGGCGCTTGTCCGGCCTGCCCAGTGCGGTCCAGTAGCGGCGGGCGAGCTTTGACGCCGTGTCGATCGCGTCCGAGCCGCCGCTGACGAAGAAGACCTTCGCGTCCGGGATCGGAACCATGCCGGCCACGCGCTCCGCGAGCTCCAGCACGGGAGGAGAGGCGAAGCGGCCGAACGTCGAGTAGGCCTCGAGCTGCCGCATCTGCGCCGCGGCGGCGTCGGCGAGCTCGGCGCGGCCGTGGCCGACATTGCAGTACCAGAGACTCGCCGGGGCGTCGAGCAGCTTGCGCCCGTTCTCGTCCCAGACGTAGGAGCCTTCTCCTCGAACGAGCACGATCTCGGCGCCGCGGACCGACGGCATGTGCGCCTGGCCGTGCCAGAACGAGGTGTCGTCGCGCGTCGGCCGATCCCCCGCTCCAGCGGTAGGTTGAGCCGTGGTGGACAAGAGCGCTCCCTTCTGCCCAAGGGCATCTTCGTTTTGCGCACAGACTACGTTTCGCGCACAGACTACGCGCGATTATGTAACGATCAAGCGGAGAAGTCGAACCGATCTCTGCCGAACGGCTGTAGAGGAGCTTGAATGACGCCTCCCGGGTCCCATTCGAACGGCAACGGCGAGCTGCGGAGCGCGCGCTGGTTCGCTCAGAAGACGGTGATCGGCCTGCTGCACCGCGCCTCCGTGAAGGCCGACGGCTTCTCCCAGGCGGTGGTCGACGGGCGTCCGGTGGTCGGCATCTGCAACTCGTGGTCCGAGCTCGTGCATTGCAACGTCCACCTGCGCGGGCTTGCGGCGGCGGTCAAGCGGGGAGTGCTCGAGGCGGGCGGGCTGCCGCTCGAGTTCCCGACGATCTCGCTCAGCGAGAACCTGATGAAGCCGACGACGATGCTCTATCGCAACCTCATGTCGATGGACGTCGAGGAGTCGATCCGCGCCCATCCGCTCGACGCCGTGGTGCTGCTCGCCTCGTGCGACAAGACCGTGCCGGCGCAGCTCATGGGTGCGGCCAGCGCGGGCGTCCCGGCGATCATGCTCACCGGCGGGCCGGGGCAGCCGGGGCACTTCCGCGGCCGCGAGCTCGGCGTCGGCACGGACCTGTGGGAGTACACGGCGGAGTTCCGCGCCGGCCGCATGAGCGAGGCCGAGTACGCGCAGCTCGAGGCATCGCTCATCCCGTCGTTCGGGCACTGCAGCGAGCTCGGCACCGCGTCGACGCTCGCCTCGATCGTCGAGGCGCTCGGCATGGCGCTCCCGGGCACCGCCGCCATACCCGCCGTGGACGCGCGCCGCGCCGCGGCCGCCGAGCTCACCGGCCGGCGGGCGGTCGAGCTTGCGGGCAGCGAGCTGACGCCGGAGCGGATCCTCGACGCGAACGCCTTCGACAACGCGATCACCACGCTGATGGCCATCGGCGGCTCGACCAACGCCGTGATCCATCTGCTTGCACTCGCACGGCGCGTGGGCGTGGAGCTCGAGCTCGACCGCTTCGACGAGATCTCCCGCAGGACGCCGGTGATCGCCAACCTGCGGCCGTCAGGCGAGTACCTGTACGAGGACCTCTACAGGGTCGGGGGCGTGCCGGCCGTGCTGCGGGAGCTGCGCCCGCTGCTCGAGGAGAACGCCACGCTCGTCAGCGGCGAGTCGATGGGGGAGATGCTCGACCGCGTGACCGAGGAGCCCGACGGACAGGTCCTGCACTCGCTCGCGTCGCCGCGGCACGAGCAGGGCGGCATCGCGGTGTTGCGCGGCAACCTCGCGCCCCGCGGCGCCCTCATCAAGCAGAGCGCGGCGTCGGAGGAGCTGATGCGCCACTCCGGGCCGGCCGTCGTGTTCGAGGACATGGACGACCTGGTGGCGCGCATAGACGACCCCGATCTACCGGTCACGCCCGACTCCGTGCTCGTCCTCAAGAGCGCCGGGCCGCGCGGCGCCCCGGGCTTCCCGGAATGGGGCATGTTGCCCATTCCAAAGCGCCTTCTGGAGCAGGGCGTGCGCGACATGGTGCGGATCTCGGACGCCCGCATGAGCGGGACGGCGTTCGGCACAGTGGTGCTGCACGTGGCCCCTGAGTCCGCGGCGGGCGGCCCGCTAGCGGCGGTCGAGAACGGCGACCAGATCCAGCTCGATGTGGAGGCCCGCACGATCGACGTGGCGCTGAGCGACGACGAGATCCAGGCACGGCTCGAGGCGCGCCCGCCCGCCGCGCCGAGGTACACCCGCGGGTACGGCGCGCTCTTCCTCGAGCACGTGACCCAAGCGGACGAAGGCTGCGACTTCGACTTCCTCCAGCGCCGCGACGGCGAGCCGATCGACTCCGAGCCGGCTGGGCTCCTCAGTGGCTGGATCGGTGGTTGGTAGACACCCCTGACATCTCCGAGATCGGCGACCGCACCTGGTGCCTTCGCTCGGAGCTGGGCGGCCGCAATCTCTTCCAGTACCTGATCGGCTCCGCCGACGGACAGGAGCTCGCCCTCGTCGACACCGGGGTCACGAGCACGCCGCGCGAAGTCGTGCTGCCGGCGCTGCGGAGCCTCGGGCTTGCGCCCGACCGCGTCCGCGTCGTGGTGGTCACGCACCCGGACGTCGACCACCAAGGCGGCCTCGCCGCCATCCGCGAGCTGTGCCCGTCGGCGCTGCTTGCGTGCGGCTTCTACGACCGCGCGATGGTCGGCCAGCCGGAGCAGCTGCTGAGCGATCGCTACCAGCCGTACCTGGCCGAGTACGAGCTCGGATACGGCGCCGACGAGGTGGCGTGGATCCGCTCCAACTACGGAGGACCGACGCCGATCGACCTCGCCTTCTCCGGCGGCGAGCGGCTGCGTGTGGGCGAGCGCGTGCTCGAAGTGCACCACGCTCCCGGGCACTCGGCCGGACACCTGGTGCTGTTCGAGCGCGACACGGGCCAGCTCTTCAGCTCCGACGCCATCCACGGCAAGGCGTGCCCGGGCACCGACGGTGGCCCGGCGATGTGCCCCACGTATGAGGAGGTCGACTCCTACCTCGGCTCGATCGAGCTCGTACGCCGGCTGTCGCCCGAGCAGCTGCATTCAGGCCATTGGCCAATCCGCTCGGGCGCGGAAGTGGACGCCTTCCTCGGCGAGAGCCGCGCATTCGTGGAGCGGGTGGACGAGATCCTGCTCAGCCGCCTGGAGGAGCCGGCCACTCTCGCCGACCTGTGCGCTGCCGTTCAGCAGAACGCCGGACCCTGGCAGAGCGAGCTCCACCTGCTCATGTTTTGCGTTCACGGACACGTCCGGCGCCTACAGCGCCAGGGCCTGCTCGAGGCGCTGGATTCGAGCGCTTCTCCACGGGTCTTCCGCCGCACCTGAAAACCCGCACAAACAGCGGCGAAATGGTGTTTGACAGGCGTCTCTATTGAACGTTATAGTGACGCCAGCCCTACGGGGCGGGGAGAGAGCACCACCAACCAGGCTCAAAGGAGGAAGGTGCACATGGAGGCCACCACGGCCGGCCAGTCGGCGCAGCCTATTGAGGGAGGCTTCACTCGCAAGGCCTCCGGACTTGTTCGCGAGTTCTCGCAGCTCGACGCCTGGATTTACAACGTCCTCGCGCTGAACCTAGTCGTTCTCATCGCCTTCAACTACGTGGCGGTGTCGGTGACGTTCCCGCAGGCCAGTTTGTGGCTGTCTGTGGTGATTTGCGGGGTTTTGTGCACCTTCGAGGCGATCGTCTACGCCTTCTTCATGGCGATCATGCCGCGCTCCGGAGGCGACTACGTCTTCCAGAGCCGCGTGCTCGGCGGTGGCATCGCGACCGTCTTCGTATTCACCGCGATCGTGCTGTCACAGACCGTGCTCGTGGCGCTCACCGCGTATCTCGGCGCGACGCTCGTGCTGTCGCCGTTCTTCGTTCTCCTCGGCGCGCAGTACAACTGGTCGTGGCTGATCGACGCGGGCAACTGGATCGCTAAACCAACCGGAATCTTCGTGATCTCGGCGGTCTACGTGGTCTGGTGCGCCTGGATCAACATCATGGGCCTGCGCCTCTACGCGCTCGTGCAGCGCTGGGTGTTCTGGATCGGCATGGCCTGCGTGGCGATCGTGCTGGTCATGCTGCTCGCGACGAGCCACAACGACTTCGTCAACAACCTCAACTCGTTCATGTCGAAGAACTACCACGTGCAGAACGCGTACCAGACGACCCTCAAGAACGGTGGCGACACCAACACCAACTTCTCTCTCTGGGCGACGATGCTCGCGGCGGTCTACGCGTCGCTGTTCCTTGCATTCCCGCACTGGGGAGTGATGCAGGGCGGCGAGATCAAACGGGCCAACAGCCTGCGCGGCAACCTCTGGTCGATCGCCGGCGCGGAGGTGTTCTCGTTCGTGGTGATCGCGATCTTCGCGGCGCTCATTACGACGAAGGTCGGGAGCCACTTCCTCTACGCCAGCGGCAATCTGTTCTACACCGCGGATCCCAAGAACGTCCTGCCGGTCGCTCCGTTCTTCGGCTTCTTCGTGGCACTCGCATCCGGCTCCGCGATCTTCATCTGGATCGCGTTCATCATGTTCTTCTGCTGGTACATCATGCTCGCGCCGAACGCACCGCTCGGAGCCACGCGCATCATGCTCGCGATGGCGAACGACAAGGTGCTGCCGGACTGGTTCGGCCGGGTGAACGCGCGCTCGCACACGCCGGTGAACTCGATCCTCGTGTTCTCCGCGATCTGTGTGGGGGTGTGCGCGCTCTACGCGTACGCAACCTGGTTCGTGCCGCTCACCGTTGCGCTCGTGATCCCGAGCCTCACGGCATTCGGCGTCACGATGGTCGCGGCGATCCTGTTCCCGAAGCGGCGGTCGGGGCTCTACAAGGCGACGCCGGGGGACAAGCACCGCCTGTTCGGCATCCCGATCATGTCGATCTGCGCGGTGGTCTTCCTCGCGTTCGTGATCTTCATCGACTACGAGTGCCTGACCAACGACACGCTGGCGATCAACACGACGAAGGGCCTCGTGTTCGTGGGAGGCATGTACGCGGCGTCGTTCGCCCTCTACTTCGGGTCGAAGTACTACCGCAAGCGCAAGGAGCACTTCGACCTGGGTGTCGTCTACCAAGAGCTGCCAGCCGAGTAGCGACGCACGACCGACATACACGACGCGGCGCGGGTGCCTGTGCCTGACGTACTGATCGTCGGCGCCGGCCACAACGGGCTCGTCGCGGCCAACTACCTGGCGGACGCCGGGCTGGCCGTGACGGTGCTCGAGCGCCGCGGCGTGATCGGCGGAGCGACAGTCACCGAGGAGCTGATCCCGGGCTTCAAGTCCTCGTCGTGCTCCTACGTGGCGGGGCTGCTCCACCCCAAGGTGCTGGGCGACCTGGACCTCGCCGGGCACGGGCTCCAGCTCTACCAGACCGACGTCGGCGACGTGAACCTGCTGGAGGACGGCCGGCACCTCATCCTCTGGAACGAGCTCAGCGCGACGCTGCGCGGTCTCGAGGAGCTGCGCAGTGGCGAGTCCGAGCGCTTCGTCGCGCTCGGGCTGCGCCTCGAGCAGTTCGCGCGCTTCATCTCGCCCTGGATCCTGCGGCCGCCGCCGGAGCTGTCCGAGGTGCTCGCCGCCTTCGAGGATGCGGGCCAGGCGGATCTGTTCGAGGAGTTCTTCACGCTCAGCGTGGCGGACCTGCTCGAGCGCTACCTGGAACTCGACATGCTGAAGGGCTTCCTCAGCTTCTACGCGCTCGTGTCCGCCTGGGGCGGGCCGTGGACTCCGGGCTGGAGCTTCCTCTACGGCCACCATTCGATCGGCGAGTACGAGGGCCGGATGGGGCAGTACGCGTTCCCGCGCGGCGGGATGGGGTCGGTGGCGGCGGCGCTCGCCGCGCGCGCTCGGACCCGCGGCGTGGACATCCGCGTGGACGCGGCGGTGGCGCGGGTGCTCGTGGAGCGGGGCCGCGCCGTCGGGGTGATGCTCGAGACCGGCGAGGAGCTGCGCGCCCGGGCGGTCGCCTCGAGCGCCGACCCGCATCGCACCTTCCTCGGCATCGTCGACGCCGGCGACCTCCCGGCCGACTTCCGCACGGACATCGAGCACTTCGACATGCGCGGCTCGATGGCGCGCGTTCACATCGCGCTCGACGGCCTGCCGGACTTCGTCGGGATGGAGAGCGGCGCGGGCCCGCACTACCGCGGCCTCACGCTGCTCGGCGCCGAGATGGAGCGCTTCGAGCAGGCGTGGAGCGCGGAGCGCCGCGGCGTGATCCCGGACGACTTCCCAGTGGAGTTCCTCACGCAGAGCGTGCACGACGATTCACTCGCTCCGCCCGGCAAGCACATGCTGATCACAGGAGTGCAGCAGCTGCCGCTCGAGTTGGCCGACGGCACGTGGGACGACCACAAGGCGGCGTTCACCGAGCGCGTGCTCGACGTGATGACGCGCTACGCGCCGAAGCTGCGCGACCACGTGATCGACACCTACACGATCACCCCGCTCGACCTGGAGCGGGAGTACGGGCTCACCGGCGGCAACATCTTCCACGGCGCGATGACGCTCGGCCAGGTGTTCGGCGGGCGTCCGGCGAGCGGGTGGAGCGGCTACCGGTCGCCGCTCGAGGGCCTGTACCTGTGCGGCTCCGGAGCGCATCCCGGCGGCGGCGTGATGGGCGTGCCGGGTCACAACGCGGCGCATGTGGTGGCTGCCGACCTCGCGGGCGGCGGCGGTCCCAGGGAGTGGGGGAGCGGCCACCAGGCCACGGCTCCGGGCGCCCGTGGCCCGCTCGTCGAGCGGATCATGTCGCGGCCGCGTGCCCGCAAGGCGCTCGTCCGGCTGGCGCGGCAGCCCGCGCTCAGCCCGCTTGTCGAGAAGCTGAGCCGCCGGCGCTAGCCGGCGACGTTTACAGCAGCGATAAATGGCGTGGGAAGTGCGGAAACGTCCACGCTCTTCACCTTTTCCACCCATACGGTGGCAAAAGTGAAGAGCGTGCCCACCTGGCGCTCCGTCACCGGCTTTATTGCTGCCGTAAGCGAGGCCGGCGCTAGCCGGCGTTCGTGGGCCTGCGCGGGACGCCCGCTGTGAGCCCGCCGTCGATCACGAGCGCGCTTCCAGTCATGAACTCAGAGTCATCGCTCGCGAGGTACGCAACCGCGCCCGCGATCTCCTCGGCGTTGCCCATCCGGCCGATCGGCTGGCGCGCGTTCATCTCGGTCACGAACGCATCGCGGTCGGGCGCCTGTGCGGCGAACGACTCGACCCAGGGGGTGTGAACGGTGCCGGGGCAGATGCAGTTCACCCGCACTCCCGTGCCGGCGTAGTCGAGCGCCATCGCTCTCGTCATGCTCACCACGGCGCCCTTGCTCGCGCAGTAGGCGTAGCGGTTGGTGAGTCCCGCGATGCCGGCGACGGAGGCCATGTTCACCACGCTGCCGCTGCCCTGCTCGAGCATCCGCGGCAGCACTGCCCGCGTGCAGCGGAAGGTGCCGTCGACGTTGACCGTGAAGACGCGTCGCCAGTCCTCGTCCGAGGTCTCGAGGATGTTGCCCGCCGCGCCCACGCCGGCGTTGTTCACGAGCACGTCCAGGCCGCCGCCGAGATGCTCGTCCAACAGCCTCGTGAGCTCGGTCTCCAGCGCTTCCGCCGTTATGTCGAGAACGGCGGACACGGCTTGCCCGCCCGCAGCGCGGATCTCCTCGGCCACCCGCTCGGCCGCATGCCCGTCACGGTCGGAGACGAGGACCTGCGCGCCCTCGGCCGCAAGCCGGATGCTCGACGCGCGCCCGATTCCGGAGCCCGCACCGGTGACGACGATCCTCTTGTTCGCTAGCCGCGCCCGGAACTCGGGTGCGGCGGTCACAACACGCCGGTTTGCTGGTACACGTCGCGGACGCTCACGCCCTGCTTGAGCAGCCGCTGCGCCTCGTGTTCCTTGGCGAGCTTGATGGCGGCCTCCTCGATCGCGGTCTCCGCGATCTCGGTGGGCACGACCACCACGCCGTCGAGATCCGCCGCGATCAGATCGCCCGGCCGGACCGGAACGTCGCCGCAGATGATCGGCTCGTCAAACGACATCACCTCGGCACGCCCGTACGAGTCGGCCGCGTGAATCGTCGAGGCGAATGTGGGGAACTCAAGCGCCTCGATCCCGGCGATGTCTCGCACACCACCGTCGATCACCACTCCGACGCCGCCACGGGCGAGCGCGCGAGTGGAGAGCAGTTCGCCCCACAGGCCGGCCTGGCTTGCCCCGCCCGCGCTGACGGCCACCACGGTGCCGCTCGGCATCACGTCGGTGGCCTCCATCTCCTTGGCGTAGGGGTCCGTCACCAGGCTTGGCTGCGGCACGGCCTGCATCGTGAAGGCGGGGCCGAAGATCGGCTTGACCGCCGCCACCGGACGCATTCGCGAGTGCATGACCTGGTTCCGGTAGCCGAGCCGGTCGAGCACGTCGGCGATCGTGGCGACCGTCAAACCCTGCAGTCCTGCATGGCGCTCGACGAGTTCGGAGATTCGGTCTTTCGAACCCGTGGAATCAGTGTCTAGAGACATATGTTGAACGTTAACATGAATGCCCGGCCGGGCTCTCGGTTTTGAGGCTTTCGTTGCAGATTTCTCCGCCCGATGCTGGCGCGCCGGCGCGCGCCAAAGGGGGGAAATCCTCAGGGTCGTCCTTTCGGGTGGCCGTATTGGAGACCGGGCGCGGGGTGCCCAGTCTGTGGACGACCAAGCGAAGGGAGCGCGATGACCGTCCACGAATCGAACCGACTGGAAACACGACTTGGCTATCTGTCATACCGATCGTCCGGCGAAGGGCCGCCGCTGGTCTTCTTCGCGGGCGCGCTCGCGAACCACGACCTTTGGCGTGACGTCGTCGGCGCGCTCGAGGACCGCTACCGCTGCATCTCGATCGACCTCCCGCTCGGAGCGCATCCCTGGCCGCTGTCCACGGGAGCGGACCGGTCGGCGGACTCGCTCGCTCGGCTGCTGCTCGACTGCCTCGAGCTGCTCGACGTCGAAGACGCCACTCTGATCGCCAACGACACGGCCGGCGGGCTGCTGCTGTTGTCGCTCGCCACGGATCACCCCGCGCTCGAGCGCGTGGGCCGTCTGGTCCTGACCAACTGTGAGAGCTACGACAAGTTCCCTCCGGACGAGCTCAAGAAGGCGAGCGCGCTGTCACGCAGGTTTCCGCGCCTCGCCCGAGGCCTCGTGCGGTTGCAGCTGCGCTCCTCGTTCGGGCGGCGCAGGGCTATCGCCAGCGTGACAACGTCGGGACTGGACGGCGAGCGCGAGGAGTCTTTCTTCGGGCCCGGCCAGAGCGATCCGGGCGTGATCGACGACATGGTCGCGGCCATGGCCGGGTTCCGCCCGGAGCTGCTGATGGATGCCGCCGAGGTGATCCCCCGGTTCGAGCGGCCGGTCCTCCTCGTCTGGGGCGACCGCTGCAAGTTCTTTCCGATCGCGGACGCGCGGCGGCTCGCTGCGGACTTCCCCTCCGCGACGCTCGTCCCGGTCCCCGGCGCGAAGACGTGGGTGCCGGTGGACAACGAGGGGGCGGTGGCCGACGCCATCGCCGGGTTCGTCCCGGCGCCCGGGGCGGCTCCGTATCCTCGGAGCGCGTGATCCGTTTCGGCGTCTACTCGGGCCCGCAACACGCAACCTTCGAGAACTGCCTCGAGCTCTGGCGGCGCACCGAGGAGCTCGGCTACGACTGGCTCTCGGTGTTCGACCATTTCATGCCGATCGTCGGCGACCCCGACGGTCCCTGCTTCGAGGGCCCGACGATGATGGCGGCGATGGCCGCGCACACGACGCGCGTACGGGTAGCCATCCTCGTGACCGGGGTCACCTACCGGCACCCGGCCGTCGCCGCGAACATGGCGGCCACGATCGACCACATCTCGGGCGGGAGGGCCGAGTACGGAGTCGGCGCCGCCTGGTTCGAGGGCGAGCACCGGCAGTACGGGATCCCGTTCCCGCGGCTCGGCGTGCGGATGGACATGCTCGACGAGGCCTGCCGGGTGATGCGCGGGCTGTGGACCGAGGAGCGCTTCAGCTTCGAGGGCAAGCACTACCAGCTTGACGACGCGCAGATGGATCCGAAGCCGGTCCAGGCGCGGCTGCCGCTGATCATCGGCGGCGAGGGGGAGAAGCGCACGCTCCGCATCGTCGCCGAGCACGCCGACGTGTGGAACACCGGCCTGGGCGACATCGACACCTTCCGCCACAAGCTCGGCGTGCTCTCCCGCCATTGCGAGGACGTGGGGCGCGACCCGGCCGAGATCCGCAAGTCACTCACCTTCCGCGCCGTGCTCGCCGAGGACGAGGTCGCCCTGAAGGAACGCCGCCGCGAGCTCGCCCCGGCGCTGCCACTCGAGGAGGAGAACTTCATCTTCGTCACGCCCGAGCAGTGCGTGGAGCGGATGCTGCCGTTCGCCGAGCTCGGCGCGGGGGACTTCCTGCTCGCCGCCTATGCCCCGTACGACTGGCGCAGCTTGGAGCTCGTCGCGGGCGAGGTGGCACCGGCCCTCAGGGCCGCGTCGAACTGACTTTCAAGCGCAACTCCTAAAAGTCGACCAACTTTATGTAGAATATCTGCTGCGAGTCATTCCCATCCCTCAGCGGCGGCCCGCCCCGACAGGCGGGCCGCCGTGGCTCACACAGATGACAGCCCTCCCTTCGCCAGCGCCTGAACACCCAGCCGACGAGCGCGTCGCTCAGATCGAGCGCTGGCTCGACGAGCAGCCGGCGCCCGAACACGAGGGGGAGACGCTCAGCGCAAAGCCGTTCTACGTCCGCGCGGATGAGGAGTTCGGCGTAGCCCTTGTCGCCGTGAGCGGCATTGGTCCGGACGGCTCGGATCTCGAGCTTCCGTTTGTGAGCTGGTGGTTCCGGTTCGAAAACGGACAGATCAGCCGGGCGTGGGCTCTCTAGAGCGCGTCTAACGGGGATCGGCGCGGGATAATTCACCCGCTCATGACCGACCCGGGCGTGTCCACCGACGATCTTGACGCCGGAGCCCGGGCTCTCGATCAATGCAACTGGGCGGACGCTCGCGCGGCGTTTGAGCGGGCCATCGCCGACGGCGCCGGACCCAAGGCCCTCGAGGGCCTCGCGCAGGCGACCTTCTTCCTGGACGAGGTGGAGCTGGCGCTCGAGACACACGAGCGCGCCTATGCCGGCTACCGGGAGGCGGGCTGCCCGATCGACGCGGCGCGGATGGCCATCGCGCTCGCGTGGGACTACCGCTCAGGTCGTGGCGAACGGGCGGTGAGCGACGGCTGGCTGGCGCGTGCCCGCCGCCTCCTCGACGGGTGCGGCCCCACGCCGGAGCTTGGTTGGCTCGCGCTGCGCGAGGCGTCGTTTTCGCTCCCCGGCGATGCCACGCACGCTCGGATGCGCTGCGCCGAGGCCGAGGCGCTCGGGCGCGAGCTGGGCGACGTCGACTTGGAGATGACGGCGGTCGCCCTCGATGGGCTGGCGCGAGTCAGTCAGGGCGATATCGCCGCCGGCATGGCCCGGCTCGACGAGGCGACTGCGGCGGCCACGGCGGGCGACATGCAGGACCTGGTCGCGATCGGCTTTTCGTGCTGCTACCTCATCTTCGCCTGTGAGCGGGTGCGCGACTTCGAGCGCGCGGGCCAGTGGTGCCAGCGCGTGGCGGACATGTCCGCCGGCTGGAATATCGCGGCGCTGCGGGCTGTGTGCCGCTGCCATTACGCGACGGTCTTGATGCTGCGTGGCGAGTGGGAGACAGCGGAGGTCGAGCTGACCGATGCGGGAGCTCTGCTGGCGGCCCGTCCTTTCGAAGGAATCGATGCGATGGCGCGCCTGGCGGAGCTGCGACGCCGGCAGGGGCGGCACGAAGAGGCGGCTGCTCTGCTCCGGCGGGCGGAACACAATCCGACCGCGGTGCTGTCCAGCGGCGCCCTCGCCCTCGACCGTGGGGACGCGGCGGCAGCGGCCGACGGTGCGTCGCGCTTCCTGCGGCTGATGGCGGGGACACATACCGAGCGCGCCCCGGGCCTAGAGCTCCTCGCGGAGGCGCAGGCCGCGGCGGGCGCGGTCGGCGAGGCGGCCGCGGCGGCGGAGGAGCTCGCCGCAATCGCCAGTTCGGCCGGAACCGATCCGCTGCGGGGAGCGGCCCGCTTCGCCGAGGGCTGCGCCGACGCCGCCGGCCAAGACTTCGAAGCCGCCCGCGAAGCGTTTGAGGACGCCGTCGGACTGCTCGGCAACGCCGGGCTGCCGTTCGAAGCCGCCCGGGCGCGGGTGGGGCTCGCCTCCGCGCTCCGCGAGCTCGGGCGCGATGATGCGGCGCGCGCCGAGTACGACCGCGCGGTGGCGGTGTTCGCCGACTTGGGGGCGGCTTCGGAAGAGCGGCGCGCCAAGCTTCTGCGCCGCACGCGCCGGGCCGAGCTGAGCGCCCGCGAGCGCGAGGTGCTCGGCCTCGTGGCTCAGGGAAGAACGAACGCCGAGATCGCGTCGGCGCTCGTGCTCAGCGAGCACACGGTCCATCGCCACGTGGCGAACGTCCTGGCGAAGCTCGGCTGCTCGAAGCGAGCTGAGGCGGTGGCGGTCGCGCTCGAGGAAGGGCTGCTCTAGGCCAGAACGGGCCATCTTCGCCCGATGGCCCGAAAAGGTGAAGCGGGGGACAGAGCCCAAAGGGAGGCTGGCTCCAGGACGTTTTGGACCACGAACTGGAGGCGACGATGAGTGAACGAGGTGCCCTGGGAAATCTTGCCGAGACGCTGTCCGGCGAGCTGATCCTTCCCGGCGACGGGAGCTACGACGAGGCCCGGCAGGTCTTCAACGCGATGCACGACCGGCGGCCGGCAGCGATCGCGTGCTGCGCCACCACCGCCGACGTCGCCAGCGCAGTGGACTTCGCCCGCGAGCACGGGCTCGTCGTCGCCGTCCGCGGCGGCGGACACAGCGTGGCCGGGCTGAGCGTCTGTGACGGCGGCCTGGTGATCGACCTGTCGGGCCTGAAGCGGATCGACGTCGATCCCGTGCGCAGGACGGCGCGGGCGGGCGGCGGCGCGCTGTGGGGCGAGTTCGATGCCGCTACCCAGGAGCACGGGCTCCACACCCCGGGCGGCCGGGTGACGACGACGGGCGTCGGCGGCTTCACGACCGGCGGCGGCTACGGCTGGACCTCGTCGAAGCACGGCCTGACGTGCGACAACCTCCTCTCCGCGCAGGTGGTGCTCGCGGACGGCACCGTCGTCACGGCGAGCGAGCGGGAAAACGAGGACCTCTTCTGGGGGATCCGCGGCGGCGGCGGCAACTTCGGGATCGTGACGGAGTTCGAGCTGCGCCTGCACGAGCTCGGGCCGATCGTGCTCGCCGGCCTCGCGATGTGGCCGCTCGACCGGGCCGACGAGGTCCTGCGCTCCTGGCGCGACTACGTCGACGACGCACCAGACGAGCTGTCGACGGCCGCCGTCATCGTGACCGCACCACCCGAGGAGTTCGTTCCCGACTACCTGCAGGGACGGCAGGCGCTCGGGATGGCCGTGCTCTACGTCGGTGACCCTGAAGAGGGCGTCGGCGTCGTGCAGCCGCTCCTGGATCTCCGGCCCGAGGTGAACCTGATCCAGCCGATGCCGTACACCGCCTTCCAGGCCGCCCTCGACCCGCTCGCACCCCCGGGGCTGCGCAGCTACTGGCGCGGTGAGTACATGCGCACCCTCCCGGACGAGGCGATCGACACGTTCCTGCGCCACGGACCCAGGTTGGCCGCGGCGGGCGCGCCGTTCAGCCAGACGGCCATCTTCCGCATCGGCCAGGGCGTCACCGCGGTCCCGGAAGAGGCGACCGCCTTCTCCCACCGCGACGCGAACTACCTCTTCCACCCAATCTCGGCGTGGAGCGACCCCGCGGACGACGACCGCCTCATCGCCGCGAATCGCGCGTTCGCGGAGGCGATGCGGCCGTTCAGCACGGGCGGCGCCTATCTAAACTTCACGCCCGAGGCCGACCGCGTCCGCGATGCCTACGGCGAGGAGAAGTACGAGCGGCTCGTCGCGCTGAAGGACCGGTACGACCCGGGCAACCTGTTCCGCCTGAACCAGAACATCAGGCCGAGCCTGCACGCGGGT
>DATBKS010000294.1:0-4411 GCA_036555755.1 Thermoleophilaceae bacterium
ACGACCTCTGCCATTCCTTCATCTCACTGCTCATCCACGAAGGACTCAGCGTCGTCGAGGTCGCACGTCAGGCCGGCCACTCGCCAGAGATGACCCTCGGCACCTACGCGCACGTCTTCGACGAGCACTCGGTCGGAGAACACAAGACAGCCGAAGACCAGATCCGCGCAGCACGCGGCGAGGATGTACCCGTTTTGTACCCGCGTGAGGGTGCTGACCCTCCGAATCGTAGTCGGGGCGGGCGGATTCGAACCGCCGACCTCCTGCTCCCAAAGCAGGCGCGCTAACCAGGCTGCGCCACGCCCCGTACACCCCATCGTAGGGGCGAAGTTGCGCGAACGCCCCTACTCCCTGATCGGCGCGGGCGCGGCCATGCCGCCGCGGACGGGCTTCAGCCGCAGCGCTCGGCGCACGCGTTCGGGCAGGTACCAGTTCCAGTCGCCCATCAGCTTCATGATCGAGGGGACGAGGATCATGCGGACCACGGTGGCGTCGAGCAGGATCGCCACCGAGAGGCCGAGGCCGAACTGCTGGAGGCCGACGAAGCTGCCCGCGGTGAAGCCCGAGAACGCCGCGACCATGATGATCGCGGCCGCGGTGATGATCCGGCCGGTGTGCTCGAGCCCGCTCGCCACGGCGGCCTCGTTGTCGTGCCGCTTGTCCCACTCCTCGCGCATGCGCGAGAGCAGGAACACCTCGTAGTCCATCGAGAGCCCGAACAGCACGGCGAACAGGAAGATCGGGATCCAGGCCTCGATCTGGGGCGACGTCTGGAACCCGATGCCGCTGCCCCAGCCGTGCTGGAACACGAGCACGAGCACGCCGTAGGTGGCGCTCACCGACAGCAGGTTCAGCAGCACGGCCTTGAGCGGCAGGAAGATCGATCGGAACGCGCGCAGCAGGAGCAGGTAGCTGATCACGAGCACGCCCGCCACGAGCCACGGGAACGCCGCGTACGACTTGTCGATGAAGTCGACGCCGAACGCGGGCGCGCCGGTGACGAGCACGCGTGCGGATCCGAAGTCCGCCGCCGGCACGTAGCGGTCGCGCAGCCGGTTCACGAGGTCCATCGCGGCGTGGGTTCCCGAGTCGTGATGCCCGGCCAGGCGGATCTGGTACGTCTGTCCCTGGGCGTCCACCAGCGACGCCCGCTCGAGCCGGGCGAGCGTCGCCGCATCCGGCTGCCCGGGCGCCCTCGCCAGAAGCACGGGGGCCTGGATCGTCTGCCGTTCCACCTCCGGATCGCGGCTCACCGCCGCTAGGAAGCGGCGCTGCGCGGCTATCGACTGCGGCGTGAACGCGCCGCCCGGCCGCTCCGTGTCGACGACCACCTGGTTCGGCGCCAGCGCCCCCGGCCCGAGCGTGCTCTCGAGCAGCGCGAGCCCCTTTGTCGCCTCCGTGGTCTTGGGCACGCCGCGGTTGTCGCCGCCGGTGAGGCTGAGCTGGAGGGCGGGAATGGCGAGCGCGATCATCAGCGCCGCTGCGGTGACGAAGTACAGGACCGGGCGCCGCATGATCGAGCGCGCGAGACGCGACCAGAAGCCGGCCGTCCCGTGGGCGCGCGACTTGAGGATGCGGCGCGGCACGATCCGCAGCCTGTTCACCCGCCGCCCCATTACGGACAGGAGCGCGGGAAGGAAGGTGGCGGACGCCGCGATCGACACGAGCGGCACGATCAGCCCGCCGATGCCCATCGAGCGCATGAACGGGAGCGGCATCAGCGCGAGCAGCGCAAGCCCGATCGCAACCGTCCCGCCTGAGAACATTGTGGCGCGGCCGGCTGTGCGCATCGTTCGCTCGAGCGCCGCGTTTGGATGGTCATGCCTCTCGAGCTCCTCCCGGAAGCGGAACACCACGAGCATTGAGTAATCGATCGCGATCGCGAAGCCGATCAGCGTCACGATGTTCGTCACGTAGATCGCCATGTCCATGACGTGGGCGAGGATCCAAACGATCCCGAGCGTGGTGGGGATCGTCACGAACGCGAACGCGAACGGCACGGCGATCCCGCCGAGCGTGCCGAACATGAAGATCAGGACGATCAGCGCCACCGGGATCGCGATCGACTCGCCCTTGCGCAGATCGTCGTTGTAGATCGGCTGCGTGTCGTGGTTCACCGCCGGGAAGCCGGACAGGTAGCTCCTCGCGCCGGGAACCGTGCCGATCGCCTTACGGACCGTCGTGGTCTTGTCGGATGCGTCCTGGTTCTCGAGCGGCGTGGTGATCTGCACGTAGGCCACGCTGGCCGAGGCGGGCAGCACCGGCCCGGCCTTGGCGCCCTTGATCACGGCGGCGCCGCGTCCGGCGGCGGCCTGGGCATTCCGGACGAATGCCGGGTCGCGGATCGAGCCGTCCGTGGACTGCAGGACCAGCGTGAAGTCGCCCACCCCGCGCTCGCCGAACCGCTGCTTGAGGAGATCGAGGCCTCGCTCGGCGTCAGAGCCGGGGACGCTGAAGCGGTTCGTGAGCAGCTTGCCTACGTTCGCCGCGCCGAAGCCGCCCAGCACGAAGAGAACCAGCCAACCGGCCAGTACCTTCTTACGATTCCGTACAACAAGGCGAGTCCAACGCCTCACAGCATTCGATGCTATCGAGGTCGTCGTTTGGTCAAGTGTGAGAGTGGGCAGGCCGAAAAGAGACGCAGTATGCGGCTCCGTCCTTCGCACATCCTGGCGGCCTTCATCGCTGCCGCCGCCCTGATTGCCCCGTCCGCCGCGCAGGCAGGCTGCGCCGCCGCCAGCGCGCGCCCCGCGAAGGTGTCGAACGCCACCGCCGTACGGGCGACCCTCTGCCTCTTGAACGTCCAGCGCCGCAAGCACCACCTGCGCCCGCTGCGCGAGAACACCAAGCTCGACCGCGCCGCCGCCGGCCACTCCCGCTCGATGGTGCGCAACAAGTACTTCGACCACGGCGACTTCGCCGGCCGCATCCGCCACGCCGGCTACCACGGCTACACGCTCGGCGAGAACATCGCCTGGGGCTCCGGCGGCTACTCGACGCCGAAGTCGATCGTGAACATGTGGATGCACAGCCCCGGCCACCGGGCGAACATCCTGCACGCAAGCTTCCGCGACATCGGGATCGGCATCGCGAACGGCGCGCCTGAGCCCGGTGTCCACGGCGCGGCCACATACACGACTGACTTCGGCAGCCCCGGCTAGTCAGTAAGTTCCGCCCCGTGGCGGAGATCCAGCCCCTCAAAACGCTCAGGTACGAGCCGCGCGTCGTCGGCTCGCTCGACGCCGTCACCGCGCCGCCCTACGACGTCATCGACGAGGCCGAGCGCGCCGTGCTCGCGGCGAAGAGCCCGTTCAACGTGGTGGAGGTCGACCTGCCGCGCGACGAGAACGGCGGCGACCCCTACCTCCGCGCGCAGAACACCTTCGAAGCGTGGCAGCAGCAGGGCGTCGTGGTCCGCGAGCGCCTGCCCGCCATCTGGGCGCTGACCCAGGCCTACACCGGCCCCGACGGCAGGCAGCGCACCCGCCACGGCTTCCTCTGCCGCGTGCGCGTGGAGGACTACGGCCCCGGCCGCATCCGCCCCCACGAGCGCACGCACCCGGGACCGAAGGAGGACCGCCTCCGCCTCACCCGCGCCACGCGCACCAACCTGTCCCCCATCTTCAGCCTGTTCGAAGACCCCGAGCAGCGCGCCTGGCACGCGCTCGAGCCCTTCACGCGCGAGGAGCCCTTCGGCGAGGCCACCGACCCGGACGGCACGGTCAACACGCTCTGGCGGGTGGGCGACGAGAGCGCGATGGCGCAGGTGCAGCAGACCCTGTCCGACCGCGAGCTGCTCATCGCCGACGGCCACCACCGCTACGAGACCGCGCGCGTGTATGCGGAGGAGATCGGCGGCGAGGGCGAGCACCGCTACGTGCTGATGTTCCTGTGCTCGCTGTCGGACCCCGGGCTGACGATCTTCGCCACCCACCGGCTGCTCACCGACCTGACGGACGAGAAGCGCGCCGCTCTTGCAGAGACGACCGAGCGCGACTTCGACTCCACGCCTATCGACGCGTCGCAACTCGAGCCCGGGCCGGACGAGCAGGGCATCGTGCTCGGCTACCTCGACCGCTTCGACCACCAGCCGCGCCGCCTGCGCCTGCGCGACCAGTCGATCGCCGACTCCGCGCTCGCCGACAAGCCCGAGCCCTACCGCCGGCTCGACACCGCGGTGCTCGAGGCGCTGATCCTCAAGGGCGCGCTCGGCATGAGCGAGGACGACATCTCGCACTTCCACGGCCTGAACTACTCGAAGAGCGCCGACGACGCCCGCGCCGGCCACGTCGCGGACCTGCGCCACCGGCGTGCCGCGCATGAAGAAGGCCGCTTCGGCCGCGCCGGACTCCACCTGCTCGCGCGCCTGGGCGGTCGAGCGCGCGTAGTCGAGCCCGTTGAAGTGCGAGAT